>NZ_JBFUBR010000019.1:0-100754 GCF_056405655.1 Pseudomonas sp. P1_F7
GCCCCTGGTCGCCGCGGATCGTCGGGATCTACGCCGACTACGGCAATCCCAAGGGCCACATTCTGGTCAATATCAATCACCTGCTGCGCGGCTGGCCGCAACTGACACCGAGCCGCTTCAACCTGCGCATCGAGCCGGCGTCGATCCCGGCGTTCGTCACGGCATTGCAGACGCGGTTTACTCTGGACGACAGCCGCATCGTCGATCAGGCGCGGCTCAAGGGCTGGTCCACGCAAGTGTTCGAGCGCACTTTCGCCGCCACCGCCGCGCTCAATAGCCTTACGCTGTGCGTGGCAGGGGTGGCGCTGTTCATCAGTCTGTTGACCCAAAGCCAGAGCCGTCTCGGGCAACTGGCGCCGCTGTGGGCGCTGGGCGTGACACGTCGACATTTGATGTTGCTCAACCTCGGGCAAACCTGGTTGCTGGCTCTGTTGACCCTGGTGTTGGCATTGCCGCTGGGCATCGCCCTGGCGTGGTGCCTGGACACGGTGATCAACGTGCAGGCTTTTGGCTGGCGTCTGCCGTTGCGGGTGTTTCCATGGCAACTGTTGCAATTGATGGGGCTGGCGCTGGTGGCGACGTTATTGGCTTCGGCCTGGCCGTTGTACCGTTTGTACCGCACGCAACCGGCGGACCTGCTGCGGACGTTCGCCCATGAAGATTAAGGTCGGCGTATTGCTCCTGGCGCTGCTGTCGAGCGGTTGCGATCAACCGGCGCCGGTAGAAAAGGGTTTTGCCGGGCTGGGCAACCAGGCCGCTGCGTTCACCCCTGTGGTGCCCGGGCGGGCGTTCAGGTTCCCGACGGATCACGGTCCGCACGACGGCTTTCGCATCGAATGGTGGTACGTCACGGCCAACCTGAAGGACGATCAGGGGCATGAATTCGGCGCGCAGTGGACGTTGTTCCGCAGCGCCTTGAAAGCCATCCCCGAAGTGGCGGGATGGCAGAATCAGACGATCTGGCTCGGCCACGCGGCGGTGACGTCGGCGACGGCGCATCACGCGGCCGAACGTTATGCCCGTGGCGGCGTCGGTCAGGCCGGTGTCAGCGTTGCGCCGTTCAATGCGTGGATCGACGACTGGCAGTTGCGCAGTCAGGCGACCGCCGACGACCCGTTGGCCGACCTGCTGCTCAGCGCCCGCGCCCCGCGTTTCAGCTATCGGTTGCGATTGACCTCGACAGGTCCGCTGGTGCTTCAGGGGGACCAGGGATTCAGCCAAAAATCCGAGCAGGGTCAGGCCTCTTATTACTACAGCCAGCCGTTTTTCCAGGCCAGCGGCACGCTGGACATCGACGGCCAAACCTTTCAGGTCAGTGGCCCGGCCTGGCTTGACCGCGAATGGAGCAGCCAGCCCCTGACGGCCAACCAGAGCGGTTGGGACTGGTTCTCCCTGCACCTGGACAGCGGCGAGCAGGTGATGCTGTATCGCATGCGGCAAAAAAACGGCGAGCCTTACCTCACCGGCACCTGGATCGACGCCCGGGGCCAGACACAATTGCTGCACGCCAGCGACATCAGCCTCACGCCGCAAGACACCGCCCGCGTGGCAGGACGCGAGATGCCCGTTCGCTGGTCGATCAAGATCCCCGCCAGACATCTCGATATCGCCATCACCGCGCTCAATCCCCAAGCCTGGATGGACTTGCGCATTCCGTACTGGGAAGGCCCGGTGCGCCTCAGTGGCAGTCATGGCGGGGAAGGCTATCTGGAAATGACCGGGTACTAGGCGCTTGTGCAAGGAAAATCACCGCCCCGGCGCGACCACTCGCAGAACAGCGTCTATGCTCACTCGCACACATGGCGTTGAGCCTGGTTTCAACGCCGTCTGTTGCCATCTATCACAGGGAATGTTCTGCCTATGAAACGCCATGCACTGACCAAAGCCATCACCCTCGCTACCTTGCTGTCTGCCGCCAGTTTTGGCGCGGTTGCCGCCGATATTCCGTTGTCCGAAGTTGTGGTGGTCGATCAGGTCACCACCAAAGTCGTTTCGGTAGATACCGCGAACCATTCCGTGGTCCTTAAAGGCCCGCAGGGTAATGAGTTCCCTGTGCAACTGACCGAAAAGGCGAAAAACCTCAAAAACCTCAAGGCCGGCGATACGGTCGATATCAGGGTCACCAGCGCCGTTGCCGCCTACCTCGACACCGATGTCGACAAAGGCCTGCCCGGCACCGCCGAAGCCACCGGTGAAGTGCGCGCTGCACCAGGTAGCGCCAACCCCGGCGGCGAAGCTTACCGTCAGGTGAAAGTGCAGCTGAAAATCACCCACATTGACCTGAAGAAAAACCAGGTGACCTTCGAAAACCCGGAAGGCCAGTCCAAGACGGTCGACGTGAAACGACCTGAGGTCCAGGCCAAACTCAAGGACTTGAAAGTCGGGCAAAGCGTGAACGTGGTTTATACCGATGTATTGACGGTGACCAGCAAGCACTGATATCGAGTAATGGCTCTATACGGGCTGATTATTTTTGTGCAAGTTTTGTATAGGAATAATCAGCTCATAATGGTCGAGCTGGTGAGTTTGAGCTGCCGTGTTGCATAGTATTTAAATCGACATCCTGTTAAACATTGTGTCGATAAATTTCATCTTTGCGGCACGGACATATTAATTCGCTTCTACTAAAATACTTTCCGTTCGCCCAGTGTCAGGGCTCTTTACCAGTGCATGGATTGCCGAGGCCATTGCACTGGGCGAACACTTTTTTTGCTGTATTGAAAGTTTCGGATATAAAAAACGGGCGACCTACAGGTCGCCCGTTTTTTTTATTGAGTGGTGAGAAGTCGTTCAGTCATGTTTTTTATTGACTTGAACAACATCGGCCAACGCCGCGAAACACTGTTCGATCGAACGCCGCTGGCTGTCGGCATACAGCTCCAGTTCATCGATCGTCGGCCGCCCCAAGGCTTTTTCGAAGGTTTGCTGGTTGGAGTGCACGCCGTAACGGGTTTGCGCCGCGTCCCCCAGGTTCGACTGGAAAATCCCCGCCGCGCTGACCGGCAGGAAGTCTTCGTACACCAGCGGTTCAACCCGCAGGCAACCGCTGCTGAGCAGGTCTTCCAGGGCGGAGTTTGTCAGGTCACCCGCCGCCAGGCCTTTTTCCGTCACGAAGTAGCGGAAGTAAGCCAGGCCCTGTTGGCGCATGCCTTCCCAGGTGTCAGGGAATTCGTTGAAGTGCTGCGCCATGAGCACGTTGTAACGCGCGGCGTTGGCTTCGTTGGGGAAGTCCTTGAGTTCGTCCCGGGCGGCATTGAGCAAGCGGTCGTAAAGGGCGCGGCCTTTGGGCGTGAGGGCGGCACCGCGCTGTTCGATCTCGCCGAAACGGGCACTGTGGCTGCCGCGAGCCTCGTTTTGATCGGTGAAAGCAATCGGCTCGTCCAGGGCCTTGAAGCTGGTCTGGCGCAGCAGGATCGGACACTGGCGGCGGGGCGGGCCTTCGATCACCGCTTTGGGGGTGATGCCGTGGGCCGGCATTTGCGACTGGACGATGTCGATGTCCAGGGTCCGCGGTGTCAGGTGGTTGATGTGCGGGCCCTTGAACGCCACCACGTCGGCGATCAGACGATGCTGGGCGCTGAGTTGTTGATACTGCTCGGCAGTGACGGTGGCGCTGTGGTGCCAGCGAAACGTTTCCAGTGCCTGTTCGACGAACGCCAGGGCTTCATGCTCGGTCAGGCCTCCCTGGGATTCGGCACGTTCGATGAGCGTGAGGGCCATGGGGGTGAAGATCGAGCGCTGGTCAAGCATCGACTGGGCGAATGCTCGCAGTTCCAGGTCTTCGATCAGTTCCAGGCGCAACAGCGAGGTGAACACCCGGAACGGGCTGACCTGCAACGACGCTTCATGCACCGCGCGAAAAGCCGTGGAATGCACCGGCACGCCGGCCGGTGTCAGGTCGTAGTAACCCACCGGTTGCATGCCCATCACCGCGAACAGGCGGGCGAGGGTCGCCAGCTCAGCGGCCGTACCGACGCGGATCGCCCCATGACGCTCCAGGTCCAGGCGCTCGATTTCGCCGGTGCTCGTGAGCTGCTGCAGGATTTGCGCATCGCTGTCCAGCACGTGACGATTAGTCTGTTCCACCAGTTCCATCAACGCGCCGTACAACGGCACTTCCTCGCGATACATGTCGGACATCGCTTTGGAGAAGCGTTGGCGGATCAGGTCAGGGCTGACGAAGTTCGGGTGGTTCATGAACAGGATTCCTGGCGCGGTGACGTAAAGGATGGACGAAAGATCGCAGCCTTCAGTGACGCCGACAAACGAAGTTTCTGACGAACTTCATTCTGCAAAGGACTGCGAGGGGGCGTTCTCAATTAGTTTCCCCACCGCGTTGTCGCCTTAAAGCTGGCCAGGCAAGGCGTAGGCCGCTGGGAATGGTTGTTCCCTTTCCAAGGCCTGCAACGCAGCCTGGCCAGCTTTAAGGCACAACCCGAAGGGCCGGGCCTGCTGTTGTGCAGGGCTGTGTTGCTCGAAGCTGATTTGGAATGACCAAACTGCGCTTCTCGCGCCTTGCCCTGCACAACAGCAGACCCGGCGCGGTAGGGAAACTAATTGAGAACGCCCCCCCCTAGTGCAGTCGTTGATCCTGCGGGCTCTCCGAGCGCAGCGATGCCAAAAACTCGCGATACAGCCGCGCCGAGCCGGTGGGGGCTTCCACCATGGGCATGTGCCCGACGGCGTCCCAGATATGCACGCGCAGGTCGGCGATGCCCTTGCTCCAGACCGCCACGCTGCTGACATCGATCAGCCGGTCCTTGCGCCCCCACAGCAACAGGGCCGGGGCGGTGATGTCGGGCAGGTGCGGTTCCATCGGCGGACTGGCGCGAAATTCGCGGAAGATTTCCTCCAGCTCATCGCGGGACTGTTCATAGCGCTGGGCGACGGCATCGAGAACCAGCTTCGGTACCCAGGGAGGCGAAGCCATGGTCATGGCGTAGAAACGCTGGAATTCTTCCCGCGAGTGAATCAGAAACGGGTTGTGGCCCTTGGCCAAATGCCGCTCGAGGTCACTGGGCTCGGGCGCGGTGACACCCGCCGGGTCGATCAGCGCCACCGACACAATGCGCTCCGGGTAAGTAGCCGCGAGCCATGCGGCCATGTAGCCGCCCATGGAATTGCCGATGACATGGACTTTCTCCACCCCGCACACGTCCAGCAGCTGGATCATGCGCTTGGCCTGCAGGGGGATGTCATAGCCGCCACCCGCCTTGAAGCCGGTTTCGCCATGGCCGGCGATGTCCGGGATGATCACCCGATGGCTGCCGACAAAGTGCCGGGCGAAACGCAGCCAGAGGTTCTTGTCGGCGCTGAAGCCATGGAGCATCAGCACATTGCTGGTGGCCTCGTACGGCCCGCCTTGCCAGGTCGAGACGGTCATCTCGGGGATGGGCACGACGATTTTGTGCAGCCGGTACAGCTTGGCCTCGGCCGCCATGTTCAAGTCATAGAGCCAGTAGCCGATGGCCGGGTAGGTCAGCCAGCTCCAGGCGACGAACACTGCGAGAACGACGAACAACAAAAGCATCACGCGTCTCCCTTGTATCTGCTCAGGACAAAATGTGATCGGCGGGCTTCAGCGTTCGGGTCAAGCGATGAAAGCTGAAACTGAACCCCGGAAACATGGCAATCACATGACCGCTCTTGCTTTGATACCAACTGTGGCAACCACCGGACTTCCACACGGTGCGTTCCATTTCCCGGTGGATCATTTCAGTGTAGGTACGTTCCGCCTCATGGCGAACTTCGATGCTGCGTAAACCTTGATCCTTCAAGGTGCGAATGCAATCGAGGATGTAATTCATCTGGGATTCGATGATGAACAGCGCCGAGGTGTGGCCGATGCCGGTGTTCGGCCCGGTGACGATAAACAGGTTGGGGAAGTCCGGCAGGGCGGTGCCGAGGTAGGCCCGCGGGTATTGCGCCCAGACCTCCTTGAGACAGGTGCCGTTTTTTCCCGTTACCGGGTAGGAAATCACCCCGTCGGTGGCATCGTAGCCGGTGGACCAGACGATCAGGTCCACGTCGATGTGTTGGCCATCGAGGGTAACGATGCCGGTTTCGTCGATGGACGCGATGCCTTGCTCGCGGCTGTGCAGAGTCACGTTGCGGCGGGCCAGGGCCGGGTACAGCGTGCTGGACAGAATCACCCGTTTGCAGCCGATGGTGTAGTCCGGCGTCAGTTTGCGCCGCAGTTCGGCGTCCGGCACCTGGCGTTTGAGGAAGTGCAGGGCCTGGCGCTGAACCATGTGCACGGCCGGCTTCGAATACTTGAAGCCAAACACCCGGGTTTCGAATTGCCAGTAGATACCCCAGCGCAGCAACTTGTAGGCGGGTTTGAGGCCCAGTAGCCAGCGCTGGAAGCGGCCAAACCTGCGATCAGCCCGGGGCAATACCCAGTGGGGCGTGCGCTGGAACACATGCAAGTGCCCGACGTCCGGGGCAATGGCCGGAATGACCTGGGCCGCACTGGCGCCGCTGCCGACGATGGCCACGCGTTTTTGCCGGTAGTCGTAGCTGTGATCCCAGTTGTTGGTGTGAAAAGTCTTGCCCTGAAAGCGTTCCTGTCCGTTGAAGTGCGGAACCACCGGTTGACTCAGCGGCCCGGTCGCGTTGATCAGGAACTGCGCGCAAAACGTGCCTTTGCCGGCGGTGTAAACCGTCCAGCGCTTGTTGGCGTCGTCCCATTCGACGCGCTCGACATTCGCGTTCAGTTCCACCTTGTCCCGCAGGCCGAAGTGTTCCACAACATGGCGGGTGTAGCGGTGCAGTTCGGCCTGTTCGGCGAACATTTGCGTCCAGCGATACGGGGCGAAAGACAAGGAGTACAGCGGCGATGGCACATCGACTGCCGCGCCGGGGTAGGTGTTCTGGCACCAGGTGCCACCGAAGAAATCCCGTCGTTCCAGCAGGCGAAAATCGTCGATGCCGGCCTTGAGCAAATTGATTGCGGCACATTGTCCGCCAAACCCGCTGCCGATGATCAATACTTGAAAGGTCTGCATGGGCCTCCTCTTATGGTCATTGATCAACCCTTCTTTCATGTATAGCCGTTTCTGGAGACGAGGCTTTTGCTTTTATGCGAGCGTGATGTCGCGATATTCAGTCCGTCAGTCGGTGATGGCTATTTGATCTCGCCCTGATAGACTCCAGCGCATAGGCTCAGGCTGTTATCGCATTCCGTCGAGTGGTACAGAGGCCTTATGGCAAAAACGGGAGGAAAGGGGGTTTCATTGGCCAGGAGGCTCTACACATCGCGAATCCTGGGGGTGGCCCTGGGATTGGTGTGTGTGAGCGCGGCGATGTATCCACTCGATCCGGCGCCCTGGGTCTGGGGATTCATGTGGTTCAATGGCCTGATCTGGCCGCACCTGGCTTACCAATGGGCACGCCGGGCCAGGACGCCCTATCATGCCGAACACCGCAATCTGCTGATCGATGCCTTTCTCGGCGGCTTCTGGATTGCCGCCATGCAATTCAATCCACTGCCCAGCGCGACCACCATCTCCATGATGGCCATGCACAACGTGGCCATCGGCGGCTTGCGCTTCCTGCTGGCCGGGACGGCCGCACAAGTGCTGGGCCTCTGTGTTGGCCTGCAGATTTTCACCCCGGCGTTCATTCCTGCTACCAGCCCGGTACAGCTCTATGCCTGTTTGCCGTTGTTGTGCCTGTATCCGCTGGCGCTGGGCTGGATCTGCTTCCGCCAGACCCATACCCTCGGCCGTCAGAAGCGTGAACTGCTGGCACTGAGCCGCACCGACAGCCTGACGGGCCTGCTCAACCATGGCACCTGGAAGGACCAGCTGGAGGTCGAGTTCCAGCGTTGCAAACGCCAGCAAAAAGGCGGGGCGATTGCGCTGATCGACATCGACCATTTCAAAGTCATCAACGACACCTACGGCCATGTTGCTGGCGACATCGTCCTGCGTCAGTTGAGCAAAATGCTCAGGCAGAACCTGCGAGTGACCGATGTGGCCGGGCGCTACGGCGGTGACGAGTTCTGCGTGATCCTTCCGGACCTGCCCCTGAACCGCGCCATCGCCGTCATGGATGCCCTGCGCGTTCGCTTCGCCACCTTGGGGTACGAGCAGAATCCGGCGCTGAAAGTCAGCCTGAGCATTGGCCTGGCGTCATTCAATCCGGCCCACGGCGAAGCGACGTTTTGGCTCAACGACGCCGATCATGCGCTATACGAAGCCAAGACCACCGGGCGTAATCGTGTGATCTGTTGCGGGAACGGGAAACCCCATCACGAACTGCTCGACTCGGTGTGACCGTCCATCGCAAAACCTGTGGGAGCGAGCTTGCTCGCGATGGCGTCGTGTCAATTCACACTGTCAACGGCATTAAACCGTCATTCCTTCACGCTCATGAACTCTTCCGCGTAGCGGATGTATTCCTCGGGTTGCGTGTAGGTGTGAGTCAGCTCGGTCGCGCTCAGGTCCGACGTCTGGGTGAGGATCTGGCGTTGCTCGCGCAGGCTGTCGTAGGTCGCCTTGATCGCGGCGAAGTAAGCGCCATGGCCGTCGATGGTCACGCGCACACCCAGTTCGGCCAGACGCTTGTCATCGCGTAGCAGCGGGTTGCCGTAGGTCACCAGCATCAACGGCACGCTCAGGTGCTCGGCGATTTGCTCCAGATGGTCGAAGTCCTTTACGCCCACCATGCAGATCCCGTCAGCTCCGGCGCTTTGGTATTGGCGGGTGCGGCTGATGATTTCCTGCACCGGCAGAATCCCGGCGTGGGTGCGGGCGATGATCGCCATTTCCGTATCGCAGCGGGCTTCCAGTGCCGCGCGGATCTTGCCGACACCTTCGGCGACCGTGATCAGGTCGGTGGATTTGCGGCCAAACTGCGCAGGCAGCAGGGTGTCTTCGATGGTCAGCGCAGCGACGCCGGCACGTTCGAGTTCGACGATGGTGCGCATGACGTTGAGCGCGTTGCCGTAGCCGTGGTCGGCGTCGGCAATCACCGGCAACTGGGCGACACGGCCGATGCGGGTGGCCTGTTCTGCGAATTCGCTGAGGGTGATCAGGGCAAAGTCAGGGGCGCCCAGCACTTGCAACGAGGCGACCGAACCACCAAGGATCCCGACTTCGAAGCCCAGGTCGGCGGCGATGCGGGCCGACATCGGGTCGAAAACCGAGGCTGTGTGGTAGCAGGTGTCGGAGGCGAACAATTGGCGAAAATTGCGGCGCAAATCTTGATGGGAAAGCCTGGACATATGAGTTCCACCAATGGAATGGAAGGGCTTGAGCAAAAGTGTCAACGCCGAAGAAATAAAAGGCTATCACGCGCGCAGGGGGAGAATGATGACGAATTTGCTGGGTAAGGCCGATTGACGTCGCAACGATGGAACTGATAAGTCACGCCGCCTCGGCCTGCTGCCGTTGGTCAAGCAGCGGCACGGCGCGCACCGAGTCACCGGGTTGCAGCTGCAAGCGCTTGGCGGTCAGACGATCGACCACCAGGCTGTTGCCCATCTGTCGGGCCGGTGCGCAGGTAATGCGACAGTTTTCCAGACGGCGGTTGTGGATCAGCCAGAGGGGCGCTTTATCGTCCGGCGAACCGATGGCCAGTGACAGTGGTTGGCTGTCGCGCACGGTGCGGATCGCGCAAACCTGGGCTTCAAGGACCGGTCCGCCGTCGAAGATATCGATGTAGCCCTTGTGGGCAAACCCTTCGGCGTTGAGGATTTTCAGGGCCGGCTCGGTATTCGGGTGGGCCTTGCCGATCACCGCCTGGGCCTGTTCGGTAAGCAGGCAGGTGTACAGCGGCTGGCGCGGCATCAGTTCGGCGATGAATGATTTGCTGCCCAGCCCGGACAAGTGATCGGCATGGCTGAAATCCATCTTGAAAAAGTGCCGGCCGAGACTGTCCCAGAACGGCGAGCCGCCTCGTTCGTCGGTACTGCCGCGTAATTCGGCGATGAGCCGGTTGCCGAACAGCTGCGTAAATTCGGCCACAAACAACAAACGCCCGAGCGAAAGCAAACGGCCGTTGCTTCCCTGGCGCTGATCGGGGCGCAGGTACAGCGAGCAGACTTCCGATTGCCCGGTCAGTTCATTGCTCAGGAACAGGGTCGGGATCTGGCGCTGGATACCCAGGTCCGGTGCAGTACTGACCGTCAGTCCGACCCGGTAGTTGTACCAGGGCTCGCGCAGACCGACGCCACCCGTCAGGGCGCTGACGCCCACCACTTGCTGCTCGTCGTCCTCGAGCACGAACAGATAATCGGCATCGGCCCGATCTACCTGTCCGGCGAAAGTGCGTTGCGCCCAGCGGACCCGGTGGGCCAGGCGTTCTTCGTCGGCCGGCAGGCTGGTGAGCCCGGGGCTGGCCTGGCGCACCAGCGTGAACAGGGCGGGCAGGTCGGTGATCTGGACCGGACGGACAATCATGCGGCTGTTCCTTGTTCGCGAGTGCTCGGGCGGTGACGTCGCTGGCGGGTATTCACAGGGCGATCAGCCTGATCGGACTGCCCTCGGTCACCTTCAGCGCCTCGCACATGGTGGCGTCCAGCGTCACGGGCTGCCCGGGGATGTAATCAAGATCGGCGACGATGGCCCGGTAATCCTTCAAGGACTCGTTGCTCACCAGAAAGCTGCCACGGGCATCGATCACCGGGCCAGGCTGCGTTACTCCGCACTGGCTGTGGGCGATGGAGCGAATGCCCGACGTGCGCGCATACAGGGTCGGGCCTCCATCGAACAGATCGATGTAGCTGTTGGTTTCGAAGCCTTCACGTTCAAGGATGTCGAAGGCTTCCTGGCCGTCGGGGTGGATGCTGCCGATGCAGTCCTGTGCCGCCTGGGGCAGCATGGGCACGTAAATCGGATACTGCGGCATCAGTTCGGCGAGAAAGGTGCGGCTCTGCAGGCCGCAAAGCCGTTCGGCCTCGACGTAGGGCAAGTCGAAGAAATGCTTGCCCACGGCATCCCAAAAAGGCGAGTGGCCTTCATCACTGCTGTAGCCGACGATTTCGGTGATCACCGTTTCGGAAAAACGCCGGGCGTGGGCGGCGATGAACAACAGGCGCGCCCGCGACAGCAATTCGGAATGCGCGCTGCGCACCCGCGCGGCATCGATATGGAAGCCCCGCAGCAAGGTGTGGCCACTGAGGTCGTGACACAACGACAAGGCCGGTACACCGTGCTCGATGTTCAGCTCCCTCGAGGTACTGGTGAAGTGCCGGTTGCGCAAGCTGTAGAACGGCTCGTTGAACCCCGCCGTGGCGAGGATTTCCGAGCAGCCGACCAGACGCTGCGTCGTCAGGTCTTCGAGTACAAAGAAGTAGTTTTCCGGGCCATGACCCGCGACGTCCTTCTCGAACGACGCACAGGAATCGAGGATTTTTCCGTGTAACCGATCGCTATCGTCGGGCAGGGATGTAACGCCGACGAGGCTTTCACGAGCCAGCCTCTGCAACTGGGGCAGGTCGGCTAACTCGACTGGACGCAAGACCAGCATGGAGACACTCCTGTATCAAACGATTCGGCGGATTGAGCCGAACCTGACTATCACTGTCGGTTTTTCCACACATTAAATGGGTGGTCGTCTGAACGTTGTCAGGCGCCACTCTTTTTCTTGTCAGATGTTTCTTGGGATGGACCGCATTAAACAAGGAATGGGCGATTGCGCCGGATGCGATGCCTGGCCAGGCGCGTTGATCGGGTGTTCGAGAAAGGGCATCCAGGCTCCTGCTGGATGAGCGTGGTACGTGTTTTAACAGTCCGTTGAAAGGAGTATTTAATTATCGCGCGCTGCCTGTCTAGTTAATTTTCGCGTGGTTTGTCCGTGTCCGAAAAAGGGGCGAAATGCCTGTGCCAAGGGGCTACGCCGATGTCGTAAAGTCTTGTAGGTGATTGCCTTTATTACGGTCAGCCATTACAGAAAATCTGCCAGGAAATGACTGAAGGAATCCGTTTCAAACAGGAAAATTAAACACCCCCCGGGTCTGCTTTCTTGCGGCACAATTGCGCAATGGCGGTCACCTGACGCCGTCGTTCCTTTCCATTCATAGAGTGATTGCTGGTGCAGGCGACCCGTTTAACCCTGATTTGTCACGCTCGAACCGTCGCACAGAAATTGGCGCGTTTTCCTCTGGACGAACCTCTGGAGATGGATTGGCAAGCGCTCAGGCTTTCCCGTTGCAATCAGTTCAAGGGCGCTGCGCGTCTTGTCTGCGGCCCGGAATTGCGCACCCGGCAAACCGCTGAACTGTTCGGCAGTGCGCCGGAGATTGTTGACGCGCTGAAGGACTGCGATTTCGGGCGCTGGGGCGGTGAACGCATCGGCAATCTGCAAAAAACCGATCCCGAAGCACTCCAGCATTGGCTGGGGGATCCGGCTTCGGCACCCCACGGTGGTGAGTCGCTGGTTCAACTGGGCGAGCGAGTGGGCGCGTGGATGACAACGTTGCAGTCGACGTCGGGGCACATCGTTGCCATTACCCATCCCTTTGTCATCCGCGCCGCACTGCAGCAGGTGTTGCAAGGCGCGTCGTCCAGCCTGATCGACGTCGAACCCCTGTCGGCGGTCGAGTTGAGGTTCCATGGTCGCTGGCGGCTGCGCTTGCCGGGCACCGACCCCGAGGACCTGTTGTGATGAAAAAACTCCTGGTCATCGGCATCGGTGCCGGCAATCCCGACTACATCACGATGCAAGCGGTGAAGGCGCTGAATCAGGTCGACGTTTTTTTTCTCATGGACAAGGGCGAGAGCAAAAACAAACTCATCGATTTGCGGCGCGAAATCTGCGAACGCTACATCACCGACCGCGATTACCGTTTTGTCGAAGCCCACAGCCCGGAGCGCGAGCGCGGTGAGGTGGATTACAAGACCAGTGTCGACGACTTGAACCTGGCCAGGCAGCAGACCTTCGAACGGCTGATCAACGAGGAAATGTCCGACGGCCAGTGTGGTGGTTTTCTGGTGTGGGGCGACCCTGCGTTGTACGACAGCACCATCCGTATCCTTCAGGCGATCCAGGCTTCAGGTGCCTGCGCGTTCGAGTTCGAGGTCATCCCCGGCATTACCAGCGTCCAGGCGTTGGCGGCACAGCACAAGGTGACGCTCAACCAGATAGGCCGCTCGGTTGAAATCACCACAGGCCGGCGTTTGGCGGCGGGGCAGGTGAGCGATGCCGACAGTCTGGTGGTGATGCTCGATGCTCAGGATGCTTACCGTCAGGTGGTGGATCAGGACACCGAGATTTACTGGGGCGCCTATTTGGGGACGCCGGATGAAATCCTGATCAGCGGCAAGCTCAAGGATGTGGCGGATGAAATCGAACGGGTGCGCAAGGCCGCGCGGTTGGCCAATGGCTGGATCATGGATACTTATTTATTGCGTAAGCCTTGAACTCTGAGGCGATCAGGCTGACGTCACCGGCGCAGCTCGGCTGCAGTTGATTCACCTGGACCTGGTCTGGGGCATTGTCGCGATCATCGTCGGCCACCTGGTCGGCGGCGTGCTGATGGCGCTGCACTCGGCGCAAGGCCCGCAGGCCGGGTTGATGCCAACCGGCGGTTGATCGGGTATTTGGAACAGATGTACCAGATTGAGCGGTTGTGAGCGCCAGGGATGGCCGTTTTTCGGGCGTATGGTTATGCTCAGCGCGTTTGCCAATCGCCAAATAAAAACAACCACAGTGAAACCATGAGCCAATCAGACACGCGTGCGACTGTTCTAGCGCTGTATCCAGAAGACTCCCGCGAGGCGGCGGCGTTGCTCAAGCAGGCAGTGCCGTTGATGGTTCGTCACAACATTCCCCCCAACCCGGTGCACTACGCGCTCTGGTACACCTACAGCAAAGGCCAGGAGCCGGAACTCAATCGGCAGCTGGACCGGGTGGTCAACGATTTCGACTGTTTCCCGCCGGAGTCGGCCGCCAAACTGTTTCGCGAGTACATCATCCGCGACGAACTGGCGGACGCCCGCTCCGGGCAGCAGGAAGCGATCAACCTGGTCGACGACATGGAGCGCGATGTTTCGCGCAGCGTGAAAGGCAACCAGAACTTCCAGGCCAGCCTCGGCCAATACCTGCAAATGCTCGAAGAGCCGGCCAGCGAGTGCTTGCCGAGCATCCTGATCCAGCTGCAACAGAGCACCCGGTTGATGCAGGGGCAGCAAGAGCATTTCCTCGCCCAGTTGCAGTCCGCGCAGCATGAAATCAAAAGCCTGCGCGACAAGCTTGAGCGCGCCCAATTGGCCGCGACCCTCGATGGCCTGACCGAATTGCTCAACCGCACCACCTTCAACCGCAAGCTCGAGCAGGCGATGAACAACGCGGCGACCGGTGTGGCATTGGTGATGCTGGATATCGACCACTTCAAACAATTCAACGACCAGTACGGCCATCCCTTGGGTGACCGCGTGCTTCAGCATGTCGCCCAGGTGTTGCGAGACTCGCTGCCGGCCGAGGCCATTGCCGCGCGTTACGGTGGTGAAGAATTCTGTGTCGTACTCAAGGATTGCCCGGGTCTGGCGTCTGCCGGCGCTTTTGCCGAGCGCCTGCGCCTGAAAATCCAGTCGCTGCGGGTCAAGGCCCGGGGCACCGACACGGTGCTGGACACCATCACCGCGTCGTTCGGCGTGGCCCATGCACAACCCGACGACACACCGGAAAGCCTGTTGACCCGCGCCGACGACGCGCTGTACCAGGCCAAGCGCAATGGGCGTAATCAGGTACGTCAGCAGCCTGACGTAGCGGTCGAGGCCCGTTAACCGAGGATGAAATAGACCTTGCGCACCGTGGTGAGATTTTCCCAGGTGCCGTTGAATCCACTGGTGACCACGAAGGAGTCGCCGGGGCCGAACGTGCGCGCGACGCCCTCGGCATCGGTCAGGCGTACGCTGCCTTCGAGGATGTGACACAGCTCATCGTAATCGCACTGGCAACGCTCCCGGTGCGGTCCCGCCTCCCAGATGCCGGCCACGGCGTTTTTCTCAGGCGCCACAAAGTGCCGCCAACTCTTGCTGCGATAAGGCGCGTCGACCACGGCAGGGTCGTTGATTTCAGTTTCACGGGGGGCAAGTTCGCTGGCGAAGTCGATGACGTGCCGGGGCAGGGCTGTGGACATGGTGGTCTCCGGATCAGGAATCGAAGCCGATGCCAAAGGCATCGAAAGTCTTGAGCAGCAGGTCGCGGTGACCGTCGCGGTCTTCGCGCGCCAGTGAGCGTTGGGCCAGTTTCACGCCGACATACCGCAACGGTTCGGGCGGAAAGCGGAAGGGCGCCTTGGAGGTCATCAGCAGTTCAGTGCGTTCAGTGCGCTCGCCGGCCAGCAGGTCGAGCATGTTCAGCGCGGCAAAGCGGCTGGCGGACACCCCCTGCCCGGTGAAGCCCAAGGCATAGGCGACGCGGCCCTGTTGCTCGCAACCGGTGAACATCGTGGTGCGCGCGGAGGTGTCGATGATGCCGCCCCAGGCATGGCTGAAGCGCACATCGCCCAGGGCCGGGAAAGTTTGGTGAAACTGCTCGGCCAGGCGCTGGAAGCTTTGCGGGCGCTGGGTCAGGGCTTCGTCGCGGCGTCCACCGAAATGGTAGATGGCATCAAAGCCGGCCCAGAGAATGCGGTTGTCGGCGGTCTTGCGCAGGTAGTGGAACTGGTTGCCGGCGTCGGCGATGCCGTAGCGCCCGGTCCAGCCGATGGCTTGCAGCTGCGCATCGCTCAAGGGTTCGCTGACCAGGCTGTAGTCGTAGACCGGGATCACGCTCGATGCCAGATGGCCGAGCAGCGGCGGGGCGATGTTGGTGGCGAGGGCGATTTGCCCGGCGATCACTTCGCCGCTTTCTGTACGCAGGCGCAAGTTGTCTTTGTCCGCATCCAGTTGCAGGACCGGGCTGTTTTCGAACAGTTGAATGCCTTGTTCAAGGCAAATGCGGCGCAGTTCAGCGGCCATTTTCGCCGGGTTGAGCAGGGCGTAATTGGGTTCGAACAGGCCGGCCGCATACGCCGGTGAATCAAGCTTCTGTGCCAGGTCGCTGCCTTCCAGCCACTGGCAGTCGATGCCGAACCGCGCATAGTTGCGCTGCATTGAGCGCAGCCCGTCGATTTGCCACGGCTGGCTGGCGACGTTGAGTTTGCCCTGGCGTTCGAACTCGACGTGCATGCCAAAGCGTTGCAGGTCGGCGGCCAGTTCATCGAGGTTCTGCCGGCCCAGGCGGATCAGTTGCTCTGCTTCATCCGGCCAGCGCTTGAGTGCGTTGGACACTCCGTGGGAAATGCTGGGTGCGCAGAAGCCGCCATTGCGTCCACTGGCCTCACCGCCGCAGCGTCGCGCCTCGATGATCGCGATGCCCAGCCCGGGGTTGCGCTGGTGCGCCAGTAACGCCGTCCACAATCCGGTAAAGCCACCACCGACCACCGCCAGGTCGCAATGTACCGTGCCGGTGACGGAAGTTGCGGCGGGCGGTGGGGTGACGGTGTCCTGCCAAAAGGGATGGGGCAGGACGTGGTCGAGGGAATCGAGACGCGGTGGGGCATTCATGCTGAAACTCCGGCGGTGTGTCGGGCAGCGACGATTGCGTTCGGTTGCCCGACGGTTTTTGTTGTTATGGCTAGAGGTCTGGAAGCGCCATGATCGCGCGAGCGGCAATCTCGGTGCCGCGGGTCGCCTGCATGCGCTCGCTGAACGTTTTGAGGCGTTGTTTCATCGATTGGTCGGCCAGCAGTTGTTCGAGGGCGGCGGGCAGGGCGGCCAGGGGATCGGCGAAGCGCGGCAGGTAGCGGCCGACACCGACTTCCTCGGCCCGGGCGGCGTTGTCGTGGCCGTCCCAGCAATAGGGGATGATCAGCGACGGCAGCCCGAAGTACAGCGCTTCGCAGAAGCTGTTGTTGCCGCCGTGGTGGATGAACACATCGCATTCCTTGAGCACCGCCGGCTGGGCAAACCAGCTGTCGAGGTACACGTTGTCCGGCACGGTGGTGTACATGTCGCGGTAGGCACCGACGTTGACCAGGAAACGGTACGGCAAGGTTTCGATGGTGCTGATCAGGCGCTTCATCATCCCGGTGTCGGCGGCGCCGAGGCTGCCGAAGCTGAGGTAGATCAGTGGCGCGTCGTTGTGCCGTGGGAAGTCCGGGACGATGTACGGCGCTTCGCGGCGCACGCAGCCATTGAGGTAGACGTAGCGTTGCGGGTCGAGCGGTTGCTGGCGTTCATAGCGCACTGGCGTCGGCGACAGCAGCAGGTTCAGCCATGGCGAGTCAGTGAGGAACTGTCCGGGTGGGCAAGGCGCAGTACCGTTGCTCAGGAGAAATTGCGAAAAGCGTTCATGGGCCGGTGCGACGGCTTTGAGGTACTGCTCGGTGTAACGCTCGCAGGCCTGGGTGTCGCTGGCCAGGCATCCGGACAGGTACGGTGGAACGGCCACATCCGGCAGTTCGGTTTCGGCGCAGGACACCATCCGCACCCAGGGGCAACCGGCGTTGGCGATGGCCGGGAACATCACCACGTTGTCGAGCACGATCACGTCGGGCTTGAGGCGGCCGAGCAACTGCTGCAAGGGTTTTTCCGCTTCGATCGCGGTGTCGATGATGGCTTCCCAGGCCGGCGCCACGTAGCTGTCGATCTGCGCCAGCGGGGTCTGGTCGAAGTAGGGAATGCTGCGCTCGATGAAGCGCTCCCAGTAGTGCTGGTGTTCCGCCGCCGACAATGGACTCGCTTGCGGAATCGGGTATTCGTCGAAACCGTACTCGGCGAACAGCCCCTGGAAATGCTCATGGCAGATGAACACCGGATTCGCGCCCAGCTCACGCAGCGACTGAGCGATACCAATGCAGTTCAAGGCCGCGCCGAAACTGGCTTCCGGAAACAGGGCGATCAGTTTTTGTTTTTGCATGGCGAGGGACTGTCCATGGCGGGTCAGACCCGCCGCTCCTGAAGGTGTTTTTGATGCTGTCTTATTTTCAAAAAAAAATCATCATGTTTTTACGGGCCGATTAGCGACGCCCGAACAGATGACTTTGCGGGATGCCACGGTTGGCGGTTTGCGGGCGTTGCGCGGCGCTCAGGCGCAGGTGCAGGCGCAGCAGGTCGGCGGCGATCTCCATCTGTCCGCGTTCGATGTGCGCGATGATTTGCAGGTGTTCGCGCAGCGCTTCCTGCAGGCGGTGCACGCTGACCGATGGCAGCAGGTTCGGCAGGCGGCGCAGGCTCTGGTGCTGGAGCAGGGCGTCGCTGATGAAGCGGTTGCCGCAGCTTTGGGCCAGCAGTTCGTGGAAGCTGATGTCCAGTTCGCGAAACTGTTGGATATCGAAGTCTTCCACGGGGCGGGCGAGCAGGCTTTGCGTGGCGCTGCGCAACAGCGCAAGGCGTTGCGGGTCGGCGTTGAAGCTCGGGCTGAGCAGGGCTTCGGGCTCAAGGATCAGGCGGAATTTCAGGCTTTCTTCAAGGGCTGCGAGGCTGTTCAGTGAAGGGCGAAACAGCCAGGACTGGCCGGGGCCGCGCTCAATGGCCTGGTTTTCGCTCAATTGCTGCAGGGCCTTTTGTGCCGCCGGCCGGCCGATGTCGTAGCGGCGCATCAGTTCGCTGATGCTGATGCTGTCGCCCAGGCGCCCGGCCATGCGGTCGCGCAGCACTGAGGCGGCCAGTTCTTCTTCTTCGGCTTGCGGCAGGGCGGCGTTGAATGCCTGGCCTGCCGGCGAGGCCAGCAATCGGTAACCCTTGCCGGCTTCGTGGCTCAGCAGGTTTTCTTCCAGCAGCACTTTCAGCGCGCCGCGAATCAGCGTGCGCGAGACCTGGAAGGTCCGGGCCAGGGCCTGCTCGGCCACCGGGTCGCCGGCCACCAGGCCGCTTTCCTGAGTGTGGTCGAGGATGCGCCGGGCCAGTTCCAGGTGATTGGTGCGCGGTTTTTTTTCGGCTGTCGTGCTCAAGCGTCTTTTCTCGTTGTGATCCGCTGTCGGACTCAGTTGCCCATCTTATGTCATGCGCCGGCGAAGCGTCAGGCTGGAAAAAATGCGTTGACATCTTTTGATGCTGGTCCTAATTTCTAAAAAAAAACACCAGCAATCGTTTCTCGTTTTGCCGTACTGCCTTCGAACACAACAATAAACAATCGTCGGGTGAGTATTTATGAGCAAGCTGAATGATCTTCTGTGCGTGGGATTGGCCGTTTCCCTGGCGATCGCTTCACAGGCTGCAAGTGCGAAAGACATGGTGATTTCCATCTGGGACGGCTACATGGCCCCGGATGCGCTGGAGAAGTTCAAGGCTGCCAGCGGTGTGGACGTCGACAAGGCGCTGCACGCCACCAACGAAGAAATCATGGGCAAGCTGATGGCGTCCGGCGGTGAAGGGTATGACGTGGTGTTCGTCTCCTCGCCCTTCGCCGAAGTCCTGCACAAGCAGGGGCTGCTGGCGGACATCGATCCAGTCAAAGTCCCCAACCTGAAAAACCTCTACCCCGAAGCCACGCACCTGGAATATGACCAGGGCAACCGGTTCTCCGTGCCTTACACCTGGGGCACCACCGGCATCTGCTACCGCTCCGACAAGGTGACGCCGGCGCCACAAAGCTGGAACGAGCTGCTCAATCCGAGCGATGCCCTCAAGGGCAAGGTGACGATGCTCGCCACCGACCGCTGGATGCTCGGCGCCGGTTTCCTCGCCAAGGGCTGGTCGGTCAACGACAGCGACCCCACGCAAATTGCCGCGGTTCGCGATCAACTGATCGCCACCAAAAAACGCATTCTCTCCTTCGATGACACCACCTTCTATTCCAAGCTGGCCTCCGGCGAATCGCTGATGGCCCACGCCTGGGACGGCTGGTGCAACTACGGCACGCAAGCCAACGCGGCGATCAAATTCGTGGTGCCCAAGGAAGGTTCCGACCTCTGGGTGGACACCATGGTGGTGCTCAAGAACTCGAAGCACCAGGACCAGGCCTTCAACTTCATCAACTTCATGCTGGCCAAGGAAAACCACGCCTGGGTCGCTGAAAACATCCTCTACAAAGTCCCCAACCAGGCAGCCATGGCCGGGTTGTCTGCTGATCTGCTCAAGCAATACCCCAACCTGACCATCGCCCCCGCCGAGCTGCTGAAAATGGAGCAATTGCGCGACCTGGGCGGCACCACGCAAAAGGCCTACACCCGGGCCGTCACCGAAATCATGGCGGCGCAGAACTAACGCCACGTCGATCCGAGGCATGCCCGGCATGCCTCGCCACGTTCGCAAGCCGCCTCTGTCCTGAGGCGGGAGGATAGGGTTAATGAGTGCTTTGCATGCTGACAGGCGTCTGTCGGCCTGGCTTCTTGCGCCCGGCTTCGGCTGGTTGCTGATGTTTCTGGTGATTCCGTGCCTGCTGGTGCTGGTCTACAGCTTCGTCGAACGCGGCGCGTATGGCGGCATCGACTGGTTGTTCACCTGGGAAAACTACCAGCGCGCGTTTGATCCGCTGTACCTGGGCATCCTGCTCAAGTCGGCGAAAATCGCCGGGCTGGCCACGGTGTTTGCGGTGTTGATCGGCTACCCGGCGGCCTATGCGATTGCCCGCGCGCCACGGCGGCGTCAGGCGGTGTATCTGTTTCTGGTGATGCTGCCGTTCTGGAGCAATTACCTGATCCGTACTTACGCCTGGATCGTCCTGCTCAATCGCGAAGGCCTGATCAACCGCATGCTGCAAGCGTTCGGCTACAGCGGTGAACCCATCAGCCTGCTGTACACCGAGTCGTCCGTGGTGCTGGGGCTGGTCTACAACTACATCCCCTTTGTGATCCTGGCGATTTTCTCGTCGCTGTCGCGGATCAACAACGAACTGTGGGACGCCTCGAAGGACCTCGGTGCCTCGGGCTGGATGACCTTCCGCAGGATCATCCTGCCGCTGAGCGTGCCGGGTATCGCGGCGGGCGCGGTGTTTGTCTTCGTGCTGAGCATCGGCAACTTCATCACTGCCGACCTGCTGGGCGGCAAGCAGGTGCAGATGGTCGGCAACCTGATCTATTCGCAGTTCCTCACGGCGCGGGACTGGCCGTTCGGTGCGGCGCTGAGCTTCTTCCTGATCGCGATCATGTTGATCCTGTTGTTCATCCAGGCACTGGTGGCCCGTCGTGCAGAAGGGGCGCGCTCATGAGTCAGTCTCGTTCTGTCAGCGGCACCGTGCTGGGTTCACACCTGGGGCTGGTGTACGCCTTCCTTTATATACCGATCCTGGTGTTGATCCTGTTGTCGTTCAACAAATCCGGCTTGCCCACCGCCTGGGGCGGCGTATCGCTGAAGTGGTATGCGGCACTGGCGCACAACACGGCGATTCTGTCGGCGGCGCTCAACACCCTGATCGTTGCCTTGTCGGCAACCTTCATTGCCTGCGTACTCGGCACGTTCCTGGCGCTGGGCATCGAGTTGCGCCGCAAGGACAACCACAAGGGCCAGGTGGTCGATACCTTGCTGATGGCGCCGATGATCATTCCCGACATCGTGCTGGCGATTGCGCTGTTGAGTTTTTTCAACCTGCTCAAGGTCGGTCTGGGGCTGCACTCGATCATCATCAGCCACGCGGTGTTCAACATCGCCTTCGTCTGCGCCGTGGTGCGCACCCGGCTCAAGCACTTTGACTATTCGATTCTCGAAGCCTCGATCGACCTCGGAGCGAGCTGGTTCACCACCTTGCGCCGGGTGCTGTTGCCGGTGATTTTTCCCGGTGTGCTGGCGGGCGGTTTGCTCTCGTTCACCCTGTCGGTGGACGAATTCATCATCGCCTTTTTCAACTCAGGTTCCGGCCAGGCTTCCACCACCTTGCCCATGCAGATCTACGCCATGATCCGCTTCGGCGTCACCCCGGAAATCAACGCTCTGGCGACGCTGGTGATGCTGGTCAGCATCACCGCGCTACTGGCTTCGCAGCGTCTCAACAAGGCTCCTCGCACCCATGAATAATTCATCTGCGGTACTGATCCTGGATAAGGTCAGCAAGTCTTATGGCAACAGTCTGGCGGTCAACGAGGTGTCGCTGAGCATCCGCGAAAACGAGTTCTTCGCGCTGCTGGGGCCGTCCGGCTGCGGCAAGACCACGCTGCTGCGCATGCTCGCCGGATTCGAGACTCCCAGCGGTGGCTGTATCTACCTGGACGGCCATGACATCTCGCCGCTGCCGGCCAACAAGCGTCCGCTGAACCTGATGTTCCAGTCCTACGCGCTGTTTCCCAACATGACTGTGCGCAAGAACATTGCCTACGGCCTGGAAATGGAGCGCCTGCCGGAAAGCGAAATCCGCCGTCGGGTCGATGAAGTGCTGAGCACCGCGCAACTCGGCGAGCTGGCCGAGCGCAAGCCCGATCAGCTTTCCGGCGGCCAGCGTCAGCGGGTGGCATTGGCCCGGGCACTGGTCAAACGTCCGCGGGTATTGTTGCTCGACGAGCCCTTGGGCGCCCTCGACAAGAAGCTCCGGGAAAAGATGCAGCTGGAACTCAAGCGCCTGCAACACGAGAGCGGCATCACGTTCATCATCGTCACCCACGACCAGGAAGAAGCCCTGGTGATGTCCGACCGCATGGCGGTGCTCGATGGCGGCAAGGTCTGCCAGTGCGGCAGCCCGTCCGAACTCTACGAAAACCCCAACAGCCGTTTCGTGGCCAACTTCATCGGCGTCAGCAACCTGCTCGAAGGCGTGCGCTCGGGCCAGCGCTCGGTGCGGGTCAACGGCCAGGAGTTGAACGTTGAAACTGACGCGCCGCTGGTGACCGGCCAAGCCGTCGCCGTGGTGGTTCGCCCCGAACGCCTGCAAGTGCTGACGGAGCAGGGCAGCGATTGCCCCAATCAGGTCAGCGGAAAAATCGTCGAAGTCGCCTACCACGGCCTCGACACCAACCTGCATGTGCAGACACTCCTCAGCGACAAACCGCTGATCGTCCGCGTGCCGTCCTCACAGTTTGAATTCGCCCATTTCGCAATCGACACGACCATCCGGCTGGGCTGGCAAGCCCGGCATGCCCGCGTATTGACACGCTGAACAATAAAAAGACCAGGCAGGAGCAGCACTCGATGAAACAGAAAGTGATCGCATTCTTTCCGGAAGCCGCTTATGGCCCGGCGCTGAACTCAGTCGGTATCGCCCAGGCCTGTGAAGCCCTGGGGCATAAAGCGGTGTTCCTCACCGACCCGGGCATGAGCGGTGTGTATGCCGGTTATGGTTTTGAAGAGCACATGGTCAACATGTCGGCGCCGATGCCGGCCGAAGAGATGGCCCGCTACTGGGTGGATTTCATCAACGGCCACATTCCGAACTTCCGCAAGTCGCCGCTGGAGCAGATCGACAACTACGTCAAGGAATGCTGGGCCGCCATTGTCGAAACCGCCAAGTGGGCGCAAAAGGACCTGCCGGCGGTGCTGGACAAGGTCAAGCCCGACCTGATCTGCGTTGACAACGTGATCCTGTTCCCGGCGATCAAGCAATACGGCAAGCCGTGGGTGCGGATCATTTCCTGCTCGGAAAACGAGATCGAAGACCCGGATATCCCGCCGCATCTGTCGGGCATGAGCATCGACGACAAGGCGGGCCACGCACAGTTTCGCCAGCGTTTCGAGGAAGTGGTCGGGCCGATCCACGACGACTTCAACCAGTTCCTGCAAGCCCATGGTGAGGAGCCCTATCCGCTGGGCACATTCTTTGAAGCCTCGCCGTTCATGAACCTGTTGTTGTACCCGGATGCGGTCAAGTTCGACCGGCGTCATCCATTGCCGGCCGAGCGTTTCCATTACCTGCAAGGTTGCGTGCGCCACGACACGCCGTACGAGATTCCGCCGTTCCGCGCCCACAACGACAAGCCGCTGCTGTACGCCAGTTTCGGCAGCCTCGGTTCCGGCGATGTCGAGCTGCTCAAACGCCTCATCGAGGCGGTGGGCAAGCTGCCTTATCGGGCGCTGTTCAACGTCGGCGAACACCTCGACGAATACCCGGACCTGCCGGACAACGTGCAGATTTCCAACTGGTTCCCGCAGCCCTCGGTGATTGCCCAGGTCGACGCGGTGATCCACCACGGCGGCAACAACAGCTTCACCGAGTGCCTGTTCTTCGGCAAACCGGCGATCGTCATGTCCTACGTCTGGGACGGCCACGACAACGCCATGCGCGCTGAAGAAAGCGGCCACGGCTTCAAGCTCGATCGCTACGAATGGAGCGAAGAACAGCTCGCGGAAAAACTCCACGCGTGCCTCAACGACGAGGCGATGCGCCAACGCCTGCAGCGCACCAGCGCGCAGATGCAATCCCGCAAGGGGCCGCAAGACGCGGCCGCGATTCTCGACAAGGTGCTTAACGATGCCTGATTCATCCACCACGGCGGGTATCACGCCGTACCTAGAAGCCGTCAGCAGCCGCACCGACCTGGTGGACTGGGGCGTGCAGAGCGATGCCATCGAAGGCGTCTCGCATTCCAGCGGCCGCTTGCTGTTCAAGGGCCCGAACAACAGCCCGGAAACCGGATTGTGGGTGTGCACCCCCGGTCGCTGGCGGCTGTCGATTCCCCGGGACGAGCTGTGCCATTTCATCGCGGGGCACGCCACTTACCGTAACGACAACGGTGAAGTGATCGAAGTGCGCCCCAACACCCTGGTGCTGTTCCCGGCTGGCTGGACCGGCGAATGCCACGTCCGGGAAACCCTGCGCAACGTGTACATGCTGGCTTGAACCTGAAACCGGACCTGTGGCGAGGGAGCAAGCTCCCTCGCCACAGGTTTATTGATAGTCCTTTTGAACTGATTTTTTGGAGAGCAACACATGACGACCCCGTTTCTGTACGACCCGCTGAGCATCACCGACGTCAAGGATTGGGGCGTGATCCCGACCATGCTCGAAGGCGAGTCCCGTGTTTCCGGCGTGGTGCTGCACAAAGGCCCGGAAGGCCAGTCCGAATGCGGTATCTGGATCTGCACCCCGGGCAAATGGTTTTGCCATGTCACCAGCGACGAGTTCTGTCACTTTCTCGAGGGCCGATGCACCTACGTCCATGAATCCGGCGAAGTGATCGAGATCAAGCCTGACACCGCCGCGTTCTTTGGCAAGGACTGGAAGGGTGTGTGTACCGTCCACGAGACCATCAAAAAGGTCTACATGATCCGGTGACTGCCATGACAGATGCATTGGCGTCATTGCCAACCCGTGAAGACCAGCGCGCCGCCTTTCTGGCCCGCGCCGGTTACGCCGGGGCCTTGCTGGTTGCCTTGCCGGCGGATGCTTCGACCCGGCGTTATTTCCGCCTGGACGGCGCGGGCCTGTTGCTGATGGATTCGCCGCCCCATAGCGAACCCATCGGCCCGTTCGTGCGGATCGCCCGGCAGTTGCAGGGGCTGGGCCTGTCCGCACCGGCCTTGCTGGCGGTGGACGAGGCGGTGGGGCTGGCGTTGATCGAGGATTTCGGTCACGACACCTACACCCGGCTGCTGCTGGCCGGGCATTCGGAGTCGGCGTTGTATCACCTCGCGGTCGATACGCTGGTGGCCTTGCATCGCGCAACGCCAGCCACGGAACTGGCGCCTTACGACGGGCAGCGACTGGCGGACGAGTACGCGCTGTTCATTGACTGGTACGTGCCGCTGCTGATCGGCAAGGACGCGGCGCAAGACCTGCGCGATGAGTATCTGGCGTTGTTCGCCGACACTTGTCGCGATGTCGCAAAACGCCGCGAAGCCCTGGTGCTGCGCGACTTTCACGTCGACAACCTGATGCTGCTGCAAGGCCGTGAAGGTGTCGCCGCCTGCGGCTTGCTGGATTTCCAGGACGCCCTGGTCGGGGCGGCGGCCTATGACCTGATGTCGCTTCTCGAAGATGCCCGGCGCGATGTGCCCGAAGCGCTGCGGGCAGCACTGATCAGGCATTACTTGTTGCAGCGCCCGGAGCTGGATGCGCCGGGTTTTCTCGAAGATTACCGGCGCCTGGCCGCCCAGCGTCACGCCAAGGTGCTGGGGATTTTCGTGCGCCTGGCCGGTCGTGACGGCAAGCACGGTTACCTGGCGCATCTGCCGCGCACCCTGGGTTTGTTTGTCCGCGCCCTGGACGCCGAGGCCTTTGCGCCGCTGCGCCAGTGGCTCGACCGGCACGTGCCGGGCTGGCGTGATGAACTGCCCGTCGAGACCCTGGCGACGTTGCGCGAAACCCCTTATCGATTGGTTCAAGGATCATCCCATGGCCACGTTCAACCCTGACACCGCATTGCGTTTCATCAACCCTGAGTTCCTGCCGCTTACCGATGGTCGTGTGCGCGAAGTACTCGACCCGGCGACGCTGCAAGCGGTCGGACAAGTCGGCGTGTGTGGCGAAGCCGAAGTGCAGGCCGCCATCGATGCCGCCACCGCCGCGCAAAAACAATGGCGCGTAGTGGATGCGAAAAGCCGCGCCGCGCGCCTGCATCAACTGGCCAACGCCATCGAACAGAACGTGGCCTGCAACCGAGAAGTCGCACGCCTGATGACCCTGGAAATGGGCAAGCCGTTTCCCGAAGCCATGGGCGAGCTGGCCAACTGCGCGCCGATCTTTCGCTATTACGCGGAAATGGCCCGGGACGATGCCGGCAAGGTCGCCGGCACTACGCAGATCGGCTCGTTCCAGCATGTGCGTTACGAGCCGTATGGCGTCAGCGTGCACATCATGCCGTTCAACTTTCCGATCCTGCTGATGTGCTGGACGGTCGCCGCGTCGCTGGCGGCGGGCAATGCCTGCATCATCAAGCCGGCGGAAGCCACGACGCTGTGCACCCTCAAGTTCATGGAGCATTTCACCGCGTTGCTGCCCGGGCTGGTGTCTTGTGTGCCGGGTGATGCGCTCACCGCGCAATTGCTGGTGCAGTCGGCGCAGACCCACGCGGTGGCCTTCACCGGCAGTGTGGCGGCAGGCAAGGCGGTGGCCGTGGCCTGCGCCGAACGGATGAAACCTTGCGTAATCGAGGCCGGTGGCAGCGATCCTCTGATCATCTCCAGGCATGCACCGCTGGAAGTGGCAGCGGCGGGAGCGGTGACGGCGGCGTTCCACTTGAGCGGGCAAATCTGCACTTCGGCGGAGCGCTTCTATGTCGTTGACGAGATCCATGACGAATTTGTCGCCAGGTTCGCCGAGCGTACCCGTGCCTTGCGTATCGGCCATGGCCTGGAACGCTCGGAGATCGGGCCGATGGTCAGCGAAGCCGCGCGTAATAAAGTCATGCGCCTGGTCGATGACGCCGTGGCCAAGGGCGCGAAAGTGCTGTGTGGCGGGCGGATACCACCCGAGCACAGCGTCGGCTGGTTCTATGAGCCGACCATCCTCACCGGCGTGACCAGCGACATGGCGATTGTTCAGGAAGAGTGCTTCGGCCCGGTGGCGGCGATCTGCCGGGTCAGCGATTTCGATGAGGCGGTGCGGTTGGCCAACGACTCGCCGTTCGGCTTGGGTGCCTCGCTGTTTTCCACGGACCTGGCCGAAGCCATGGAGGCCGCCGAGCGTCTGGAGGCGGGGATGGTCTGGGTCAACAATCCGCTGATCGACAACGATGCGCTGCCGTTCGGTGGCTGGAAAATGTCGGGCCTGGGGCGTGAACTCGGGCGTCAGGGGCTGGAAGCGTTCCGCCGCTCGAAAATGGTCATCATCGACCACCAGCCGAAGATTCAGGACTGGTGGTATCCGTACGCCGATGACGTGTTCTATCGCGATCAGGCCGGTTAGCTGTACCGGCAACTGACCCAATTCAAGGATTGAGCCAGTTGCCGGTGCTGCCGGGTTAGTGGAACGGAAAGATGTAGTTCATCCATGCCGCCATGCGCAGAAGGATCTTGCGCATCATCGCGATGTGATGGAAATGCTGGCTGTACAACGCCGCCTGGCCGTAGGCCCCGCCCGGCATCTGGTCGGCGTACTGGGCATAGTCGGGATCGGTGATTTCAATGATCACCGGAACCCGGCCGGCCGGTGGTGAACCGGTGAAGCCGATCAGCGTGCCCGAAGGTTGAATCTGGCCTTCGGCGATGACCGAAACGACGGTTTTGACCTTGCCTTCGAAAACCTTCCCGGGAATGCCGTCAAATGCAACTTCGGCCTCGTCGCCCTCGGTCAGGCGCAACAGGCTGTTCTGCCGCATCCACGCCGCGAAGTAATGCCCTTCGGCGGGAATGAAGACCATCGAAGGGCGCAGTGGCAACTTGGTCGCCATCATGCCCGGACGCAACGAAACGTGGGTGACGAAGCCTTTGCTCGGCGCACGGACCGTGGTGTTGTCGAGTTCGTACTGCGCACTGTCCAGTTGTGCCTTCAGGTCATCACTGCGAGCGACCATCGCATCCAGTTCCCGTTGGGTGCCGAAATTACGCTTGATCAGCTCGGTGATCCGGGCTCGATCAGCCTGGGCGGCAACCAGTTGTGCCTTGAGGGATTTCACCCGGTATTCGAACGGCGCGGGATCGATGCGAAACAGCACATCGCCTTTTTCCAGGGGCTGGTTGGTCTTCACCGGCACGTCGATCACCTGGCCGCTGACCACGGGTATCACCGGAACCGATACGAAATAGGAACGCGCCACCTCGGAGTAAGGGTGGTTGTAGTTCATCGTGAAAATCAGCGCGCCGATGATCACGATCCCGCCCAGCACCGCCGTGGGCACCGTCCATTTGTTCAGGGGGATGCGGAAGATCTTGAAGATGGCTACGCAGAGTGCCGCATACGTCAGAATGAGTAAAAGATCCATGGCTCAGAGGCCCTCGCCGAGATTGTCCGTTGGCAGCCTGCTTTGTGCAGTGCCCGTCGCCGCCTCGAGGCGCTCTATCCGGCCTTGCAGTTCGGCGACCTGTTGTTCGAGGTGAACCACATGACTTTTTGCTGAATGACCGTCACTGAAACCCCAGCCCCGGTCCTCTCGATAGGCCATCGCCCAAATCCACAGGAACGGCCACAGCGCATGCAGGGTGAACAGGCTGACCCAGCCGGTGGCGTGGATCGCATCCTGGTGGGGGTGGTTGCGGTGGACGGCAATTTCATAGGGGATGTCGTGGAGCAGGATGACCCCGTAGAACAAGATGAGCCCGACAAAGATCAGCAGGCCCAGCGCGAAGTAATCAAGCATGAATCACTCCTCTTGAAACAGGTGACGTGTGCGCATGAGTGTAGCCGTTCAATCTACACTTGACGGGGACGCGGATATCCAGTTTGAGCAACCGGTGCCTGGCCGAAGCGTCGACCGGTATCGTGCAAGTACACCCCGACGAGGTGAAATCATGCCAAGCAATAGTCAATTCGAAAGGGTGCCTGTACTTGACCCGGTCGAGCGCATTACCGAGGTGATCTTCGGCCTGCTGATGGCCATGACGTTCACCGGCACCATCAGCGTGGCCACGGCAGACCAGGCCGCCGAACGCACGATGATGATCGCCGCACTCGGTTGCAATCTCGCCTGGGGACTGGCCGATGCGGTCATGTACCTGTTGCGCGCACTGGTCGAGCGCACGCGCAGGATCAAGCTGTACCTCGACCTGCGCAATGGCACGGACGCCGCAGCCGGTCAGGCGCTCGTTGCGCAAGTGTTGCCGTTGCAGTTCGCGACGGCGGCCGGCAGCGAGGGCCTGGAGTTGTTGCGCTGTCGTCTGCTCGAGCAGCCCCCCTTGCCGACCAGGGCAGGCCTGGGCTGGAACGACTTCAAGGGGGCTCTCGGTGTTTTCCTGTTGGTCGTGTGCTCGACATTTCCGCTGGTGGTGCCGTTCATACTGCTCGATCAGACGGCACTCGCCATCCGCCTGTCCAACCTGATCGGCCTCGTGGTGCTGTTCATCGCCGGCTGGATGCTCGCCAGATACGCTGGCGCCACGCAATGGCAGGGTGGGGTGATCATGGCCGCCACGGGGGCTGTGCTGATCCTGGCAATCATTGCGCTCGGTGGCTGACAACTGGGCATAATTCAACACACTAAAGACTCATTCTCATTTACTATTGCCCTTCCATTTACGTCGGGCAGCCTGGTATGGATGTTCTTGCCGCTATCCATCTTTATTTATCCCAGTGGGTGATCGAGCCGGTCACCCGGCAGTTCCTGGGCATTTTCGACTTCAACGGCAGACTCGGTCTATCCTTTCTCTGCATGTCTTACGGCGTCGCTTATTGCCTGTTCCGCTGGCGCAAATCCCGGGGCTTGACCGACGCACGCTCGTTCGGACAGTTCATCGGCGGCCGTCGGGTTTACCTGCATCGCTCGGCATTGCTCGACTACCGCTATTACTTCGTACTCGCCATCCTCAAGGTTGCCCTGGTGCTGCCCATCGTCGGCCTGGTCGATCCGTATGTCTTGCGTTCAGCGGACTACATCGCGTTCTTCACCCACCTGTGGGGCGCGCGTACGCAAGTGGAGGAGCACCTAGCGCTGACCCTGCTCTATGGGCTGGGCGTATTTCTGGTCAAGGATTTCAGCCATTACTGGGGTCATCGCGCTTTTCATTCGCGGTATCTGTGGGCCTTTCACAAAGTCCATCATTCGGCGCCCGTGCTGGTGCCGGCGACGGCCAGCCGGGTGCACTTTCTGGAAGAAGTGGTCGAAAAGCTCACGGACATCATCTGCGTCGGCGCGTTTGCCGGTGTCTTCTGGTACGCCTGCAGCGGGGAGATCAGCCGCTATACGCTGTTTGGCGTGACCTACATGGTGTTCATCTTCAATAGCCTGGCGGCCAACCTGCGTCACAGCCATGTCTGGTTTTCCTTCGGGCCGCTGCTTGAGCGGGTTCTGAGCAGCCCGGCGCAACACCAGATTCATCACAGCGATGCGCCGCGACACTTCAACAAGAACTTCGGCATCAATCTGTCACTGTGGGACTGGATGTTCGGCACGCTGTACGTCACCCGGACCACACCCGAGGTCATTCATTTCGGCACCGGGGAACAGGATCACGAGCGTTACCTGACGCTGCACGGTTTGATCGTCACGCCTTTTGTGGACATCGCGCGCAAACTCCTTTCTGCAAAACGCCCGAACGCACAGCCTGAGAGCGGATCTGATCCGTATTTTTCAGCGCAATCTGCCTCTGTAACGGATACAGCCGCCAGCCCACAATAAATCTTCGGTACGGCAGCGCACGACGCCCCTGTACCGCCAATTCATAGTGTGGGAGGCCCGATGGCCAAGATGACGATTTTTCTCGGCGGTTTTCTGCTGTTGACCATCCTGATCGGTGTGCTCGCGACGATTCCTCCAGCGTGATCACTCCGACCGATTCCCGTCGACCGCCAACCGCAGTTCACGGTACGCCGTTACCAGTTGCTCAAGGCTGAACCCACGATTTCTCCCGCTGGGGTTGGGCAGGATCCAGACCGAAGCATTGCCGAAGGTTTTCGCTTGAAGACCCCAGGCAATGTCGCGCTGACCGGACAGCGCGCAATACGCCGCCTTACCCAGAAACGCCACGAAACGCGGCGCATGGCGTGCGATTTTCTGTTCGAAGGCCGCTGCGGCGGCGCTGAACTCGTGCAAGGACAACTGATCCGCACTGGCCGTCGGCCGTTCGACCACCGCGGTCAATCCGCATCGATAGCTCAAGATCGTCCGATCGTTTTCCGGTTGCACAAGCTCTGGGGTAAACCCGGCGAGATGCAGCGTGCGCCAGAAGCGATTGCTGCGCCCGGCAAAATGGTGCCCCTGGGTGGCGGCAGTCATTCCGGGATTGATGCCGCAGAAGATCACGGCCAACTGCCCGGCGAGGATATCTTCGAGTTTTTCACTCACCGCAGATCACTCTGATCGCCTGACGTGTCAGCTCCGTCAGCTCGGCTCGGGATTTGCCGGCGCGGGCACGTATCGAAATGCTGTGCAGCAGAGACGAGGCGAGCACGGCAAGGGCCGCCGGGTCTGCATCGCCTTTCAACTCGCCGGCATTTTTTGCCGCTTGCAGGCGAACTTCCAGATCAGCATCCAGCCGACTCAACCGGTCGGACAGCACCTCACGAATTTCCGGGTCCTCGACGGCTTCGGTGGTTGCCGTGCCAATGGCGAAGCAACCGCGGGGCTGGCCGTCTCCCGAGAAGTAAATCGATAACTGCCCCTCGTAGAAACGCAGCAAGGCTTCGGCCAACGGCACGTCCAGGTCCGTCAACGCCTCGTGCATGGACGCTGCGGCAAACTCCCAATATTGCTCCAGCGCTTTGATATAGAGCGCGTGCTTGTCGCCGAATGCCGCATAGAGGCTGGGCCGATTCATGCCGGCGGCGGTGGCGATGCTGTCCAGGGACGCGCCGGAATAGCCGGTGTTCCAGAACACACCGAGTGCCTGCTGCAACGCTGTCTGCGGGTCGTAGGCCCGAGGGCGGCCGCGGCCTTTACCCTCTGTCGATTTATTTTGTGCCATGTCGTACAAAATCCTTGTGAGAAGGTCGGTCGATCGATATTCTTACACCATCGCACAAAATTAAGGAATCAGAAATTCCTTGATCCAGGGTTTGTTGTAGCCGAGCGCGAACTGAGTGTTGCGGCGACGAAACCGACGCGGTGGGAGCGATCCTCCTGACCGCGCACGGGCTTGCTTGTTTCCAGCATTTATTGACCTCCGGGCCGCCGGCGCTTGTTGCCGATGCCGGCCCGATTACCCGGCTAAAGGTGAACTCGATCATGACTAAACAGTTCGATATCCCGGCTTCGCAGGCCTTCGAGCACCCTGGCCCAAACCCGGCTGACTCGCGTATCAACAAACCACTGAAACAGAGATTGCGCCCCTGGCTGATGGTGGGTGTTCCCATCCTCTTCGCGGCGCTGGGCTATGCCCACTATGTGTCGGGGCAGGCGTATGTTTCGACCGATAACGCTTACGCCCGGGTGGCGAAGGCGTCGATCAATGCGCGGATCTCCGGGCAAGTGGTGGACATTGCCGTCGAGGACAACCAGCAGGTCCACAAGGGCCAGGTGCTGTTCCGGATCGACCCGAAACCGTTCCAGATCGCCGTCGACCGTGCTCAAGCGCAGCTCAGCGTGGCGCGCCTGCGTATTGACGGGCTCAAGGCCAGCTATCGCCAGCAACAGGCGGAACTGCAATCGGCGAAAGAGTCGGCCGACTTCGACCAAAAGGATTTTGCCCGCAAGAAGGCCCTGGTCGCGACCGAGTTCGTTTCGAAGTCGATTTACGAACGGGCCGACACCGATGTGAAAGTGGCGCGGCAACGGATCGCGTCCATCGAGCAACAGATCGCCAGCACCGTGGTTGCGCTGAACGGCAATCCGAACATCGACGCCGATAGTCACCCGACGGTTCTTGAGGCCAGGGCGCAGCTCGACGAGGCGCAGTTGTACCTCTCGTACACCACGGTGTATGCGCCGCAGGATGGCATCGTGGCGAAGGTCGATGACTTGCAGGTGGGCAACCATGTGAACAACGGCGCGCCGGCCTTTGCCTTGCTGTCCGGTCACGAGGTCTGGATCGAGGCCAACTTTCGCGAGACCGACGTGACCCACATGCGCCCGGGCCAGGAAGCCACCATCCGCATCGATACCTACCCGGATCGCGTGTTCAAGGCCCACGTCACCAGCATGAGCCCGGGGGCCGGGTCGGATTTCGCCCTGCTGCCGCCGGAGAATGCGACCGGTAACTGGGTCAAGGTCACGCAGCGGGTGCCGGTACGGCTTGAACTCGACGAAGTGGACCCGGCGCTGCCGCTGTTCTCCGGGACCAGCGCCACGGTGCGGATCGATACCCGGTTTCAAAGCCCCTGGTGGCACCCGCTCAAGGCATTGCTGAGCGCAGGTAACTCCTGATGAATAGCCAATCGATGGTAAGCCCTGGTGGGGAGGGCGCGCGCTCGCTCAGGTTCGCCGCCTTGCTGGCGACCTATATGCAGTCGGCGAACCTGCCGCTGCCGAACTCGGCACTCAGGTTGATTCAGGGCAGCCTGTCGATGAGCGACGATCAGGCGGGCTGGATTTTCACTTCGTACCTGGCCGCGAGTGCGATCAGCATGCCGCTCGCGCAGTGGCTGGCCGGGCGCTTTGGCTTGAAGCTCGTGTATCAGGCGGCGCTGGCGTTGTTCGTCCTGGGCTTGTTACTTGGCACGGCAGCGACGACGCCACTGGAGTTCGTGGCGGCGCGCATTGTTCAAGGCATCGCCAGTGGTGTGCTGGCGCCACTGTCGATGGCGATCGCCATGGAAACCTTGCCGCTGGAAAAGCGTGCGAAGTTCGGCGCGAGCTGGACCGCCATTGTGCTGTTCGGCATCGTCAGCGGCCCGAGTATCGGTGGCTGGATCGCCGAGCATTTTGGCTGGCGGCCGATGTTCTACCTCAGCGTGCCACTGTCGGCGTTTATCTTCCTGGTGATGGCGCTGTTGTTGACCGAGAAGAAAGCCGAGAAACCTCCGGCGTTCGATTTCTTCGGTTTCGGCACCTTCACCCTCGGCATGATCAGCCTGCAAATGCTGCTCGACCGTGGTGAACGCCTGGACTGGTTCGCCGCGCCGGAAATCTGGATCGAAGCCGTGGCTTGTGCGCTGGGGCTCTACCTGTTCGTGGTGCATGTGCTGACCTCGAAGGTGCATTTCCTCAACAAGCGCCTGCTCAAGGACCGCAACTTCGTGTTGTCGACGGTGATCTTTTTCGCCCTCGGTTTCGTGCTGTTGTCGACCATGGCCCTGACCTCGCCGATGCTGGACGAGATTCTCGGTTACCCGCCGGACATCACCGGCGCCTTGACCATTCCCCGAGGTATGGGCCTGGTCGGTGCTTTTCTGTTGATGGAGCGGCTGCCCGAGCGCTTCGACCGCCGTCTCTTCGTGGCCGCGGGTATCGCCATCGTGGTTTATGCCAACTGGCTGATGCTCGGATATTCGCCGCTGATGGACGAGTGGCCCGTGGCGGTCGCCGGTGCGATCCAGGGCGCGGGCCTGGGCATCCTGATGCCGGCGGTGAGCAAAGTCGCGTTCAGTACGCTCGACCCTACGCTGCGCCCCGAAGGCACTGGTCTGTTCAACCTGGCCCGTGTCTACGGCAGCACGCTGGGGGTGGCGATCGTGCAACTGTTCTTCTTCAACAACACCCAGGCGATGCACATGGCGCTGGCCAGCGACCTGACGCCGTACCGCGCCGCTGCGCATTCGCTGGCTTCGGCGCCGTTGCAGGTGCTGGGCGGGCTCAACGAAATGATCACCGGCCAGGCCGCGTTCATCGCCGTGATCGACCAGTTCAAGATTTTGATGGTGGTGATGCTGGTGGTGAGCCCGCTGGTGTTGTTTCTTCGCAAGCCCGTTGCGGCCAATTAGTTTTCGTGGAGTTTGCCAAATGAAATCTTATGCGCTGGTCATCAACCGCTACCGGATGCAAACGAAGCTCGCGGCGTTGTCGCTGCTGGTATTGCTGACGGCCTGCACCGTTGGCCCCGACTACAAAGCACCGCAAGCGACTGCATCGCAGCACTATGACCCACAGGCCGAGCAGCGCCTTGCTGACGGTCACAACCCACGCATCGAGTTGGGCAAGAAGGTCAGTGGTGACTGGTGGACAGCCTTTCGCTCGCAGAAGCTCGACCACGTGGTTCGTCGAGCCATCGACGGCAACCTGGATCTGGTGGCCGCCGATGCCACGATCCGCCAGGCCGCGTCTTCTGTGGCGGCGGCGCAGGGTGCGCTGTATCCGCAGGTCGATTTCGCTGCCGTGGCCGGTCGTCAACGGCTGCACAACGCCAAGGAGCCCTCCATTTCAAATTTCTATGCGATTGGTCCACGGGTGGGGTTCGACCTTGATGTGTTCGGCGGCAATAAGCGGCTGGTTGAACAACAGCAGGCGTTTACCGACCTGCAAAGGCACCGCTACGAAGCGGCGTACCTGACCCTGACCGGCAATGTCGCCAGCCAGGCGTTGCTGGTGGCCTCCGCCAACGCGCAGATACAAGCGGTAGAAAAGCTGCTGGCCAATGACGCAAGGAACCTTGAGCTGGTGCGCATGGCCCACCTCAATGGCTCCACTACGCAGATCGATGTGTCGCTGGCCGAGACCCGTCTCGCCCAGGACCGCACCTTGTTGCCGCCCCTCGCTCAACAGCGCGATGCGGCACGCCACGCACTGTCGATTCTGACGGGGAAGGGGCCGGCGGACTGGATCGCTCCCGACTTTGACTTGAGCGAGTTTGCCCTGCCGTCGAACATGCCGGTGAGTCTGCCTTCGGAGATGGCCCATGACCGGCCGGATGTGCTGCAAGCCGAGGCGCAACTGCACATGGCCAGCGCAGCGGTGGGCGTGGCGACGGCGAATCTCTATCCCCATGTCACGCTGTCAGCGTCCCTGGCGCAGGCGGCTTCCGGCAATGGCGGCGCGGCACTCTGGGGTTTCGCTGCCGGGTTGGCTGGGCCGCTCTTCGATGGCGGCACGCTCAAGGCTGAACAACAAGCTGCCGTCGACGGCTACAAGGCGACACTCGCCGGTTACCAACAGACGGTCATTACCTCGTTCGGCCAGGTCGCCGACACCTTGCAGGCGATCAACCATGACGCTGAGGAACATCTGGCCCAGACCGACGCATTGCGCGCGGCCGAAACCAGTTTGCAGTTGAACCAGCAGGCCTTCGCGCAAGGCGAGAACAGCATTCTCCAGGTCCTGGAAGCGGAGCGTGCCTATGAGCAGGCGCTGCTGGGACAGATCCGTGTGAATACCGCGCAGTACCTCGACACCGTGCAGCTGTTTATCGCGTTGGGCGGCAATGCCGTCGGTGCCTTTGAGCAACGCGTCGCGTCGGGCGACGTGCAGAAACCTTCGTATCAATAATGGCTGCGGCCTGGAGTAATCACATGACTTATGAAGCCTTTCACGACGGACTGCGCGAGACCCGATTCACGCTCAATCATGGGGCGGTCGAGATGCCGGCGGCTGGGTTCGGTACGTTGTTCCGCGATCTCCGTACCACGACTGAAGCAGTGAAGGAGGCGCTGGCCGCCGGTTTCCGCCATTTCGATTGTGCCGAGCGTTATCGCAACGAAGCACAGGTGGGTGTTGCTCTGATGGAGGTGCTGGAAGCGGGCAAGATCCGCCGCGAGGATCTGTTCATCACCACCAAACTGTGGAACACCAACCATCGTCCCGAGCGCGTCGAGCCTGCGTTCGAAGCCAGTTGCCAACGCCTGCAAGTGGACTACATCGACTGCTACCTGATCCACACGCCGTTTGCCTTTCAACCCGGCGACAACCAGGACCCGCGTGACGAGCAGGGCAATGTCATCTACGACAACGGCGTGACGCTGATCGAGACGTGGCGGGCGCTTGAGCGGCTGGCGGATGAGGGGCGGGCGAGGGCCATCGGTGTGTCCGATATCACGCTACAGGCGCTGAAGACGTTGGTCGCCGCTGCCCGGATAAAACCCGCGGTGGTGCAGGTCGAGTCCCATCCCTATTTGCCGGAGTGGGAGTTGCTTGAATTCTGCAAAGAGCACGGGATTATCGTGCTGGCGTTTGCGCCACTGGGGCATGGCATGGAACCGAATGTGCTGCAGGACCCGGTGATTACTGGCATCGCCCGGCGCCTGCAGAAAACCCCGGCCCAGGTGGCACTGGCCTGGTCGGTACAACGCGGGGTGGCGTTCCTGACCACCTCGGCTACGCCGAGCCATATCCGGGAAAATATCGACATCTCGACCTTGCCGCTCAGGGCCATGATGGAGATTCAGCAAGACATCACAACCCGTATACGCTTCAACTCGGTGGTTGAGACCGGCGTCCCCGGATTCATTCCGCGCAAGCAGTAGTGCCTGACGTCAGGGCGGCCCGTCACGGGGCCGTCCTGTTTGCTGATCCCTTGAGGTTAAAACGATGGATGTGTTCCAGACTATGCGCTGTTTCACTGCGGTCGCCCAAAGCGGCAGCTTCACGGCCGCGGCCGCGATGTTGGACACCACCACGACCAACGTTTCAAAAGCCGTTTCCAGCCTGGAGGCCCGGTTGCAAACGCGGCTGATCAACCGCACCACTCGGCGCCTGGCACTGACCGAAGCCGGTGTGCGCTATTTGCAGCGCTGCGAGCGGATTCTGCAGGACATACGCGAGGCTGACGAGGAGGCGGGCACGGCCCAGGTCATGCCCGCAGGCCGGCTGAAAATCCATGCCATGTCGGCCATTGGCAACCATTACGTGATCGGTGCCATTGCCCGCTACCGAGAAACCTATCCTTCGGTTCTGTTTGATCTGACCGTGACCAATCGGCTGCCGGATTTGCTGGAGGAGGGCTATGACATGTCGATCGTGCTGGCGCGGGATCTGCCCGATTCCGGGTTTGTCGCCCAGCGGCTGGGTATCACCTACAGCATTCTCTGCGCCTCGCCGGCCTACCTGAGCAAACGCGGGACTCCCGAGTCGCCAAGTGATCTTGGCGGCCATGATTGCCTGCGAATCGTCAACACGGTCATGCCGGCCGAGAACTGGGTATTCGAAGGTCCGCAGGGGATAGAAACGTTCAGCACACCGGCGTCGCCCTTTCACGTCAACACGGCCGACGCCATGACCTTCGCGATCAAGAACGGGATGGGGATTGGCATTCAACCGATTGCTTCGGCCGTCGAAGGCCTGCGGGCGGGGACATTGGTGCGGGTATTGCCGGGGTATCGGCTTGAGGAGTTGAACCTGTTTGCCATCTACCCGTCACGCAAGTTCGTGGATGCAAAAATAAAAACCTGGGTGGAATTTCTAAAGCATTCCATTCCGGGTTTGCTGGCAGCTGATGAAAAAATTGTCGGTGCATCTGTGTAGCGTTGTGGCTGGCGCTGTACGCATGGAGTGTCGACCCTCCATCGTCCATACAGTGTTCAACCGTTCGAGCATCCGGTGCCCATTACTTGGTACTCAATGGTGCGGCGTTGACCCTGGGAATCTTCATAGGTCATGCGCGCCGGGACCGGTCCGCATTCATTGGCAACTTCCGATACTTCGATGACGCGCTTGATATCAAGCCTGGTGCCGTATGTGTAGGTTTCAAGCGGCGTTTGGCCGGTGGCGGCAGTCGAGTGGCTGTCGTTTGCAAAGGCCTGGGTGCCGCCGGTGGCAAGCGCTAACAAGAGTGCGACTTTCAGCAGTTTCATGATCTTCACCTCGTGGTTAAAGCGTTATCCCTTGAACGATTTTTCCCGCGTGAGTGGATTGCGCCTGTTTGGCTTTACTCACTTGGGTAGAGCCGATGTTAGGCGTTTGGCAGGGGCGCAAATATCGGTCGGCGGGATAAACACTGTTGCCGGATTGCTCATGAATCGAGGGGAGGGGGGCTTTGGTGGGGAGTCGGTCTCAGGTCTTCTCCCCCCAGCCAAATCAGGAACTCTGCCGATCAATATCGCGGCGCAGAACGACAGCGGTGGTGATGTCTTCAACGGATTCGTGACTGGCTACTGCATCTCTGACCCGGTTCAGGTCATCAATAGTTCGCGATTCGACCTCAATGACCAGATCGAGCTGGCCACTGACCGAGGAGACTCGTCGTACCTGCGAGTTTTGGGCAAGCAGGTCCAGCAAGCTGATTGCGGGTGTGCGTTTCAGGCATACAAGAAGGATTGCGCGAATCACGTTGGCATCGATTTCGCCGATATCAGCTCGATAGCCTCTGATCACACCATTGCGTTCAAGGTTGATGACTCGCTCGCTGGTAGCGCTTCTTGAAAGCCCGATTCTCGCTGCCAGGGCCTTCAGGGCAATTCGAGCCTCTTTAGAAAGAATTTCGAGTATTTCGCGATCTTTCGTGTCCAGGTCGCGCATCAGAACTCCCTAATTTTGCTACCGAAATTGTGCCGGTCGATTCCGGCAATATGCAGGCGGAAGCCGACCGTATACCTACTGCCGTCCTGGGCGTTGCGTGCCAAGCTATCTGAAAAAAATGGCTTGGAAAACAATTACCATGACAAATCTTTCCCATCCTGCCCCCCAGTTCTCGACCGGGGATGCCGAAAAACTGAGTGAGCAGCTTTTCAACGTTATTGGTACAGCCACGCCTCTGGATGGCGAGCGCGACCGCAACTACCGGTTGAATACCGGAACCGATGCGGGATGGATTCTGAAGGTCGTCAACTCGACCGAGCCGCGAGTTGAAAGCGAATTTCAGACGGCCATTCTCAGTCATCTCGCCAGTAACAGTCCCGAGCTTACCGTGCCTTTTCTCAAGAAAAGCCTTGCGGGTGAATATCTGGCCTCGGCAGTAGCGCACACCGGCGAAACCCATGCGGTCCGCCTGGTCAGCTGGTTGCACGGAACGCCGCTTGCCGAGGTCGAGCGTACGTTCGAATTGATGCACAGCCTTGGCCAATCGTTCGGTGAGATGGATCGTGCACTTCAAGGCTTCATGCATCCGGGCGCGGTACGTGATCTCGACTGGGATTTGCGTCACGCCGCACGTTCGCGATCACGCCTGCACTTCGTGAAAGACCCTGGCAGAAGGGCCATTCTGGAACGCTTCATTGAGCGTTTCGAAAAAACGGTTCAACCGAAGCTTTCGCGTCTGCGTGCACAGGTCATTCACAATGACGGCAATGACTGGAACATCCTCGTCGATTCCCAAAACCATCAGAAAGTCTCAGGCGTCATCGATTTTGGCGATGCGGTCCATACGATTCTGATTGCCGAAGTAGCCATTACCTGCGCCTATTCCATTCTCGACATGGAAGATCCAATCGGCGCGGCCGCCGCCCTCACTGCCGGTTTCCATGAGAAGTATCCTCTGCAGCCGGAAGAGCTTGACGTCCTCTTCAATCTCATCGCGATGCGCCTGGTCACAAGCGTCACCTTGTCGGCATCGCGATACGACCGAACGCAAGACAATCCCTACCTTGGCATCAGCGAAGCGCCGGCCTGGCGCCTTCTCGAGAGGATGGATCGCATGAACCCTCGACTGGCGACGGCGATCCTGCGCAAAGCCTGTGGTTTTGATGCGATCGAAGGCGCTGGCGCGGTTCGCCGCTGGGTTGCCGAAAACAGTAAGTCCTTCGCGGATATCGTGTGTCCATCTGCTGCAACCATGAACAAGGCTATTGCTCCGTTCGCAGATGCTTCGCATGTGATGACTATCGCTTCAGCCGAGCAGCGTCCAGCGGAGGCAACGAAGTGGTGGAATGATTTTTCTGCCGAGCACAAGGTGCCGCTCGGCATCGGTCCATGGGGCGAGGAAAGGACCATCTACACCGACACGGCGTTTGAATCGCGATTCATTGAAGGGCAGCGTCGGATCATTCACGTTGGTGTCGACTTGATCATGCCGGCTGGAACGCCTCTCTATACGCCTGTTGCCGGTGTGGTGCAGAGCGTCGAGGTCGAGCATGAGCCGCTTGGCTATGGTGGTTTGATCATGCTCGAGCACTCGCCTGAAGGTTGCCCGCCATTCCTGACGCTGTGGGGGCACATGGCTCATGAAGCTCTGGCTCGCCTGAAGCCCGGTGACCGCCTGGAGGCCGGCGCGCTTGTAGGATACATGGGGGCGGACAAGGAAAATGGTGGGTGGATTCCCCATGTGCATTTTCAAATGTCTACAGACACCGAGTTGAAAGCGAGCGAGTTCATCGGTGTCGGTGAACGGGCTTATCTTGAGGTATGGGCCGACCTTTTCCCCGATGCATCGGCTCTCGCCGGGATTCCTGCGGAAACTTACAGCCAGGACGGACGCACCAAGGCAGAGATTGTTGCGAAGCGTAAGGAGTTGTTGCTTCCAAACTTGTCGATTTCCTATTCAGATCCGATCAAGTTCGTTCGCGGTGATGGGGTCTGGTTGATCGATAACTTTGGTAGAGCGTATCTGGACTGCTTCAACAACGTGTGCCATCTCGGCCACTCCCATCCAGATGTGGTACAAGCTCTTTCGCGGCAGGCTTCACGCCTGAACACAAACACGCGTTACCTCCACGATAATATTGTGGAGTATGCAGAGCGGCTTACAGCTACGTTACCTGAAGGTTTGGCGGTCGCTTCCTTCGGGTGTTCAGGAAGTGAAGCAAACAGCCTCATGCTCCGTATGGCGCGCAATCACACGGGGCGTAACGATGCAATTGTGCTGGATTGGGCTTACCACGGCACTACGCAGGAGCTGATTGACCTCAGCCCTTACAAATACAAGCGTAAAGCCGGTAAAGGGCGTGCAGACCATGTGTTTGAGGCGGCCGTCCCGGATGCCTATCGTGGTGTGGATCACTGGCCGTTCGAAGAACTAGGCAAGCGTTACGCTGAAAGCGTGGCGGATCAGATCGAGATCATGCGCAAGCAGGGCAGATCCCCGGCGTTCTTTTTGGCGGAGTCCATTCCAAGTGTCGCCGGGCAACTGTTCTTCCCGGAAAACTACTTGAAAGAAGTCTATGCAATGGTTCGTGCAGAGGGCGGTCTTTGCCTGGCTGACGAAGTCCAGGTCGGCTTTGGTCGTGTAGGTAGCCACTGGTGGGCTTTTGAAGCCCAGGGTGTCGTTCCCGATGCAGTATCCATGGGCAAACCCATTGGCAATGGCCATCCCATGTCGGCGGTTGTGACCACGCGTGAGATTGCAGACAGCTTCAACAATGGCATGGAGTACTTCAATACCTTCGCCGGTAGTCCGGTTTCATGTGCTGTGGGGCTCTCCGTGCTCGATGTGATTGAGCGCGATAATTTGAAACTCAACGCACTTACCGTTGGCAACTATCTGCTCGACGGCTTCCGTAAGCTGCAGCAGCGATACAATGCAATAGGCGATGTGCGCGGGCTGGGTCTTTTTCTTGGAATAGAACTTGTCACGGATCGCAAAACGAAGGTTCCAGCCACGGAGCTGGCCAGGAAAGTAGCCGATGGTGCCAGGGAGCGAGGTGTTTTGATCGGTACTGAAGGCCCACATGACAATGTTCTGAAAATGCGCCCATCGATGATTTTCAGTCAAACAAACGCTGATTTTCTACTTGAGGTCCTGGACGAAAGTTTTAAGGCCGCACTCGAGTAAATCGTAGAAGTCGGGGCGTGCGACAAGAGGTTTGGCGGGAACTACCAGCTCAGTCTTGTCGCATGTGTCGGTGTTTCAGAACGAGCTTTTCAAGGCTACCCGACATAGTGTCGGCCAACTCCGGCAATGTGTCAGTCAGGCTGGCACCTTGCTTGGTGCTTTCCAAAATGGGCTATGCAAAGCTCTTCGTGAAGTCTGGGTGAATAGCCCAAGGAAAAGAAAAAATAATTCTTCGAAGGTGCCATCCAATGCTAACTAAAGAGCTCAAGGGTTTGATTGTCGCTTCCACTGTGGCGGCTGCGGCACTACTTTCCACCTCAGTTGTTCACGCTGATGATTTGAAGTCGATCCAGGATTCCAAAGAGATCCGTATCGCGATGAGCGGTCAGTACTCGCCCTTCAGCTTTGCAAACGAGCAGAACCAGATTGTCGGATTCGACGCTTCCATCAGCGAGGCACTGGCTGAGCGGATGGGGGTAAAAGTGAAGATCATTACGACGCCATTCGACGGGATAATTGCTGGCCTTCTCGCGAAGAAATATGACGCCATCATCGCTTCCATGACCATTACCCCGGAACGCCAGAAAGCAGTGGATTTTGTTGGGCCTTATTACCACGCTGGCCGAACGATCGTAGTGAAGGACAACTCTTCGATCAAAAGCCTGGATGATCTTAAAGATGTAACTGTTGGCGTAACGCTTGGGGATGCACACGATAAATGGGCCAGGGCTCGCGGCAACCTGAAGGTGAGAGCGTATAAAGGTCTTCCCGAAATGCTTGTCGATCTGGACGCCGGACGTATCGATGCGATTGTGATGGACAGTGTTCCAGTGTTGGTCGCCGTCAAGGAAACAGGGCAGAAGGTTCGCATCATTACTCCACCGGATAGCGATGGTGCTCTTGAGGGAATGGGTATTGCGCTGCGCAAAAATAACCCTGAACTCAAGGCGACGATGCAAAAAGCGCTTGAAGATATGCTCGCCGATGGCACCTACGAAAAGATCTCGATGAAGTGGATTGGCAACGATATTCGCTAATTCGTATTCAGCATGGCTCGACTGATCGTCGAGCCGGCCAATCGGACTTTTCTGAGCGTTCCCATGGATCTGACACTCATACAGCGCACATTCCCATTTTTCCTGGAGGCAGCCTGGATTACGGTTCAGATCTCTGTACTCGCACTTCTACTTGGTTTGCTGGTCGCTATCGTGCTGGTTGCTGCGCGGTTGTCCACTGTTCTCATATTTCGATACCTCGCAAGAGTCTACATAAGCGTTTTCCGCGGCACTCCCTGCCTGGTTCAGCTGTTCATCATCTACTTTGGTGGGCCGCAGATCGGGCTTGAGTTGGAGCCATTTGCTGCAGGCGTAATCGGCTTGGGCCTGAACATCGCCGCTTACATGGCGGAATCTATTCGTGGCGCAATCATCAACGTTGACCCCGGCCAGGAAGAAGCTGCACGTTCAATTGGCTTCGGGCGTGGTCAAACCTTATGGCTTATCACGCTGCCACAAGCTGCAAAATTGATGATAAGGCCGCTAGGCGTTAACGCTGTCGCACTTGTCAAAGGTTCTGCACTGGTGTCGACGATTTCGCTTGTTGAACTTTCATATACAGCGCAACGCTTTATCAGTTCAACGTTCAAACCTTTTGAGATGTTCATGATGTCTGCGCTGCTTTACATCGTGATGGTCTACTTTGTCAGGTTTATTGTTGACTATCTCGATAATCGATTCGCGGCAAGGTGAGAGCGTTAAAATGCAAAGCCTGGATCTTAGTATAGTTACACCTTATTCAGAGCTGCTTGCGACGGGTCTTTGGTGGACGGTTGTAATGTTTTTAAGTTCCAGCGTATTGAGCTTGATGGCAGGGGTAGCCTTTGCACTCATTGTTCTTTATGCGCCTAAGTTGTTGGCTCTACCCGTGCGCTTCATTACGTGGTTGCTCATGGGGACTCCACTCCTGCTTCAGTTGTACGTGATTTATTATGGTCTTGTGCAAGTAGGGATCGATATTCCTGCGCTGGTGGCAGGCATCATAGGTCTTAGCCTGCATTTCGCCGTCTATAACGCCGACGTCATTCGTGCCGGCGTGATGTCAGTAGACTCTGGTCAGATTGAGGGTGCCCGGTCTATTGGCTTCAGCCGTGGGCAGACCCAGCGTTACATCATCGTGCCGCAAGCGCTTCGCAGGACTATTGCACCGCTGGGAAATAATCTGATTGTCCTTTTAAAGGATACCTCTCTGGTTTCCATAATCGGTATTGCGGAGTTGGTGTACAGCGCGCAGCTTGCCGTGAGCGAGACCTATAGCCCGTTTGAGTTTTATCTGACTGTTGCGGTTATTTATTATGCAGCCAATCTTGTTCTCGAGGCCGGCCTGCATCTTCTCGAAAACAAGGTAGAGATGTCACGATGATCAGAAAGGAATTCATGGTTGAGGTGAAGGGCGCTCGTAAGGCTTACGGAGCACTTGAAGTACTCAAGGGAATCGATCTTTCCGTATCCCGCGGACAAATCGTCGCCATCATCGGCCCAAGTGGATCTGGCAAAAGCACGCTTCTGCGGTCGATCAACCATCTGGAAGTGCTTGACGATGGCGAGATCTGGCTAGAGGGTGAGCAAGTCAATCGACCATTGAAAGGTCGTGCGTTTGAAAAACACATAAACGCTGTGCGTCAGCAGATGGGCATGGTGTTCCAACACTTCAATCTATTTCCGCACTTGACCGTGTGTGAAAACATTGCTCTTGGCCCGATAAAACTTAAGGGGGTTACGAAAAAAGCAGCTCGTGAACTGGCAATGGAATATTTGTCAAAAGTTGGATTGGGCAACAAAATCGATGAGTATCCTTCTCGCCTGTCGGGCGGACAGAAGCAGCGCGTTGCCATAGCAAGAGCACTGGCGATGCAGCCAAAAGTCATGCTGTTCGATGAGGCTACATCGGCACTGGACCCTGAGCTTGTCGAAGAGGTCAACCTGGTCATGAAGCAACTCGCTGCGGAGCACATGACAATGTTGATCGTTACTCATGAAATGCGCTTTGCAGGCGAAGTTGCAGACCGGATTGTCTTTATGGACGGCGGGGTTGTAGTAGAGGAAGGGGCGCCGCAAGAGATCCTGCAAAACCCTGTCCACGAACGAACCCGGTCATTCTTGAAAAAGCACCTGCACGATAGATAAGTTACGCTTTCACTTCTCGAACATCCTTTCACGTATTCGAATCAACGCCGTTGATATGTATTGTGCTAGTGAGTTTTCCTACAGGTAATTGTTTTTGCGTGGCTGATGGCTGCTTCGTCTGGTGCAGCTGACGATTAAGCTACTCATTTAAAACGAAAGCTGCACGTCCCCCCCCATTGATTAGATGGATACTGTTACAGGGCTTTCAACTGATCTGTATTTGACATAACCGCCAATTTTTATCGGATTTTGGCAACTAGTCTCTAGTACTGACCAGCAGAAAAACCCAAAGCTGCCTGTCATGGAGGGCAGCTATCAGCCATAAGCAGCCAGTCGGAAATGTCCACGAAACCATGTGCGACTCACTCTTGGGCACACAGGCATTCAGCTTCCCTCCGCCCTCGGTTCCCGACTGGGAGCGCGGCGCCTACAAAGTTGCCATTATCATTTGTCGTCCATCTTTGTTGACGATTGTGGCCGGCGCTCAGTGCTCTCTTCGGCGTTGGGCGCTTCTGGAAAACTCCCTGGCGTGAACACATGGGTCTGCAAGTCGCTGGCATCGACTTCGGCGACACCATGAACCGAACGGGCCAGACCAATGGCCTGTTCACACTGTCTATGAGTGTTGACGCGGCCGCTTAACCCCACTATGCCCGCATGGGTTTTGACATTGATATGCAGGCTAAGGGTCGGATCGGAAAATGCCAGGGCCGACTTCACCCTGGCGGTAATCCATGCATCGTGAACGGCCATTTCCAGACCATGAGAGTAATGCTGGAAGGAGTGAATTTTCATGGCTGAACCCTCTCTCGCGTAATCAGACGTACTGTCCATCCCATTTGCTGTGCCGCCCTCCGCCTGTCAGGTGAACGCTATGGATACCTGATTCGTTTTGGAGCGCTCGCCACGCAAACATTGACAGAAATTAATTATAGTACGGCCGTTGCCTGCGGTCAGAACGCTGTCCCCGTGAATGTCCGCCTTGGTCGCTCTGTGCCAGGCGCAACACCTACAGAGCACTCCAAACAGTCCTTATTGCGATTAGCCCTGATCAACCCATAGCTGCCGATCTCGACCGGCAGAAAACGGCCGATTCTGTTGAAAAACAGGGCGGATAACGCGCCAGCGCTATCCGCCGTGGAGGGGCCGGCGTATTACCTATTCCGGGTTATGCGCCCTACGGTACTAGCGATGGTTGCGATAGCGTTCGGTCAAGGACTGCACGAGGGTGACGTAGGATTGCGTCTCGGCGTAGGGAGGCACCCCGTTGTACTCGACCACGGACGCTTCGCCGGCGTTGTAACCTGCCAACGCCAGCACCTGGTTGCCGTTGAAGCGCTTGAGCAGCCAGGCCAGGTAGCGCACGCCGCCACGAATGTTCTGTCGTGCGTCGAACGGATCGTCCACGGCGAAGCGCTCGGCGGTGGCGGGCATCAACTGCATCAGCCCCTGGGCGCCGGCTTCGGAAATGGCGTTGGGGCGAAACGCCGATTCGGCATGTATCACTGCGCGGACCAGCGCCCTGTCGACACCATAATGACCCGAAGCGGCTTCGATCTCCCGCCGATAGGAATGGGTGTCCAGGCGCAGTGAGGCGACCTTGAAATCCTTCGGCGCCATGCATAGATAGCAGCCCTTGATGTAATAGAGCTCAAGGACATCGACCCGTGCGGAGATCCCGACGGGGCGCCGGCTCACATATTGACGAATACCCTTGTGGATGAAGGTGAACACCCGAATCCGCACCGCGCCTGAGTTGTCGTCCCGCACAAGCCGTGGCAGGGCCATTGCCTTGGCGCCGACACCGGCGCCCGCCATGCCATTGAGGCGAGTGCAGCGGGCGCTGGCGATGGCTTGGCTGGTGTAGCTGATGGCTCCGTCCCTGGCTTGGCACTTGAACATGGCGCTGGCGCACAGTGGAGCGACCAGCAAGGCCAGCTCGATGCAGCCAAGAAGGCTCTTGCGAGCCCATCGCCATGCTCTGGAACTCATCACATCGCTCCGCGCCGCAGGCGCCGATCAGGCCTGGAGCGCCTGGCCCGGGCGCTGCCTTTGGAGGGCCTATTCTGGGTGACCCGCCTGTTGTTCTGATAGTTATACCCCTTGTAACCAGCCTTGGAACTTGCGTTGACGTATGGGCTGCCGGCGTTCCCAGGCGAGGCGCAGGCCTGGTTGCTCGCACGACGCGTCGTCCCGGCTTGCCAGGGCCGGGCGCAAGTCCGATCCGCGGGTGACGGACCCGGAGCCGGGGCGGGACAGGCCCAGGTAGGCGACGGCAAAGTTGTCATCGTTATCCGCCCGGGCCGAACTCATCCGAGAATGAAATACACCTTGCGCACCGGCGTGATGTTTTCCCAGGTTCCCTTGAACCCCGCCGCCACCACGAACGAATCCCCCGGTCCGAAGGTCTTCGCCACGCCGTCCGCATCGGTCAGGCGCACGGTGCCTTCGAGGATGTGGCACATCTCGTCGTAGTCGCACTCGCATCTCGGTCTACGCACTGACCGAAACACGGCTGCTTCCTGCGAAGACCCAGCGGTTCATCGTGTTCATACGCGACCATCTCAACAGTGCTTAATGCCTGACGACTGGATAGGGGGCATCCCGACGCAAACGAATGTCTCCTTCTGGCCGATTTCTGCCTGTCGCCACCGTCTATATTGGGTCGTTCTCTGCCGGTCGCCGATCCTGATCCCTCTAGGCAGTCTGTGCGCATGGGCTACACTCAAAGGTGCGCCGATTTAATCCTACTTGCGGGGGCGCTTGAGAAATACTCGCTAAAGCGGAGTAGCTACCATGCCTACCCTTTCGATTGATTCACACACCCGTCTGCTTATCGCCAAAGCCATCATCTCTACCACAGGTGAAGCCGAAGCTATTCGTATCATCCCGCTGCCGGACGGCGGTCAACTATTGCTGATGTTCAACAGCGGGCATATCGCCGTCGACCTCGTATCGGATCAGGACGATCTGTTCGACAACCACCACCTCGTGTTCGACGTATCTGCACAGGTCATTGCCGACATGGAAAGCCATCGTGGCGAATAGGTCGGGTTGTTCCGATCCTGAGAAACTAGGCCGTCTCGCGAGACGGCCTTTTCACGATAGTTCGCGACGGGCTCGCTGTTGGCGCAGTCACTCTGAAACCGTAGGTTTGCGTGTCACTGGTGACACCGACCGGGCTGGACCATGTCCTAGCTCGGATGGACTGCCTGCGTAGTTCGCCAAGCTACTCTCGCGGGTCTCGCGCACCAACGCATGATCGGCGCGTTCGGATTCAGTCAATGGCAGCTCAGTAGGTGAAAATGCAGATACCGTCGCAGAACTGCCGCCTGAGGCAGCCATGGGGTAGTAGCCGTAGAACGGTTGGGTTACCACGCGGAGCGTGGGAACCATCAGCGCAGCTCGCGGTTATGGCTGTCCTTTCGGCGAGGAAAACACCAGGTAGCCATCCTCGACTTTGCCGAAGCGCAACAGGACGAGGTCGAGGGCGTAGTTCTGGTACAGCTTCCACGGTGCGCGGTCGCCCTGGCTGGGCAGCTTGTCCGCTACGCGCTGGATGTAGCCGGAGTTCAGGTTGAGGAAGGGGGCTGTCTTGACCTCGCCGGTGGTGTTGCACGGCGTGCACTGGCGCATGCTGATGGCGTCCATGTGGTTGATCAGGCGGCAGAAGTATTCGCTGGAGAGGTCGGCCTTGAGCGTCCAGCTGGCGTTGGTGTAGCCGAGCACCACTGCGGCGTTGGGCAGGTCGCGCAGCATGATGCCGCGGTAGCCCATGCTCTGCGCGGCGTCGAAGGGTTTGCCGTCCACCGCCACTTGCATACCACCGAACAACACCAAGTCCAGGCCGGTGGCAGTGATGATGACGTCGGCTTCGAGCATTTGGCCGGACTTCAAGCGGATGCCGGTTTCGGTAAAGGTGTCAATATGGTCGGTAACCACCGAAGCCTTGCCTTGGCGCAGTACCTTGAACAGGTCGCCGTCGGGCACCGCGCAGACGCGTTCGTCCCACGGTTTATAGCTCGGGCTGAAATGGCGCATGTCGAAACCCTGGCCGAGTTGGCGCCGGGCCTTGTCCAGCAGCGCCTTGCGTACCTGGTCGGGGAAGGCTTTGGAGAGGTAGAAAAAGACCATCTGCAGGGCCACGTTGCGCCCGCGCGCCAAGCGGTAAACCCATTTTTCCGGCAGGAAGCGCCGCAGGACGTTGGAGACCACGTCTTCCTTGGGTAGGTTGATCACGTAGGAGGGCGAGCGTTGCAACATGGTGACGTGCCTGGCCTTGTCGGTCATCGCCGGCACCAAGGTGACGGCGGTGGCGCCGCTGCCGATCACCACCACTTTTTTGCCGGTGTAATCGAAATTCTCGGGCCACAGCTGGGGATGGATCAGTTTGCCCTTGAACTGTTCGCGGCCGGGGAATTCGGGGGTGTAGCCGGCTTCGTAGCGGTAGTAGCCGGTACACATCAGCAGGTGCTGGCAGCTGAGCCGCAGCGGCTCTGGCTCGTCGCCGCGCTGCACTTCCAGGGTCCAGGTCGCGCTGTCGGTGCACCAGTCGGCCTTGAGCACTTTGTGCTGGTAACGGATTTTGCGGTCGATGCCGTTTTCCCGCGCCGTTTGCTCGATATAGCTGAGGATCGACGGGCCGTCGGCGATGGCCTGCGGGTCGCTCCAAGGCTTGAAGTTGTAGCCGAGGGTGTACATGTCCGAGTCGGAGCGGATGCCCGGGTAGCGGAACAGGTCCCAGGTGCCGCCGAGGGCGGAACGCCCTTCGAGGACGGCGAAGCTCTTGCCGGGGCACTGCTGCATCAAGTGATAGGCAGCACCGACGCCGGACAGGCCGGCGCCGATGATCAGTACGTCCAGATGTTCAACAAACATGGGGGTTTCTCTGTCGATGGGCCTGGGTGCGATCCATGGATTCAAGACCACAAGCCCGATACCTGCCAGATTCGCCGCAAGTAGTATGTTCGGCACACTTGTCCACCCGTTTTAATTCGACCTGACCATTCATTTGCATTCGTTCTGAACGCCCGATTGCATCGGGTTTGACCAGCACGCGTTGTAACCATGATGGGTTGAGAACGGCCAATTTCTGCCGATGCGGACCGTCAGCTTTGGGTCCAGACTGTGTGAAAGTGCCTGTGACTGTCTAACCTTCTGATCGTCGAGATCGTGGCGGGGACGATCATGAAGCGATTTATTGAAGGTGTGGCTCGGACGCAAATCATGCTTCTGCCAGAGTGCTTGGACGATTACGTAGTCGAGGAAAATCCAGTGCGAGGGGTCGACATTTTCGTCGATAAATTCGGCATGGGGGCACTTGGGTTTGAGGGCGTCGAACCGCTGCAACAGGTCATCCGGCCTATCACACAGCAGTCTTGCTGAAGTTCTATATCTACGGCTATCTCAATCGAATTCAGTCCAGCCGCAAGCTCGAGTTGATGTGGCTGACGGGGCGTTTGGCTCCCGATTTCAAAAGCATTGCCTACTTTCGGAGATCGTAAGGTTTGGCTTGATGCGTGATGGGACCGCAGGCTCGAACTTTTATCACCTCACGCCATACACTCACCATAGATGACCTCATGTCATCCATCCCTTGAAAATCCATCCTTTGTCAGGTCCCTGTGTTGCGCTCTCTAATGCCGAAAAGCTGAGTGACCCCGATCACTTATTTCAACAATAAAAGCTCTTTCAGGAGATTGTATGCACAGTGGTCCCACTCTATTGCTGGTGTTGTTTTCCGCCATCATTCTGATCGTTTTTCTAATCGTCAAAGTTCGTGTCCACGCATTCCTGGCCTTGACCGCAGCGAGCTTTGTGGTGGGCATCGGTTCAGGCATGCCACTGGCGCAAATTGCCTCTTCATATGAAAAAGGTGTCGGTGGAACACTCGGGTTCCTGGCCACGATCATTGGCCTTGGCGGCATACTCGGCAAGATGCTTGAAGAATCCGGTGGCGCGGAGCGCATTGCCCAGACGCTATTGAGCGCCCTGGGTAAAGAGCGTGCCTCATGGGCCATGATGCTTGTGGGGTTTATCGCGGGCATACCTGTGTTCTTCGAGGTTGGATTCGTTCTGCTGATTCCCCTGATCTATGTGGTCGCCAAAGAGACCCGGATCAACCTTCTGTACCTGGGCGTGCCCTTGGCCGTGTCGCTAATGGCGGTTCATTGCATGTTGCCCCCGCACCCTGCCGCGATGGCCATTACCGGGCTGCTGGGAGCCGATGTCGGTAAGGTTATTGTGTATGGCCTCATTATCGCGCTGCCTACCGCCATCATTGCCGGGCCGCTGTGGATCAAACTGGTCTGCAAGAGTGAAGCGCCTGACACTCAAGAAGCTTTTCTGGACGAACATTGCGATGACAGCGCGACCCGGGACTTGCCAGGCCTCGGCTTGACGCTGCTGACCATCCTGTTGCCACTTCTGCTGATGGTCGGCAAAAGTTTTGCGGCCGGACTGCCCCATGACTCCGGGCTCTTCAGCATCGTTTCGTTCCTGGGGACGCCGCTGATAGCACTGTCCATTGCTGTGGTGTTCGCTTACTGGGCGCTGGGTTTGCGCCGCGGCTTATCAATGCCTGACTTGCTCGCGCACACTCAGAAGAGCTTTCCTCCGTTGGCCAGCATTCTGCTGATTATCGGTGCCGGTGGGGCATTTAACGGCATCCTGGTCGACAGCGGCGTGGGTAACGCGCTGTCCGGCTCGTTGACGCAATTGAATATGAATCCCATCGTCCTGGCGTGGTTGGTGGCAGGGTTGATGCACTTCGCCGTCGGTTCAGCGACGGTGGCAATGATCAGCGCCGCCGGCATGGTGATGCCGATGCTGAGCGCTCATCCAACCGTGAGTAAGGAAATTATCTGCATTGCCATCGGTGCCGGCGCCATTGGCTGGACCCATGTGACGGACTCTGCTTTCTGGGTGGTCAAGGAGTACCTGGGTGTCTCGCTAGCCGAGGCGTTGAAGAAGTTCACCTCGGCCACCGTACTGGCTTCATTGATCGCGTTGGGGCTGACCCTGCTGCTTTCGCAATTTGTTTGATCTCACCCGCATTTTCATCCTGATTATTTAAAGGGACCGCGTCATGATTTTGGGAAGACCCCTTGAAAGCTGGTACGCCAGTTATCCTTTGATTCGCGATCTGGTCGCGCTGCAAGAGACCACTTGGTTTAACCCTGCCGTGGCTCCTGTCGCGGAGTCGATTGGCGATGTGGGGTTGACGGCCGAAGACGTCGCCGATGCCAGCGCGCGACTGACGCGTTTTGCTTCTTACCTGCGGCGAGCGTTTCCGGAAACGGAATGCAGTGGCGGCATTATCGAATCGGACATTCTGCCCATGCCTCAACTGCAGCAGTTGCTTGGCGAGCGCTACGGTCAGGCGTTGGAAGGGGCGCTGTGGCTCAAGCGGGACAGCCATCTCCCGATTTCGGGCTCAATCAAGGCGCGCGGTGGCATTTATGAAGTGCTCAAGCATGCCGAAGACCTGGCGTTGGCCGCGAATCTGTTGACGCTTGACGACGACTACGCAGTGCTGGACAGCGATAAAGCGCGTGCCTTTTTCGGCCAATACAAAATAGCTGTTGGCTCGACCGGAAACCTTGGCATGTCCATCGGCATCATGGGGGCGGCATTGGGTTTCCAGGTGACCGTGCATATGTCGGCGGATGCGCGGCAATGGAAGAAAGACAAGTTACGCTCACACGGCGTTACCGTTATTGAGTACTCCTCCGATTACAGCGTGGCCGTTGCGCAAGGCCGCCAACAAGCGGAGTCCGATCCAGCCTGCCATTTTGTGGACGATGAAAACTCGGTCAACTTGTTCTTGGGCTACTCGGTGGCTGCCGAGCGCCTGAAAAAGCAATTGGCAGCGGCTGACATCACCGTGGATGCGCAACATCCATTGTTTGTTTATCTGCCCTGTGGGGTGGGTGGCGCGCCTGGCGGCGTGGCCTTCGGCCTGAAGCTGGCCTTCGGCGACGCTGTTCATTGTATCTTCGCCGAGCCCACACACTCGCCATGCATGATGCTGGGCGTCTATACCGGCCTGCACGACGAAGTGAGCGTGCAAGACTTCGGCATTGACAACGTGACGGCTGCTGACGGCCTCGCCGTCGGACGCGCTTCAGGTTTTGTCGGCAAGGCCATGCAGCGCTTGCTTGATGGTTTCTACACGGTCAGCGACGAGGAAATGTACAGTCTGCTGGCACTGATGGAGCGCAGCGAAGGTATGCGCCTGGAGCCATCCGCGCTCGCCGGCGTGCCCGGCATCGCCAGAGTCCAGGCCGACCAGCAGGGCTACTTGGCGCGCGCGCGCCTGGACCGCCAGGCCATGGCGCAAGCCACCCATCTGGTTTGGGCAACGGGCGGCAATATGGTGCCTTGCGACGAGATGGAGGCTTATCTGGCCAAGGGCCGTAAATTGCTCGCCGAAGGTTAATCGGGCCTGAATGGTCCCGAATTGTCTGGACTCGACAGAGTTCTCGCTGATTTAAGCGTAAACCGAATGTGGCAAGATGAACGTCTTGCCACATACGTTACGTTTGCCCGCTGGAAATGCGTACAACGCAAGGCGGCTTTTGGGTTTGAGGGAAAACTGTCGTGCTCAACCTTCCTCCACGTATCAGCTCCAGGCTCAACAGCAGCCAGTTCGCGAACCTTCACACCTTTTTGGTTGCCGCTCGTCATCTGAGCTTCGCCCGTGCGGCAGAGGAGCTGTGTTTGACCGCAAGCGCCGTGAGCCACCGTATAAGTCGGCTGGAAACCGCCTTATCCATGAAGCTGTTCCAGCGCCTGACCCGGCAGGTCAGCCTGACGGACGAAGGCGAACGTATCTTCGATATACTCCAGAATGCGATGGGAGAATTGTCCGAGGCACTCGAGCAATCGTCACAGGCGGAAATTGCCGGCTCGATCGCGCTCTATGTCAGGCCTTCCATTGCCCAATGCTGGCTGGTTCCCAGGCTGGCGGACTTTATCGAGCGATATCCCTTGGTGTCATTGGACCTGCGGGTAGGCAATGACAATGTCGACTTTCGAACCCGTAAAATCGACTTGGCCCTGTACTACGCCAATGGCGAGTTTCCCGGGCTGACGAGCCATCGGTTGATGCGCGAGCGGCTGGCCCCGGTGTGCAGTCCCGAGTATGCGCGACGCCATCGCCTGGAGGAGAACCCGGACAACTTAAGGAACTGCACAACCTTGCATGACTCCCTGGCCTGGGATCATGCGGCCTATGATGCCGAGTGGACGCTTTGGGCAGAGCAACACAACATGCTCACGGCACTTCCCAAACGTAGCTTGACCTTCGATCGCTCTGATTTATGTGTGACCGCAGCCATGAACCACGCCGGCATTGCGATTGGCCGTCAGCAGCTTGTGCAGAAGCGGGTTGATCGCGGCGAGCTCGTTCTGCCGCTCGCTGAATTCAGCCGCTCAGGCCACTACGATTACTATCTGGTTCACCCGTCGCTCGGCACTATCCCCAAGCGATTGCTGGTTTTCATGAACTGGCTACGAGAATGCGCACATCAATCATCACCTCTGGATGAGAACGACGACCTGTTCTGATGAGGCATGCGTACAGGTGGGCGGTCAGGCCAGCCTCCAGTCGGTTTGCTCATTACCTGTCCTTCGATTGCTTCGCCGCGTTACGACTACGAAGAGCGCGACCTTCAAGTAAGCCTGCGGATCATGCCCGTTGAGCCGTACTTTGCCCGATCCTCTTTCACCTTGATGACCTCCAATTCGCTGCTCCGATCCAGTTTCATAAGCTGATTGGCGCAGCAGTCCGCTGCCCGCTGGTACGCACAGACGACCGCGTAGCAAAGTGGCTGTGAGGTGTGTCGTATTATGGTATACCGTATTGAGTTGGCTACTCTGGCCGACCAGCAACGCGAGTTGATCACTCAGTCCAAAGTCTGATTGGGCGATAACAAGGCTGGCAATCAAGCCGCAGCTATCGAGCGCCCGGCCTGAGTCAGGTATGCAGGTATGGAAGTCGCGGAGGGGGAAGGTGTCGGGCGACGCCGTTTGTCATGAAATGTGCCGACGGTGTCGTCTGATGAGACGCGCTCAAAAGGCCTGCAGCTTACATTCCAGTCAACGTCATCGCCGTAGTGCACCCAGAACGCTGATTGGAGAAAAAAAGCATGGCCCAAGTCGTACGATTTTACGAAACCGGTGGTCCCGAGGTTCTTCGCTTTGAAGAGGTAGAGGTCGGCGACCCAGGTCCTGGTGAGGTTCGACTTCGCCACGTAGCGGTCGGCCTCAACTATGCCGACACCTATTTTCGCAATGGTACTTACCCGATCCCGATGCCCAATGGCATCGGCGTTGAAGCCGCCGGTGTGGTGGAGGCAGTGGGCGAGGGCGTGAGCAATGTGGTGGTCGGCGATCGGGTCACCTATACCGGCTTTATCAACACCCTCGGCGCCTACAGCACCGAGCGACTGATCCCGGCCGCGCCGTTGATCAAACTGCCGGAAGATATTTCGTTCGAGACCGCAGCGGCCATGACCATGCGCGGGCTGACCTCGGCGTACCTGATGCGTCGCATCTATGATTTCAAGGCCGGTGACAGCATCCTGCTGCACGCCGCCGCCGGCGGTGTCGGCCTGATCGTTTCGCAGTGGGCCAAGCTGCAGGGCCTGAACGTGATCGGTACCGTGTCCAGCGAGGCCAAAGCTGAACTCGCCCGTGCTCATGGTTGCGATCATGTGATCAATTACAGTCATGAGGATGTGGCCAGGCGCGTGCGTGAATTGACCGACGGCGTCGGTGTCAACRTGGTGTTCGATAGCGTTGGCAAGAGCACGTTCGAGGGCTCGCTGGACTCTCTCAAACGTCGTGGCCTGATGGTCTGCGTCGGTACAGCATCCGGTCCGATTCCACCCTTCAGTCCAGCGCAACTGGCAATGAAAGGCTCGCTGTTCATGACGCGTCCGGCACTGGCTGACTACATTGCCGACCCGGCAGAGAAGGCTGACCTGGCCGGTGAGGTGTTCGGCCTGGTCGGGAGTGGCAAGATCAAGATCGAGATCAACCAGCATTACTGCTTGCAGGACGCCGTGCAGGCTCACCGTGATCTTGAGTCGCGCAAGACCACTGGCTCATCGATCTTTGTCATTTAAGGAGGTCTGCCGCCATGCAAGTCGAACAACTAACCTGCAGCATTGGCGCAGAGCTGATTGGCGTCAACCTTGCCGATGCCATTCATGACACCGGCCTGTTCACCGAGATCCGCGCGCAATTACTCAAGCATCGCGTGCTGTTCCTGCGCGACCAGGACATCAATCGCGCTGAACACGTGGCTTTTGCCCGTCGCTTCGGCGAGCTGGAGGATCACCCGGTCATCGGCAGCCACCCAGATCACCCGGGCTTGGTCCAGGTCTACAAGAACCCGGACAGCCCGATCGACCGTTACGAGAACTCCTGGCACACCGACGCCACCTGGCGCGAGGCGCCGCCGCTGGGCAGCGTGCTGCGTTGCCTGGCGTGCCCGCCAGTCGGTGGTGACACCATGTGGGCCAACATGGTGGAAGCTTACAAGCATCTGCCGGATGAGATAAAAGCGAAGATCGAAGGTCTCCGTGCCCGTCATAGCATCGAGGCGACCTTCGGTGCAGCGATGCCGATCGAACGGCGCCTGGCGCTCAAGGCCCAGTACCCGGACGCTGAGCACCCCGTGGTGCGCACTCATCCAGAGACTGGCGAGAAGGTGCTGTTCGTCAACTCTTTCACGACTCACTTCACCAACTTCCACACGGCCGAGCGTGTGCGTGTCGGCCAGGACTTCACCCAGGGCTCGTCCGAGCTACTGCGTCACCTGACCAGCCAAGCCCACATTCCGGAGTATCAGGTGCGCTGGCGCTGGAAGCCTAACAGCATCGCCATTTGGGACAACCGCAGCACCCAGCACTACGCCGTGATGGATTACCCACCCTGCCATCGCAAGATGGAGCGTGCCACGATCATTGGCGAAAAGACCTACTGAGCAACCTCACCGACACCCGTGCAAGCGCCCGCTCCGTACAGATCGTCGGGCGGGCAACAATAAAAACAGGAGATTAGCATGCAGTTTTTCGACGATTCCCTGCACCCGGAAAACATGGAAAAAGTGGTGATTACCGTCGCCCCTTACGCCCCACAGTGGATGCCGGGAGACTTCCCTGAAGATATTCCGATGACCATGGACGAGCACGTGCAGGCGGCTGTCGACTGCTATGAAGCAGGCGCCACGGTGCTGCACTTGCATGTGCGCGAACTGGACGGTAAAGGCTCCAAGCGCCTGTCCAAGTTCAACGAGTTGATCGCCGGTGTGCGTGAAGCCGTCCCAGACATGATCATCCAGGTCGGCGGCTCGATTTCCTTTGCCCCTGAAGGCGAAGGCGCAGAAGCCCTGTGGCTCTCCGATGATACCCGGCACATGCTGGCGGACCTGACGCCGAAGCCGGATCAGGTCACCATCGCCATCAACACCATTCAGATGAATATCGCGGAGCTGCTGTTCCCGCAAGGCATTGAAGGCACCTCCCTGCTTGATCCGGTGACCAATGCCGCGTATAGCGAAATGACCGTACCGGCAGGTCCTGCCTGGGTCGCCGAACACCTCAAGCGCCTGCAAGCCAGCAATATCCAGCCGCACTTCCAGCTGACCGGCATTCATGCCTACGAAACCCTTGAGCGCCTGGTGCGCAAGGGCATCTACAAGGGCCCTTTGAACCTGACCTGGATCGGCATTGGCGGTGGTTTCGACGGCCCGAACCCGATGAACCTGATGAACTTCATCAATCGCGTACCGGATCGTTGCACCTTGACTGCCGAGTCGCTGCTCAAGAACGTCCTGCCACTCAACACCATTGCCCTGGCCATGGGCTTGCACCCACGACTCGGTAATGAAGACACCATTATCGATCAACACGGCAAGCGCTTCTCTTCCGTTGAGCAAGTCAAGCAGACGGTGCGTATCGCTCACGAGCTGGGGCGTGAAATCGCCACCGGTAAAGAGGCGCGCGACATCTACCGTATCGGTGTGCAGTACAAGACTGTTGAAGAAACCCTGTTGGCCAACGGCATGGCACCGAACCGCAAGCCGAGTCAGAAGGGTGTACCACAGCGCGGGTAATCCAGATGACGGGGCAGGAAGCCAATGGCGTTCTGCCCCTGCCCACCTGAACGCGTGAGCAAGACCAAAAACAATAACAAAACGGGTGCTAGACACCGAGGAGGCAGCATGGCGATTCACCACAGTACAGTGGCCGATGAAATGGATACTTCAATTGGCATTCCGCGACGGTACGCCTGGATTGTGTTTGTGCTGACCTTTGGCTTGTTGATTTCCGATTACATGTCACGGCAGGTACTCAATGCCGTGTTCCCGATTCTCAAGAACGAGTGGACGCTGGGCGACGGCCAACTCGGCCTGCTTAGCGGCATTGTCGCGCTGATGGTGGGCCTCCTGACCATTCCCCTGTCGCTGCTGGCCGACCGCTTTGGCCGGGTCAAGAGTCTGGCGCTGATGGCCATGCTTTGGAGCCTGGCCACCCTGGGCTGCGCCCTGGCACAGAACTACCCGGAAATGTTGTTTGCGCGCTTCATGGTGGGCGTCGGCGAGGCTGCCTACGGTAGCGTCGGCATCGCCGTGGTGGTGTCGGTGTTCCCCAAAAACATGCGTGCGACCCTCGCCAGTGCCTTCATGGCGGGTGCCATGTTCGGCTCGGTGTTGGGCATCTCCATCGGCGGGGCGATTGCGGTCAAGCTGGGCTGGCGTTGGTCGTTCGCCAGCATGGCGCTGTTTGGCCTGCTGCTGGCGGCGCTTTACCCGATCATCGTCAAGGAAGCGCGTATTGCCCCGCAGCGCCTCGCCACGGTCGGGAGCAATGCCAAAACGGCGGTCAAGCGTCCGCTGCGCACGTTGTACGGCACGCGTTCGGTGATCGCCGCTTATGTCGCCAGCGGCCTGCAGACGTTCGTTGCCGGCAGCATGATTGTGTGGATGCCGAGCTATTTTAACCGCTATTACGGGATGGGCGAGGGCAAGGCAGGGGTTGTGGCAGGCGTCATGGTGCTGTGCTGCGGCGCCGGGGCGATTCTGTGCGGCATGCTCAGTGATCGCCTGTGCCGTCAATCTCCATTGCGCAAGATCGAGATGTCCATGGTGTTCTGCCTGGGCAGTTGCCTGCTGATGTCGCTGGCGTTGGTTCAGTCGACCGGTCCTGTGCAGTTGGGGCTGATCGGCCTGGCCATGCTATTGGTGACTGGCGTCAACGGCCCGACCATTGCCACGATCGCGAACCTGACCCACTACAAAGTGCATGGCACTGCTTTTGCCACCCTGACCCTGGTCAATAACTTGCTCGGCCTGGCCCCGGGGCCCTTCATCACCGGCAAGGTGTCGGACCTTATCGGCCTGCACGGGGCCTTCCAGCTGGTGCCGCTGATGAGCATCGCGGCAGCGGCGGTGTTCTTCTTTATCCGCTGTCACTATCTCGACGACATTGCCCGTGTGCAGGGTGAGACGGTCGCAGAGGCGCCCACCAAAGCCGCGATGGAGGTGTCGTCGTGACGGGGACATTGCGTATCAATGTGTTCTTCGACTTCATTTGCCCCTGGTGCCTGATTGGCAAGCGTCAACTCGAACGCGCACTCACGCAGTTGCGCGCCAGCTACCCGGAAGTCGAGTTGGAACTGGCCTGGCATGGCGTGCAGCTGCTGCCGCACCTGCCGGCGCAGGGCGCGCCTTTTGTCGAGTTCTACCGCCAGCGACTGGGCAGTGCCGAGGCGGTGCAAGCGCGCCAGGCGCAAGTCCGGCAGGCCGCAGCCAGCGTCGGCTTGAGCATCGACTTCAGTGGCATCAACACCATGCCCAACACCGCCGATGCCCATCGTCTGCTAGAGCGTGCCGCTGAACTGGGCAGCGTGGCGCAGCGCGATGCCTTGCTGGAACGGCTGTTCGCCGCCTATTTTCATCAAGGCGAGGACCTCGGAAACAGTGCCACCTTGCTGTCGATCGCCGAGTCCTGTGGCTACCCGCGCGAGGCGCTGGTCGACTGCCTGGAGGGCGCTCGCAACCCCTACAACGATGGTGGGATGAGCGCCAGGGGGGTGCCGTATTTCATCTTCAACCGTCGCCAGGCGTTGTCCGGTGCGCAGCCGGCCGAGGTACTGTTGCGGGCGATGCAGCAGACCCTTGAGCAGGACGCGACCGGGAGTCAATCGGCATGAGTCGGCGCATTGCAGTACCGGCCGAGAAAGTCCCGACACCGGGCATGCGTTCGCTGTTCGAGCCTGAGGGCAACAGCCTGGCGCTGTTCAATGTCGCCGGCCAGCTCTACGTCATCGATGACAGCTGTCCGCATCAGGGCGCCTCGCTATGTGGTGGCCGCCTTGAGGGGCGGGTGATCCAGTGCTGTGCCCACGGCCTGCGCTTCGACCTGGCGAACGGCTACCTGCTCAACTCAAACAGTGTGAAGGTCGGCAACTACCCTGTCGAGGTGGTCGACGGCCAGGTGTTCATCGTCATCGCTGCCAAGGAACCCGCATCATGAGTGCCATTGCTTTGGCCTATGTTCACTGCCGTGTACAAGAACGGGTCCCCGGTTTTATCGTCAGTCTGATTGTTGCCGCAGCGGCGAGTTTCCTTTCCGAGCACTATGGTGCGCCGGTGATGTTGTTCGCGCTGCTGCTCGGTATGGCGCTGAATTTTCTCGCTGGCGACGGCAAGTGCAAGGCCGGTATCGAGTTCACCTCACGTACCGTGTTACGCATCGGCGTGGCGTTGCTGGGTATGCGCATCACCCTCGAACAGATCGCCGCGCTTGGCTGGAAACCGGCGGCCCTGGTGGTGATCTCGGTTGTGGTGACCATCCTCGTCTCGATGGTGGCGGCCAAGGCCATGGGGTTCCAGCGTCTGTTCGGCATGCTCACCGGTGGCGCTACGGCCATTTGCGGTGCCTCCGCGGCGTTGGCGCTGGCGGCGTCTTTTCCCAGCCATCCGCAGAAAGAGCGTGCCACGCTGTTCACGGTGATTGGCGTGTCGGCACTGTCGACCTTGGCCATGATTCTCTACCCGATGATCGCCAACTGGCTCGAGCTGAATCCGCAGATGGCCGGGGTGTTCCTCGGCGCCACCATTCACGACGTTGCCCAGGTGGTGGGTGCCGGTTACAGCCTGTCTACCGAGACCGGCGATACCGCCACGGTGGTCAAGTTGATGCGTGTGGCCATGCTCCTGCCGGTGATCGTTTGCGCAGCGATGATTGCCCGCAGACAGGGCGTCGACCCGACGGGCAAACGACCGCCGTTGCTGCCTTGGTTCGCGGTGGGCTTTCTGATTCTCGCGTGCGTCAACAGTACCGGCTGGGTCGTACCGGCCGTGCAGGGATTCACCAACGAACTGTCGCGCTGGTGCCTGGTCATCGCCATCAGCGCGCTAGGCATGAAGACCCAGCTCAAGGAGCTTGCTGCGGTGGGTATCAAGCCCATCCTGCTGATGGTGGGGGAGACTGTCTTCCTGGTTGTTCTGGTGCTGTTGCTGATGCGCTGGGGCTTATAGACGGGCGCTCTATCGAGGGTTGCGGAATTCAGCACACGGGTTGAGCGTGAGTGAAGCGTCACCCCCCGGATATGCTCCTTTTTGCGGTCGTCCGTTTCGGCAGATGGCCGTTTTTTTTGGCACGATCCCTAGGTGTACGAGTTCCCCTGCAGGAACTGGCTTGCCAGCGATGGCGGCCTGACAGCCGACTCGTTTTTTATGAATGTATCCGGTGTCCGCTGGCGACGCAGGTGCTGCTGTCGAATCATGACCGGGTGGCTGCAGGGCGTATCAGTTGTCTTTGCGCGGCACGATCTTGTGTTCGCTGCGCCAGGCGGCTGGCGGCATGTCGAACTGGGAAACGAACCAGCGAGTGAATGAGTTGGGCATGGAGTAGCCAAGCATGTCGGCGATCCGTCCCAGCGAGTACCCGGGGTTTTCCAGGTAGCGAATCACCAGGTCGCGGCGCACGCTATTGATCAACTCGCTGAAACTGGCCCCTTCTTCGTCCAGGCGGCGCTGCAGGGTGCGCACGTTCATGCCCTGGCTCTGAGCAGTCTGCGCAATGGTCGCGCGACCCATGGGGAGCAACAGGTAAATGGATTTGCGCACCTCAAACGCCACGGAATGGTCGTTTTTGCCCAGCAGCGAATCCATGTAGCGCTGCGCATGTCGGGCCATGGCCGCATTGGCCAGAGGATTGGCGGCGTCGAGGTTGGTGGCGGGACAAACGATGCCGTTGAACTCGCAGCCGAACTCCACCTTGCAGCCGAAGATCCGTCGATGCACGGAGAGATCTGCCGGAGCGTCGTGGGAGAAACAGACATTGATCGGGTGCCAGTGCGCGCCGAGCATGGCGGCGCAAAAGCGGTGCATCACGGCGATGGCCAGTTCGATGGATTGGCGGTTGTTCGTGCCCATGTCAGTAACCAGTTCTTCGCGAATGATCACCGTACTGCCACTTTCCTCTACGAAAATCGCCAGTGACTCATTGATCTGCTGACGGTAACGCACGATCACATTCAGCGCATCGCGAAGCGTGTTCTGGTGACTGAGCAGCAGGCTCACTTCACCAAAGTCCGCGAGTTGACGCAGCTCGGCCATACGCAGGCCGAGGGTTTCACAACCACTCAGGCGCGCCGACTTCTCCAGCAGGATGATGCTGGCGGTGGCCGGGATGCGTTGGCTCGGATCGCTCAGAAGCGCGGGACTCAAGCCCACCTCGGCTAACAGCGTGATCGCGTTCAGCCGTAGATGGTGAGCCACATCCAGGTAGTTGGTCAGTACGGCGGTTCGTGCTTGTGCGGGCATGGCGTGCATACATTCCACGTTGTGACAAATGAGATCTCGCTGTCGCAGTTGCCTGCCAGTTATAGAGACTTGATCGTGAAATGAAAAGCGCCGGGTGCGGTAAATCCAACCGGGCCGACTCACGGACGCTGTCATCAAAAGGGAAGTGGCTGACGCTAAATGTAACCCGCTCCGACAAGGCGAATCCTACTGTGCTGCTGGCAGGGTTCGAAACATTCGCGGACCCGCTCGATGGATTGTTCAAGGGTGAATAGCGCGATGAATGACACCACGATTTTGATAGTTCCGGGCTTGCGCGATCACGTGCCAGCGCATTGGCAAACGCTGCTGGAAGCCAGGTTGGACAAGGTCCGCTCAGTACCACCACTGGGAGAGAACAAACTCAGTCTGGCAGCACGAGTGGATGCGATCCAGGGCGAGCTGGAGCAGATTTCCGGTCCGGTGATCCTGGTGGCCCACAGTGCCGGTGTGCTGATGGTGGTGCACTGGGCCGCCTGTCATGACCGCCCGATCAAGGGCGCTTTGCTGGCCGCACCACCGGACCTCGAGGCCAAATGGCCAGCCGGTTATCCGCCCCCTGAAAGCCTGCGGGCCAATGGCTGGGACCCGCTACCAAAAGGGCCGCTGCCGTTCCCGACGATTGTCGCGGCCAGTACCAACGACCACCTTGCGAGCCTGGAGTCGGTGACCCAAATGGCCCGTCAATGGGGCAGTGAACTGGTCAACCTCGGTGCTGTAGGCCACCTCAATCCAGCCGCCGGCTACGGCGCGTGGCCGCAGGCCGAAGACTTTATCCGCACGCTGGATCGCTAGACGCAAACACCTGAATAGAACCGCCTGAAGAAGCTCGCATCACTGCCAGGATCTGATGTGAGCCGTTGTTAGAGCAAAAAAAACAAAAACAACAAAAAACGGAGACAACGTAATGCATACCACGACAGGGCATAGCCCTTTGCGTCGCAGTCTGCTGGCTAATGCCATGCTGCTCGCCTCCATGCCGGCTGCCCATGCCTTTGAACTGAGCAATGGCAGTGAAGATTGGGCCGTGCGCTTCGATAACACCCTCAAGGCCAGTTACGGTCAACGGGTGCAAGGTCAGAATTCGAAGATTGCCAACGCCGCCAACTATAACGACGGCGACAAAAACTTCAGTGTCGGCAGTGCTGTGACCCAGCGGGTCGATCTGCTGACCGAGCTCGATGTGGTCTACCAACGGAAGATGGGCTTTCGTGTCAGTGCCGCGAGTTGGTATGACCATGCCTATGACGATGTCGGGTCTAACTCCAACCCTTTTCCAGGGCAGGCGGGCAATGCGGGTAACCTGGTAGCGGCGCGTCAGTCCGGTTCCATCCAGCCGGGCGACTCGCTGAATGGCCACGTTGCACGCAAGCATGGGCTGAGCAGCTACACCGACCGTTATTACAACGGCCCCTCCGGTGAGATCCTTGATGCCTTTGTGTTCTACAGCACCGAGGTCGGCGAGGAGTCGATGTTCAGCACCAAGCTCGGCAGGCACAACATGTTCTGGGGCGAGACCCTGTTCAACGCGGCCAACGGTATCAACTACGGTCAGTCGGCCCTGGACCTGGCCAAGTTGTACAACGTGCCGGGCACCGAAACCAAGGAACTGTTCCTGCCGCGCAACCAGCTTTCCATGTCGTTCACGGTCAATCCGGAACTGACCCTGGGCGCGCAGTACTTCCTGGAGTTCCGCAACACCCGTCTGCCTGAGGGTGGGACCTACATGGGCGGCTATGACATGTTCGGCGAAGGCGGGGATGTGTTCTGGCTGCCGGTGCCGACGGCGCTGGGCGGGGCCGGTGCTTTTTACGGCACTCCGCGCGGGCACGACGTCAAGCCGCACAACACCGGCGACTTCGGGCTCATGGCCAAGTGGAGCCCGCAATGGCTGGACGGCACCCTGGGCTTCTACTACCGCAACACCTCGGACCCGATGCCAGTGGTACTGGTCAATGCGCCCAACCTGCAACAGCCAGGCCTGCCGGGGCTCGCGGGTGCTGAATACCTGGCCGCTTATGCCGATGACATCGACATCTATGGCATCAGCCTGTCGAAAAATGTGGGGCCGGTCAGCGTCGGGCTTGATGTTAACTATCGCGAAAACATGCCGCTGCTGAGCAACTTCACCACCATCAACCCGACATTGAGTGCACAGGCTGCGCAGGGGCTGGTCAACGGCGACAACCTTATCGGTGCCGTGCCGGGCAGAGGTGACACCGGAACGGCCCGTGGCAAGACTTTCGACGTGGTACTCAACGGTCTGGTGAGCTTTGGCAATACCCCGTTGTGGGACTCGTCCTCGTTGGCAGTAGAAGGTGCCATGACCCATCTGGTCAGCGTCGACAAGGGCCAGCAGTCCTTCAAGGGTAACTCCAGTTACCAGGGCGTCGACAAAGTCGACACCAATGCCTACTCCATCGCGACCAACTTCACCCCGACCTGGTTCCAGGTGTTCCCGGGGGTGGATATGTCCATGCCCGTTTCCTACAACGTCGGCCTCAAGGGCAACTCGGCCGTCCAGCTCGGTGGCAGCGAAAACGCCGGGAGCTACTCCATAGGCGTCGCTGCAGACGTCTATCAAAAGTACAAGTTCGACCTGAAGTACGTGGATTCTTTTGGTCCTTTCAATACCTGTGAAACCGGGATCGATAACAACACCCCCGGCAGTAGTGGGCAGTACCGCTGCATTCCTGGCCAGATCACTTCGCAGGCCGGCCTGGCGCCGCTGCTCAAGGATCGCGGGATGCTCACGGCCTCGTTCAAAACCACCTTCTGACTGACGCTCGGATTACAAATACAAGTGGAGAGAATTCAGATGAGATTGCTAAATAGTGTGTTGGCAGCTTCCCTGGCAGCTATCATTGCCGGTCAGGCCCAAGCGGCCGTATCGGCTCAGGAAGCCGCCAAATTGGGCACCAGCCTGACCCGTGTGGGCGCCGAGATGGCGGCTAACGCCGATGGTTCGATTCCAGCCTACAAAGGCGGCCTGACCACTCCGCCAGCCGGCTTCAAGGCGGGCGACGGCATGCGTCCGGATCCGTTTGCCGACGAGAAGCCGCTGCTGGTCATCGATGGCAAGAACCTTGACCAGTACAAGGGCCAGTTGACGGCCACCACGGCAGAGCTTGCCAAGCGCTATCCCACGTACCACATCAATGTGTATCCGACCCATCGCACTGTCGCCCTGCCTCAGGCGGTGCTGGACAACAGCGTGAAAAATGCCATCGGTACCAAGTCCCTCGATGGCGGCCTGGCCATCGATAACCTGTTGCCTGGCGTGCCGTTCCCGATCCCGACCTCCGGCAGTGAGGCCATGTGGAACCACCTGCTGCGCGTCGGTGGCAACCGCAACGTCAAGTATGACTCCTGGAACGTCGACTCGGCGGGTGTGCCGACACTGTCCACCACGGCGCTGTCGTTTTCGAACTATCCGATCTACGACGACATGTCGAAGCCGTTCAACAGCACTGACGTGTTCTTTCAGATGAAGCTGTATTACACCGGTCCCGCGCGCCGTGCGGGAGAGGCCATCATGCTCAAGGACACGGCCAACCCATTGGCGCAGCCACGCCGCAGCTGGCAGTACCTGCCTGGCCAGCGGCGAGTGAAGCTGGCGCCAGACCTGGCCTACGACACGCCTAACCCCGGTACGGGCGGTGCGGGTACCTACGACGATGTGTTTGTGTTCAATGGCGCATTGGACCGCTTCGACTGGAAGCTGGTGGGCAAGCAGGAAGTGATCATCCCCTACAACACCTACAAGCTGACCTACGCCGTGGACGCCAAGCAGCTTACGACCCCCAACCACATCGCGCCTGACTATGTGCGTTGGGAGAAACACCGCGTCTGGGTGGTGGAGGGCACGCTCAAATCCTCTGCGCGGCACATCTACCAGAAGCGCCGCATGTACCTGGATGAAGACAGCTGGATCGCTCTGGCCTCTGACCAGTATGACTCGAGCGGCAAACTCTACCGTGGCTCCTTCGCCTTCCTCAGCCAGAGCTACGACAAAAACATCCCTGATGTCTCGCCTTTCATGATCTACGACCTGGTGGGCGGCTCCTACAACATCAACGGCATCACGGGCGCGTACGGCGGCATCAAGTACATCGAGTCTCTATCGAAGGCGCAGTGGGCTCCGGATGCGCTGGCAGCGTCCGGTATCCGCTAAGCGTCAGGCGATAAAAGACCGGGGCGATCGGTAGAGATCCCCCGGCAGAGTGACTGGAAGATGGACGGCCTGAGCGTCGTTCGTCTTGGGTTACCGACTCCGACGCCGGACTGTACCTCGTGTACTTTGCGGTGCCGTTTTCCTAGAAGGTGCGGTATGGGTTCCTTGAAAAATTTCGTGCTGGCGCTGCTATGTTCGATGCTGGCGCTATTGCAGGGTGTCGCTCAGGCGGCCGGTTATGTTGATGTGCTGGATCTGCCAGCCAAGCCGAGTCCCTTGGCCGTGCGTAACCCCTTGATCGGCATCGCTCGCGCGGGTGAGCGCCTGGTCACCGTTGGCCAGCGTGGCCATATTCTTTATTCCGATGACGCTGGCAAGCACTGGCTGCAGGCTGGCGTCCCGGTCAGCAGCGATCTGACCGCGGTGTTTTTTCCTTCTGCCAAACAGGGCTGGGCGGTCGGTAACGACGGTGTCGTGCTGCATAGCAGCGATGCAGGCACCACCTGGCGCAAGCAGCTCGACGGTCGTCAGATCGGCGCCTTGCTGGTCAAGCATTATGCAGCGCTGGCCAGTGCCCAGCCGGCCAACGAGCAATGGCCGCTGCTGGTCGCTGAAGGTCAGCGTCTGGTCGAGCAGGGCGCCGACAAGCCGTTCCTTGATGTGTGGTTCGCCAACGACAGGCTTGGCTATGTGGTCGGTGTGTTCAACCTGATCCTGCGCACCGAGGACGGTGGCCAGAGCTGGACCCCGTTCCAGGATCACACCGACAACCCCCAGGGTTTCCACCTCAACGCCATCGCCTCCACCGGCGACAGTGTGTACATCGCCGGCGAGCAAGGCCTGTTGCTCAAATGGGACGACAGCGCCCAACGCTTCGCCGCCGTGCCGACGCCTTATCAGGGCAGCTTCTTCGGCGTGCTCGGCAAGCCCGGCGAAGTGCTGGTCTACGGCTTGCGCGGCAATGTGCTGCGCAGCACCGATGGCGGCCAGAGCTGGACCGCGCTGGACACCGGCCTGCACGTCAGCATCACCGCCGGCCTGATCGATGCCCGTGGCCATTACCGCTTGTTCACCCAAGGTGGGCAGATGCTGGTCAGCCAAGGGACGGGCGCGCAACTGCATCTGGTGCAGCAACCGGCACCGACCCCGATAGCCGGCGCCAGCCAGTCCGCGGCCGGCACCTTGGTGCTGGCCGGCAGCCGTGGTACGCGGACGTTGTCCGTCGACCCAGCCCTCGAACCCTAAGAGCGAGAACCCAGACATGGGCAATATCAAACAAGACGCCATGCCGGTGATCCGCGAGCTGCGTGACTTCGATCGGTGCTCCGGCAACCGGCTGGAACGGCTGGTGTTCAACTTCCGCCCGCTGTTCATGCTGTTGATGGCACTGGCCACCGTGGTGCTGGGCTACATGGCGCTGACCCGTCTGGAACTGCGTCCCAGCTTCGAGAAGATGATTCCGCAGAGCCAGCCGTACATCCAGAATTTTCTGGAGAACCGCCAGTCGCTGCGCGGTTTGGGCAACTCGGTGCGGGTGGTGGTCGAAAACACCCAGGGCGATATTTTCGACCCCGGTTACCTGGACGTAATCAAGCAGGTCAACGACCAGTTGTTCCTCACTGAAGGCGTCGACCGCTCCTGGATGAAGTCGCTATGGAGCCCTGGGGTGCGCTGGACCGAAGTCACTCAGGAAGGCTTCCAGGGTGGGCCGGTGATGCCCGACGCCTACCAGGGCAAGCCTGAGCAAATCGAACAGTTGCGCCAGAACATTTCCCGCGCCGGCATCGTCGGCAGCCTGGTGGCCAGCGACTACAAGTCGAGCATGCTGATCGTGCCATTGCTGGACAAGGCCTCGGCCACTGGCCAGAGCATCAACTACCACCAGTTCTCGCGGTTGCTCGAAGAACAGCTGCGCGACAAGATCGAGTTCGCTGGCGACAGCGCCGCGCGCAAGGCCGGGGCAGAGGGCACGGGACAGTACAAGGTGCGGGTGATCGGTTTCGCCAAACTCATGGGCGACCTGATCGACGGCCTGATCCAGGTGATGATGTTCTTCGGTCTGGCGGTCGTCACTTCACTGGTGATTATCTATGCCTACACCCGTTGTGTACGCAGCACCTTGCTGGTGGTCGGCTGCTCGCTGATTGCGGTGGTCTGGCAACTGGGCATCGTCGCCTGGCTCGGCTACGCCATCGATCCGTACTCGGTGCTGGTGCCGTTTCTGATCTTCGCCATCGGCGTGTCCCACGCCGCGCAGAAAATGAACGGCATCATGCAGGACATCGCCCGCGGCACCCACAAGCTGATCGCCGCGCGCTACACCTTCCGCCGTCTGTTCATCGCCGGCGTCACTGCGCTGCTGGCTGACGCCGTGGGCTTCGCCGTGCTGATGCTGATCGATATCCCGGTGATCCAGGATCTGGCGATCACTGCCAGTATTGGTGTCGCCGTGCTGATCTTCACCTCGTTGTTGTTGATGCCGGTGGCGCTGTCTTACATCGGTGTCGGCGCCAAGGCCGCCGAGCGTGCGCTGAAAATCGACAACCGTGCAGAAAAGCACAAAGGCTTCGGCAAACTGTGGGACGCGCTCGATCGCTTCACCACGCGCAAGTGGGCCACGGGGGCGGTATTGGTGGCCACGCTGATGGGCATCGGCGGCTTCATGATCAGCCTGCAACTGAAAATCGGCGACCTCGACAGCGGGGCGCCGGAGTTGCGCGCCGATTCGCGCTATAACCGCGACAACGCCTACATCACCAGCCACTACGCACTGTCCAGCGATATGTTCGCGGTGATGATCAAGACCGCGCCGGAAGGCTGCCTGAACTACCAGACCCTGGTCCTCGCCGACCGTCTGGCCTGGGAGCTGCAGCAGTATCCGGGCGTGCAGGCGACGTCTTCGCTGGTCAACGCGGTGCGGCAGATCACCGCCGGCACCTATGAAGGCAATCCAAAGCTCAACAGCATCCAGCGCAACCAGGACGTGCTGAACTATGCCGCGCAACAAGCCTCGGTCAACTCGCCTGAGTTGTTCAACAACGACTGCTCGCTGATGCCGGTGATTGCTTTTCTCACTGACCACAAGGCTGAGACGCTGAACGCCGTGGTGGCGATTGCCGACAAGTTCGCCAAGGAAAACAGCACTAAGGATCGCCAGTTCCTGCTGGCCGCCGGTAGTGCCGGCATCGAGGCCGCGACCAACATCGTGGTGCGCGAAGCCAATCGCACCATGCTGTTTTACGTGTATGCCGCGGTGACGCTGTTCTGCCTGATCACCTTTCGTAGCTGGCGCGCCACGCTGGTGGCCCTGTTGCCGCTGGTGCTGACCTCGATCCTCTGCGAAGCCTTGATGGTGGTGATGGGCATCGGTGTGAAGGTCGCGACCTTGCCAGTGATCGCCCTTGGCGTCGGGATCGGTGTGGATTACGCGCTGTATTTGCTCAGCGTGCAGCTGTACCACCAGCGCCAGGGGCTATCGCTGGCGGATGCCTACCGAAAAGCGGTGTCGTTCACCGGTCGGGTGGTCGGGCTGGTGGGCATCACCCTCGCCGCCGGCGTGGTGTGCTGGGTCTGGTCGCCGATCAAGTTCCAGGCCGACATGGGCATCCTGCTGACCTTCATGTTCCTGTGGAACATGCTGGGGGCGCTGATTCTGATTCCTGCCCTGTCGTACTTCCTGTTGCGCGGGCCCTCGCTGAACCGTCGTACGGCCTCGGATGAGCCAGTGGTGCATGAGTCGCTGCTGCCCGTCAGTGAGACCGGCCATCCCCAAAAAACAGGCATGCCTCATGCCCTCAAATTGACCGAGTAAGCCCACCATGTCTGATTACAAAGCCCCCTTGCGCGACATGCGCTTCGTGCTCAATGAAGTCTTCGAGGTCTCCAGGCTATGGGCTCAACTGCCCAGCCTTGCCGAGGTGGTCGACGAAGAAACGGCCGCCGCCATCCTCGAAGAGGCCGGCAAGATCAGCGCAGGCAGCATTGCCCCGCTGCGCCGTAGTGGCGACGAGCAAGGTTGCTCCTGGGACAACGGTGCGGTGAAAGTCCCGGATGGTTTCATCGCGGCGTACCAGGCCTTTGCCGAAGGCGGCTGGGTCGGTGTCGGCGGTGAACCGCGGTACGGTGGCATGGGCATGCCCAAGGCGATCGCCGCCCAGGTCGAGGAGATGGTGACCTCGGCCAACCTGTCTTTCGGCACCTACCCGATGCTGACGGCGGGTGCCTGTCTGTCGCTCAACGCCCACGCCAGTGAGGCACTCAAGGAGCGCTTTCTGCCGAACATGTACGCCGGCGTCTGGAGCGGCTCCATGTGCCTGACCGAGGCCCATGCCGGCACCGACCTGGGCATGATCCGCACCAGGGCCGAGCCCCGGGCCGACGGCAGCTACAAGATCAGCGGCAGCAAGATTTTCATCAGCGGTGGCGAGCATGACCTGACCGAAAACATCATTCACCTGGTACTGGCCAGACTGCCGGATGCACCCGCGGGGCCCAAAGGCATTTCGCTGTTCCTGGTGCCCAAGGTGATGGTCAATGACGACGGTTCGCTGGGCGAGCGTAATTCGCTGTCCTGCGGTTCCATCGAACACAAGATGGGGATCAAGGCCTCCGCCACTTGCGTGATGAACTTTGACGGGGCGACGGGCTGGATCGTCGACGCGCCGAACAAGGGCCTGGCGGCGATGTTCACGATGATGAACTACGAACGCCTGGGCGTGGGTATCCAGGGCCTGGCGCAGGGCGAACGCTCCTACCAGAGCGCCGTCGAGTATGCCCGTGATCGTCTGCAGAGCCGTGCGCCAACCGGTGCGCAGCACCAGGATCAGGCCGCCGACCCGATCATCGTGCATCCGGACGTGCGGCGCATGCTGTTGACCATGAAAGCCCTGAACGAGGGCGGGCGGGCGTTCTCCAGCTACGTGGCCCTGCAACTGGACACCGCCAAGTACAGCGAAGACCCGACGGCGCGTACCCGCGCCCAAGAGTTGGTGGCCTTGCTGACCCCGATCGCCAAGGCGTTTCTCACCGACATGGGGCTGGAAACCACCCTGCATGGGCAGATGATTTTCGGCGGCCATGGCTACATTCGTGAGTGGGGTCAGGAGCAGTTGGTGCGCGATGTGCGCATTACCCAGATTTACGAAGGCACCAATGGTATCCAGTCCCTGGACCTGGCCGGGCGCAAGATCGTCGGCAGCGGCGGGGCGCTCTACCGTTTGTTTGCCGCTGAAGTTCGCCACTTCACCGCCAACGCCAGCGCAGAGCTTGGCGAGTTCACCCAACCGCTGAACGCCGCCATGGACACCCTCGACGAACTGACGGCGTGGCTGTTGGACCGGGCCCAGGGCAACCCGAATGAAATCGGCGCGGCCTCGGTCGAGTACCTGCAGGTATTCGGCTACACCGCGTATGCCTACATGTGGGCCCTGATGGCCAAAGCGGCGCTGGGGAAACAGACCAAGGATGACTTCTACGCCAGCAAGCTGGGCACGGCACGTTTCTACTTCGCCCGCCTGCTACCGCGTATCCATTCTCTGAGCGCTTCGGTCATGGCCGGTAGCGAAAGCCTCTATTTGCTGGATGCGGCGCAATTCTGAACCAGGAAGTCACGACCATGCTGAAGACAAAAATAATTCCGCCAGCACAAGGCGCATACACCTACCCGCTGCTGATCAAGAGCTTGTTGCTATCGGGGGTTCGATACGAGCCCGCCAATGAAATCGTCTACGCCGACAAGCTACGCTACAGCTACAAGACCCTTATCGAGCGCATCCACCGCCTGGCCAATGCGCTGACGGCGGCCGGGGTCAAGGCCGGTGATACCGTGGCCATGCTCGACTGGGACAGCCATCGCTACCTGGAATGTTTCTTCGCCGTGCCAATGATCGGCGCGGTGCTGCACACGGTGAATATTCGCCTGTCGCCGGAGCAGGTGCTCTACACCATGAACCACGCCGAGGATGACCTGGTGCTGGTGCATGATGATTTCCTGCCCGTGATTGAGCAGATTCATGCTGGCCTGAGCACCGTCAAGGGCTACATCCGGCTCTCTGACGACGTCGCGACCAGCACCGGACTGCCCGTGTTGGGGGAGTATGAAAGCCTGTTGTCCCAGGCAGCTAGCCACTATGACTTTGCCGATTTTGATGAGAGCTCGGTGGCGACACTGTTCTACACCACCGGCACCACTGGCGAGCCGAAAGGGGTGTACTTCAGTCATCGCCAACTGGTGCTGCATACCCTGAATGCCGTGGGCACCCTGGGCGTTTACCAAAGCCTGCCATTGCTGCGTTCGAATGATGTGTACATGCCGATCACGCCGATGTTCCACGTGCATGCCTGGGGCGTGCCCTATGTCGCGACCTTGATGGGCATCAAGCAGGTGTACCCCGGCCGTTACGAGCCCAACAGTCTGGTGCGGCTTTTTCGTGAAGAGAAGGTCACCTTTTCTCATTGCGTACCGACAGTCCTGCAAATGGTCCTCAACTGTGAGGAAGGCAAGGCGACCCGGTTCGACGGCTGGAAAATGCTCTTGGGCGGCAGTGCGTTGACGTTGGGCATCGCCAGTCAGGCAAGTGCCAAAGGCATTCAGGTCCACAGTGGCTACGGCATGTCCGAGAGCTGTCCGATGCTTTGCCTGAGCTTCCTGCGGGGCGAGGAACTTGAACAGTCCATGCCGGCGCAGTTACCCGCTCGCATCAAGACCGGTATGCCGATACCCATGGTCGACCTGAACATCATTGATGCCAACGGCCATGCGGTCGCCCATGACGGCGAGTCCCTGGGCGAAATCGTCGTCCGCGCGCCATGGCTGACCCAAGGCTATCTGAAGGCCCCGGAAAAGGGTGCAGAACTGTGGCACGGCGGCTGGCTGCACACCGGCGATCTGGCTTCCATCGATTCGCAAGGCAGGGTGGAAATCAAGGACCGCATCAAGGACGTGATCAAGACGGGTGGCGAGTGGATCAGTTCGCTGGACCTGGAGAACCTGATCAGCGAGCACGCGTCGGTCACCTCTGTTGCCGTGGTGGGCATTGCCGATGAGCAATGGGGCGAACGGCCCATGGCTCTGGTGGTGTGTGAACCGGGGCAGTTCGTCGACAAACAGATGCTCGAAGCCCACCTGCAACAGTTTGTGGCCTGTGGCCGCATCAACAAATGGGCAATCCCCAAGCAGTTCAAGTTCGTCGCGGAAATTCCCAAGACCAGCGTCGGCAAGATCAACAAGAAGCTGATTCGGGAAAGCGAGTTGAGCTGAGGGAATCGAGCTATTCCACGGCACCCACTGCTTTTTCCGAACGAGAAAACATCCATGAATGACTTGATCCATTATCAAAACGAAGGTCCTCTGGCCCTGATCGGCCTCGCCCGTGCCCCCGTCAACGCCCTGGGCCAGGCTTTGCGCGAACAATTGCTGGAGGCCTGTGACCGCGCCGCTGCCGATGCCAGCGTGAAAGCGATTGTGCTCTACGGCGAGGGTTTGCCGTTTAGCGCGGGCGCGGATATTTCCGAGTTCGGCAGCCCGGCGTCGTTCGCCAGGCCAGACCTGCCAGGCCTGCTGATCCGTTTGACCGAGCTGGACAAACCACTGATCGCCGCCATCGGTGGTCTGGCGTTCGGCGGTGGACTGGAGCTAGCCCTGGCCTGCGGCTACCGCGTGGCTGAAGCCGGAGCTCGGCTTGGCCTGCCGGAAATCAAGCTTGGCTTGCTACCCGGTGCCGGTGGTACTCAGCGCTTGCCGCGTCTGATCGGTGCCGAGGCGGCGCTGGAGATGATTGCCTCCGGTCAGCCGATCAATGCTAATCGGGCACTGGCGCTGGGACTGCTTGATCGCGTGGCACATAGCGCTGACAGCTTGCTCGACACGGCCAAGGCGTTGGCCGCAGAACTGATTGCCGGGCAGGCGCCGGCTCGCCCGACCTGGCCGCACACAAACCCGGGCGCAGCCCTGCCGGCGAATTATTTCGCCGACTATCGCGCCGCCAATCAGGCTCGCTGGAAAGGCCAGAGCGCGCCGCAGCGAGTGGTGACGGCGATCGAAGCAGCCTGCAACCTGCCGTTGGCCGAGGGCCTGGCCAGGGAGGGCGAGCTGTTCAAGGAGGCCGAGGCTTCCAGCGAGTCCGAGGCCCTGCGCCATGTGTTTTTCGCCGAGCGTGAAGTCGGCAAATTGCCGGGGCTGGATGCTGGTACGCCGATCCGTCCTGTCACTCAGGTTGCGGTGATCGGCGCCGGCACCATGGGCGGCGGGATTGCCATGAATTTCGCCAATGCGGGCATGGTGGTAACGTTGCTGGAGCTCAAGGCCGATGCCCTGGCACGTGGCCTTGAGCTGATTCGCAAAAACTACGAAACCAGTATCCAGCGCGGCAAGCTCACGGCCGGGCAGATGGACGAGCGCCTGGCGCTGATCCACGGCACCCTGGACTACGCCGATATCGCCGACTCGGACCTGGTGATCGAAGCCGTTTTCGAGAACCTGTCGATCAAGCAGCAGGTGTTTCGCACTCTGGACGAGGTGTGCAAGGCAGGCGCGATTCTCGCCAGCAATACCTCCACCCTGGATGTCAACGCCATTGCCGCCGTCACGCGCCGGCCGCAGGAGGTCGTCGGCCTGCACTTCTTCAGCCCGGCCAATGTCATGCGCCTGCTCGAAGTGGTACGCGGCACGGCCACGGCCGCCGATGTTCTGGCCACCACGCTGAAAATCGCCAGGCGCATCGGCAAGATCCCGGTGGTGTCCGGGGTGTGCTTCGGCTTCATCGGTAACCGCATGCTCGAACCCTATTCCCGCGAGGCCCACCGTTTGCTGCTGGAAGGCGCCACGCCTGCGCAGATTGACAGTGTGCTCACCGGCCTTGGCATGGCGATGGGGGTCATGGCCATGCACGATCTGGCGGGCATCGATGTCAGTTTCCTGGTACGCGAATCGCGCCGTGACGTCATCGCCCACGATCCCGGCTACTGCAAGCTTGCCGATGCGCTTTACGCACTGGGCCGTTTTGGCCAGAAGAGCAGTCGCGGCTATTACCGCTACGAAGGCCGCGAGCGCAAGGATGACCCTGAAGTGGTCGCACTGGCCGGGCAGATCGCTGGCGAATTGGGCATCCAGCGCCGCGTCATCAGCGATCAGGAAATTCACGACCGTTGCTTGTTGATGCTGATCAACGAAGGCATCCAGTTGCTCGACGAAGGCATTGCTCGGCGCAGCAGCGATATCGACCTGGTCTGGATCAACGGCTACGGCTTCCCGGCCTGGCGCGGTGGCCCGCTGCACTACGCCGAAAGGCTGGGGCTGGCACAGGTGCTGGAACGTATCGACCATTACCGCCAGACACTCGGCGCATACGGAGCGATGTGGTTCCAGCCGGCAGCACTGCTTGAGCGCCTGGTGGCCAGCGGCAAGACCCGCATCGAACGCATCTGACTTTTCGGCGGCCACTGCACATTGGCCGCCCCGACCCGTCACGCAAGGAGTTGCAACATGAAAGAAGCCGTCATTCTCTCCACCGCCCGTACCCCCATCGCCAAGGCTTTCCGGGGCGCGTTCAACACCATCAAGTCACCGACCATGGCCAGCCACGCGATCCGTGCGGCGGTCGAACGTGCCGGTATCGAAGCCGGGGAGATCGAAGACCTGGTCATGGGCACCGCACTGACCAGCGGCACTGCCGGTTTGAACCTCGCACGCATGGCGGCACTGGCCTCGGGCCTGCCGTTGTCGGTCAGCGGGCAGACCCTGGATCGCCAGTGCGCCTCGGGCCTGATGGCCATCGCCACGGCCGCCAAGCAGATTATCGTCGACGGCATGCCGGCCACGATCGGTGCTGGTCAGGAAAACATCAGCGCGGTGCAGAACCGCAACATGGAATGGGCCTACGCCGAGCGCGACCTGCAGGTGGAGCGCAACGCCATCCACGCCTACATGCCCATGCTGCAAACCGCCGAGCTGGTTGCTCAACGCTATGGCATCAGTCGCGAGGCGCAGGACGCCTACGCCCTGCAATCGCAGCAACGCACTGCAGCGGCGCAGCAGGCCGGGCTGTTCGACGGCGAAATCGTTCCGGTCAGCAGTATGCGCCAGGTGATCGACAAAGCCACTGGCGAGGCGCGCCTGGAGGAAGTCACCCTGCGTCAGGATGAAGGCAATCGTCCACAGACCCGGCTGGAAGACCTGATCAACCTCAAGTCGGTGATCGAGGGCGGCTGCATCACTGCCGGTAACGCCAGTCAACTGTCGGACGGCGCCAGCGCCTGCGTGCTGATGGATGCGCGTCTGGCCGAGCAGCGCAACCTCAAGCCGCTGGGTCTGTACCGCGGCATCGCGGTCGCCGGCCTGGCTCCGGAAGAAATGGGCATCGGCCCGGTGCTGGCGGTTCCCAAACTGCTCAAGCAACACGGCCTGAAGGTCGACGATATCGGCCTGTGGGAGCTCAACGAGGCGTTTGCCTGCCAGGTGCTTTATTGCCGCGACACCTTGGGCATCGACGACGCCCGATTGAACGTCAATGGCGGCTCCATCGCCATCGGCCACCCTTACGGCATGAGTGGCGCACGTATGGTCGGGCACGCTTTGCTGGAAGGCCGTCGACGCGGCGTGAAGTATGTGGTGGTGACCATGTGCGTTGGCGGCGGCATGGGCGCGGCGGGACTCTTCGAGGTGTTCCAGTAAGCACTCGGGTGCCAGGCCTGCGGCAACGCCGACGGTAAATCCAATCACTGCGCACACGGCTCACACCCTGTGCGCAGAGTCTTTATTGCAGGCGCCGCCACAGCGTGGAGCGACTGATACCCAGTTCAATAGCCGTTTGCGCCAGATTGCCGTTACAGGCCAGAAGCGTTTCGCGTATGTACTGCTTTTCCTTTTCCTTGGCGATGTTTTTCAAGTCGCTGACTGCCGGTGTTGCCTGACCTGATGCATGGGGCAGGGCTTGGCTTTTCAGCAGTTCGGGGATTACCAGGGCGAGGCCCGGCTCATCGATCGCGGCGCCTTGCAGCAGGTCCTGTGCCGAAAGCGCCGCACGTTCAACGATGTTTTCCAGTTCACGGATGTTACCTGGCCAGGCATACGCCATGAGCTTGGGCAGCAGTGCATCCAGCATTCGTTCCTGCAATCGCGGCGGGCGTTTGTCTGCATTGAGGCGCAGCAGAATGGCGCGGGCGATGTCTGCGATGTCTTCACCGCGTTCCCGCAAAGGCACCGTCTGCAGACGCAGGATGTTCAGGCGATAGTAAAGGTCGCTGCGAAACTCTCCGGCCTCGATGGATCGGGAGAGGTCCTGATGGGTGGCGGCGATGATTCGGATGTCGATGCTGATCGGTTCTGTTGCGCCCAGGCGCAGGACTTCACGCTCTTGCAAGACGCGCAACAGGCGGGTCTGCAGTGACACCGGCATGTCGCCGATTTCGTCGAGGAACAACGTGCCGCGATGGGCGGCTTCGATCAGCCCGGGTTTACCGCCTTTGCGTGAGCCGCTGAAGGCGCCTTCCTGATAGCCGAACAGTTCGCTCTCCAGCAGCGATTCGGGAAACGCCGCGCAGTTGATCGCGACGAACGGACCACGCTGGCGGTTGCTGACATTGTGCATGCCTTGCGCCAGCAACTCCTTGCCGGTACCGCTTTCGCCGGTGATCAGCACGGTAGAGGAGGTGGCTGCATAGCGTTCGGCCAGTTTCAGCAGCTGTCGGGTCGCCAGGCTTTTGCCGTTGATTTGCTCCAGGCGGTATTTGGCCGAGAACCCGCCAGGACGGTGCGTCGAGCGGATGCGCTGGTCGGCGCGCTGTACCGCGGACGTATCCTGGCAAGTCAACACCAGCCCGGTGCGTTGGCCGTCTTCCAGGATCGGCAGGATATTGCTGACGACCAGGTTCTGGCCCAGGCGGATGACGGTGTTCTCTTCGCCGACTCCACTGCGCAGCACTTCGTCCAGCGCCAGTTCCGGACAGAGCTCCTGCAGGGGACGGCCCAGCATGAGGTTTGCCGGCATGCCCAACAGGGCTTCCAGTGCCGGGTTCGCCGATTGCACGATTCCCCGGTTGTCCACGGCTGCAACGCCTGTCGGAATGTGCTGCAACACACCGTTCAAATGCCGGCGTTTGGCAATTTCGAGGCGCTGGCTGTGCAAGATGCCCAGCGCTTCTTCCAGCGCTTTGCGCACGGTGTCCTGGCTTAATGAAAGCACGCCGTGCAAGCCGATACGTTCCGCCAGTTCAACCACGGTCGATGAGCCAATCACCGTCTGGTAACCCAGGCTGCGGGCGTGCTCCACCGCCTGTCGAGCCTCTTCGAGCGTGAGGTAGCACGCCTGGTGGATCTGCACCGTGAACAGCGCTGCCATCGACTCGAGGTCGGCGTTGATTCGCGCATAGCTGATGACAGCGATGTGCGGTGAACGCAGGCGTGCTTGTTCCAGGGCGCGCAGGAGATCGGCGCCGCCCACGCGCATCGACAGCACCGGGCGGGTCAGGTGCCTGCGCAGGTAGGCAGCGGTAGCGCCTGCGCAAATAAAGACTTCGACTTCGTTGTTCTGCTCCAGCTCGCGGGCCAGTTGCAATGACTCGGCGACGGTGGTGTCCAGCACGCGGATGCTGGTTTCGGCCGAATAGTCAGCCATCACGCTGTTCACCACGCGCGCCAGGCGGCTTTGTTGCAGCGGGCGTTCCAGATGGCTGATGAGAACGATGATCCGGGGTTGGCGGGGCTGCATGGCGAGCGAGCTCTGATGAGTGTTGCAGGAAGGTTTCATAGTTGAATGCAGATGTTGCAGAAATGCAACGTTTGTCGGCGCTATAACGCCTCGCCGCCACCCGGTGAAATGGCTGCAGCGCCTGCGTTACCTGGCGTCCAGCAGACGATCAGGACATGCAGCAAAAGCTGGCCCGGCAATTGCTCCGTCAATGATTGCAGTGAAGCCATCCTCTTCAACAACAATTCCAACAGGTCAGGTGCGGCGTCTAATGAGTGGTCCGAACGTAGCAGCGGTGACAGTGCCGCAGCCCGAAGCACAACTGAAAAAAACCAGGCTGGAAACCTTCCTGTGCGCCCAGGCTGGCGCACAACGGGTGACCGTCGACAATCAGCAGCGCCTGTCTGGCGGCGCCATCCAGGAAAACTGGTTGCTTGACGTGAATGTGGAGGGCGGCGCGTATGCCGGCCGCCAGCGCTGGGTCCTGCGCAGCGACGCGCAATCGGCCGTGCAGGAGAGCCTGAGCCGCGCCCAGGAATTCGCGGTGTTGAGCACGGTCCACCGTGTCGGGGTAAAGGTGCCCCGACCACTCTGGTTGTGCGAAGACACCGCGGTGCACGGGCGGGCCTTTTTCATCATGGAGTGGGTGTCCGGTATCACGGCTGGCCATCGGCTCACCAGTGCGCTGGGAGCGCAAGGCGATATGCAGTTGGTGTCCGACCTGGGCGCCAACCTGGCACGTATCCATTGCATCGCGCCTGGCGAGGCCGGCCTGGATTTCCTTGGTGATCCGCAGCGGGTCTCGGTGCAAGCGTCGATTGATGCCCTGCGTGCCGTATTGGACCGCCTCGGGGCGGTTCAGCCTGTGCTGGAGTGGGGCCTGCGCTGGTGTGAGTCCAACGCGCCGAAAAGCACAGCCCGCTGTTTGCTCCATGGTGACTTCCGCACCGGTAATTACCTGGCCGAATCCAGCCGGTTGCAGGCGGTACTGGATTGGGAGTTCACCGGCTGGGGCGATCCGCGCGAAGACATCGGCTGGTTCACCGCCCGCTGCTGGCGGTTCGCCCGACCCGACCTGGAGGCGGGCGGTATCGGCACGCTGGAACACTTCATGCGGGGTTACACCGAGGTGTCTGCCCTCAATATCGAGCCTGAAGAGCTGATCTTCTGGCAGGTCATGGCGACGTTGCGTTGGGCGGTCATCGCCCAGCAGCAAGCTCAGCGGCATTTGTCCGGTGAGGAGCCTTCGTTGGAACTGGCCCTGACCGGCACGCTGGTCCCCGAACTGGAACTGGACATATTGCGAATGACCGGAGGGCTGCACTGATGAACAACCGTCCCGATGCGAATGAACTGTTGGCGATTGCCCGCCAGACCCTGCTCGATGAGTTACTGCCGCAGCTACCGGGTGACCTGCGCTACCAGGCGCTGATGGTCGCCAAGGCCATGGCCATTGCCGGGCGCGAATACCTTGATGGCGAGACCGCGCAGGCTACCGAGGCTCGACTGCTTGCGGGACTGTCGGACGATGACCAGGCGTCACTGATGGATGCCCGTCAGGCGCTGTGCCGGGCTATTCGCCTGGGTCGTTTCGATGAGCCCGGGAGTGAACAGGATCGCCTGTTGTCGGCGCTCTCGGCGATCACCCGTGCACGGCTGTCCATCAGCAATCCGAAGGCGCTTGGCCAATGAGTGCTCCAGCGGTTTTGCGACGTCGTTGCTACCTGGTACGCCATGGCCATGTGGACTATTTCTCCCCCGAAGGCCAGCCGCTGGACCCGCGCAGCGTGCCGCTCTCCGACCTGGGAGAAGATCAGGTGCGGCAGTTGGCGCAGGTGATGAAGTCGATCAGTTTCGACCGTGCGCTGTGTTCCGATTACCCACGCGCGCGGCAGACCGCTGAAGGGCTGCTGGGCGATCGCCAGATCGAACTGCAGGCGTGCGCGCAGCTACGGGAAGTGCGTGCCGGCCGTCTGCGCGAGATTGCCCCGCAGCAACTGCAACAGCAGGTCAGCTACGCCTACGACAGCTTTGCCGATCCTGAGGGCAGCTTCATGGGCGGGGAGCGCTGGAGCGATTTCGACCGCCGCATCATGGCCCGCTTCGAAGAGGTCCTGGCCGAGCCCGACTGGCAGAGCTTGCTGCTGGTCACTCATGACGCCGTCAATCGCCTGCTGCTGGGTTGGGCTCTGGGTGGCCCGAGTGGTTGCGCCGCGGCCCTGGAACAGGACAACGCCTGCCTGAACATCATCGATATCGACATGCAGGCCGGTCGCGTCCTGCGCTGCTACGTGCGTGTCGTGAACCTGACGCCTTACGACCTCCCCAAGACCCGCCAGCGACAAACCGTGATGGAGCGCATCTACGCGCAGCTCGCGCCTCTTGCCGAACAACGACCCTAGTCGAACAGAAACCAGGACCACCATGAACTTCACCATCCCCCAAGAGTTGCTGGACCTGCGCGAAAAGACTCGCGCCTTTATCGCCGAACAGGTGATCCCCATGGAGACCGATCCGCGCCTCACAGCGCACGGTCCCAGCGAAGCGTTGCGCCAAGAGCTGCTGGACAAGGCCCGTCGTGCCGGTCTGTTGTGCCCGCACGCCAGTCGTGAAATGGGCGGTGCAGGCTTGAGCCACTTCGCCAAGGCAATCGTCTTCGAAGAAGCCGGTTATTCGCCGCTAGGTCCGATTGCGTTGAACATCCATGCACCGGACGAAGGCAACATCCACCTGATGGACGAGGTGGCCACCGCGGCGCAGAAAGATCGCTGGTTGCGTCCCTTGGTCAGTGGCCGGATCCGCTCCTGTTTTGCCATGACCGAGCCAGCGCCGGGTGCAGGTTCCGATCCGTCGATGATGCAGACTGTCGCCGTGCGCGACGGCGACCACTATGTCATCAACGGTCGTAAATGGCTGATTACCGGGGCCGACGGGGCCGGGTTCGCGATCATCATGGCGCGCATGGAGGATGGCTCGGCAACCATGTTCCTGGCGGACATGAACACGCCCGGGATTATCCATGAACGGCAACTCAAGACCCTGGACAGCTGTTTCGCAGGCGGCCATTCAATACTGCGATTCGAAAATGTGTGGATTCCGGCCACCGATGTGCTGGGCGAAATCGGCAAGGGTTTTCGTTATGCGCAAGTGCGCCTCGCGCCCGCGCGGCTGACCCACTGCATGCGTTGGCTGGGCGCTGCCCGCCGTGCCCACGATATCGCCTGCGACTACGCGAGGACCCGCGATTCGTTCGGTAAAACCCTGGGGGAGCACCAGGGTGTCGGCTTCATGCTGGCGGACAACCAGATGGCGCTGCACAGCACCCGCCTGGCCATCTGGCATTGCGCCTGGGTCCTGGACGAAGGCGGTCGGGGCAATGTCGAGTCGAGCATGACCAAGGTGCTGAGTGCTGAAGCCTTGTGGCATGTGGTCGATCGCTGCGTACAGATTCTGGGGGGACGCGGTGTGACCGGGGAAACCGTGGTCGAGCGCATCTTCCGCGACATCCGGCCATTCCGTATCTACGACGGTCCAAGCGAGGTTCACCGCATGAGCCTGGCGAAAAAAATCCTCGACGGACACAAGGAGTTTTCCTGATGAAACCTGCAATCACTCAGCTTTTCGATCTGACTGGCCGTCGAGCCTTGGTCACTGGCGCCTCCAGCGGGCTTGGCCGGCATTTCGCCCGGACGCTGGCGGCGGCGGGGGCCGAGGTGGCGGTTGCGGCGCGTCGGGTCGAGCAGTTGCAAGCCCTGGTCGAAGAAATCGAAGGCGAGGGCGGGCGCGCCCGTGCCTTTGCCCTGGACGTGACCGACCGGGGATCGGTCAACAATTGCCTGGCGCGGGTTGCCGAGGAACTGGGGCCGTTGGACATTCTGGTGAATAACGCCGGCGTCAGCGACAGCCTCCATGTGCTGGAGTACACCGATGATGATTGGGACCGGGTGGTCGGCACCAACCTCAAGGGGGCCTGGATCGTCGCCCAGGAAGTGGCGCGGCGCATGGTCGAGGCGCAGCGCGGCGGCAGTCTGATCAACGTGACGTCGATCCTGGCCAGCCGCGTTGCCGGCAGCCTGAGCCCCTATGTCGCGGCGAAGGCCGGCTTGAGCCATTTGACCCGTTCCCTGGCCCTGGAATTGGCGCGTCACGAGATCCGGGTCAATGCCATCGCCCCCGGCTATGTGATGACTGAACTCAACAGCGATTTCCTGCGCAGTGAGGCAGGCGAAAAGTTGCGCGCCCGTATTCCCACCCGGCGTTTTTGCACGCCGGCCGACCTGGACGGTGCCTTGCTACTGCTTGCCTCCGATGCCAGCCGTGGCATGACCGGCAGTGAAATTGTCGTGGATGCCGGGCACTTGTGCAGCACGTTGTAGCGGGATTTTTAACGAATGCCGCACGCCTTGAACTGACAGGACTGGAAAACCAACATGAACCCACTGCACGACAAAGTCGCGGTGATCACCGGGGCCGCCAGCGGCTTCGGTCGCGAACTGGCGATAGTCTGCGCCAACGAAGGCATGCGCCTGGCGTTGACCGATATCGATGAGAAGAATCTGCAAGGCACGGTTGAGTTGCTGCCGGCGGGCACGCAAGTGCTGACGATGACCTGTAATGTCGCCCGTGCCGAGCAAGTCGAGCAATTGGCGGTTGCCACCTACGCGCGCTTCGGCGCCGCGCACCTGCTGTTCAACAACGCGGGGGTTCTGGTCGGCGGCCCGCTGTGGACCACGACCGAACAGGATTGGGCGTGGATGTTCGGTATCAACGTGATGGGCGTCGCCCATGGCATCCGCAGTTTTGTGCCGCGGATGCTGGCGCAAAAGGATCGATGCCATATCGTCAATACCGCCTCGGTCGCCGGCCTGCTGTCGGTGCCGGGCAACGGCATCTACTGTGCGACCAAGCATGCGGTGGTGACGATGTCCGAATGCCTGCAGCTTGAATTGCAGGAGGAAAACGCGTCGATCGGCGTGTCGGTGCTGTGCCCGGCCTTCGTCCCGACGGGCATCGCCGATGCCGGACGCAATAGGCCGGCCGAATTGGCTGCCGCCAATCCGCTGAAAGAGAAGTACGAAGAACAGACGCGAAAGGCAACCCAGGCCGGCAAGCTCAGCGCGACCGATATCGCGCGCATCACCCTTGATGCGGTGAAGGAAAACCACTTCTACATTTTGCCGCATCAAAAGATCAAGAGCCTGATCGAGGTGCGCATGGGTGACATCCTCGAAGAACGCAGCCCGGGAAAAACTTCGCGCTGAAGTATCTGCCTGCCAGCGGCGCATCTGTAGGAGCGAGCCCTGCTCGCGATGGACTCAAGAGCGCCGCGTTTTACCGGTAAACACGCGTTTTCGTTGAAGACCATCGCGAGCAAGCTCGCTCCTACAGGGTTAATAGTGCAGGCAGATCTTGCCAAAATGCCCGGCAGCCTGCTGATGGGCAAAGGCCTCGGCAATCTGTTCCAGCGGATAGCGGCTGTCGATGACTGGGCGCCAGCTGAAGTTCTCCAGCGCCCGCACCATGTCTCGTTGCTGCTCACGGCTGCCGACGATCAGCCCGCGCAGGGTTTGCTGTTTGCGCATCAACTCCAGGGTCGGCACGCTGCCGGCAAACCCGGTGAGCACGCCGATCAGCGCAATGTGGCCGCCGGCTGCGCAGGCGCGGATGGACTGCGGCAGCGTGCCCGGACCACCCACTTCCACCACGATGTCGACACCGCGGCCATCGGTGGCGGCCAGAACCGCATCGCCCCATTCGGGCTGATCCTTGTAGTTGATGACATGGTCGGCCCCCAATGCCAGCAGGCGCTCTTTCTTGGACTCGGACGACGTCGTGGCAATCACCCGTGCGCCCATCGCCTTGGCCATTTGCAAGGCAAAGATCGACACGCCGCCGGTGCCCAGCACCAATACGGTATCGCCGGCCTGGATGTGACCGTCGACCACCAATGCACGCCAGGCAGTCAGGCCGGCCGTGGTCAGCGTGGCGGCTTCTTCATGGGTGTAGCCCTTGGGCGCCAGCGTGAAGGCCTCGGTGGGCAGGTTGATCCGTTTGCGGGCAAAGCCGTCCACACCATCGCCCGGCACGGTCTGGAAGGTGGTGGGCACGGCGCGGCCGGATTGCCAGTGGGGGAAGAAGCACGACACGACGCAATCACCCACGGCAAATTCCGTCACGCCTTCGCCCACGGCAGTGACGACGCCGGCGCCGTCGGACATGGGAATGCGGCCATCCTCTGTACGGGCGTGGCCGGTGACCACACCGAGGTCGTGGTAGTTGAGCGAGCTGGCATGGATGCGTACCTGGATCTCGCCGACTGCGGGTGCGCCGGGGGCGGCCATGTCGACCAGGCGCAGGTTGTCCAGGCCAGCGGGGTGTTGGAGTTGAATGGCTTTCATGATGGTCCTTGAGTCAGTCCGTGCGACGGGAGGATTGGAATTTGTTCGTCTGCGACAACCGTACCCACCTGCAGAACCTTGCCTCAAGGGGAGGCTGCGGCGATGCGCACCGCAGCCTGAGCTTGATTAGCGCATAACGTCACGCATGCTGTTCATGTCGATCACGAAGCGATACTTCACGTCGTTGCGCTGCAGGCGGTCAAAGGCGGTGTTGATGTCTTTGATATCAATCATTTCGCAACTGGGCAATACCTGATGTTCGGCGCAGAAATCCAGCAGTTCCTGGATCGCCTGGATGCCACCGATGAGCGAGCCGGCGATGCTGCGGTTGTTGCGAATCAGCAAGCCACCATGGATGGGCTCCAGCGGTTCGATGGCGCCGACCAGCACCAGTACGCCTTCGCGACCCAGCAACATAAGGTAGGGGTTGACGTTGTGCCGGCTGGGAATGGTGTCGATGATGAATTCGAAGGCATTGGCCGCCGCCGTCATGGCCGGCGAATCGTTGGACAACAGTACGTGTTTGGCACCCAGGGCGCGGGCATCGTCGGCCTTGCCCGGTGAAGTGGTGATCACGGTCACCTCGGCACCGAGCGCCACGGCCAGCTTCACCGCCATATGCCCGAGCCCGCCGAGGCCGACCACCGCGACTTTCGAACCCTTGCCTACGCCGTAGCGGCGCATCGGGTTCCACACGGTAATACCGGCGCACAGCAGCGGTGCGGCGAAACGCGGATCGAGGCTTTCGGGCATGCGCAGAACGAACTGCTCACGGACGACGATATGCTCGGAGTAACCGCCATAGGTGATCTCTCCGGTGTGACGATCCTTGCCGTTGTAGGTGGGCGTCGGACCATGGGCACACAGTTGTTCCTGATGCTCTTCGCAAGGTGCGCATTGCAGGCAGCTGTCGACCTGACAACCGACGGCGACCCGGTCTCCGACCTTGAAACGGCTGACGTGACTGCCGACGGCAGTGACATGCCCTACGATCTCGTGGCCGGGTACGATGGGATAGACCGTGTTGTTCCAGTCGTTATTCACCTGATGGGCATCGGAATGGCAGACACCGCAATAGGCGATATCGATGGCGACGTCATCGGCGCGCAAGGCCCGGCGCTCGAAACGAAACGGCGCGAGGGCGGAGTGGGCCTCATGGGCGGCAAATCCCAGGCAAGTGGTCATGGGTAAGTCCTGTAGGAATCAAGGCGTACCCCCGGCAATGGCCAGGGGTACAGGAGGGGTTAGATCGACGGGCGCAACCAGGGCGCCGGGGTCGTTTCCGGCGAGGCGATCTGGTTGACGATCCACTTGCCCATGCGCCGCAGTGGCTCGATGGAGTCTTGCGGACCCGCCCATTTCAGCCCCGCCGCGTAGCCCAGCGAGACGATTCGCTGAGCGCCATACAGAGGCAGAATGTCCTTGAGATCTTCCTTGATGCTTTCCGGATAGACGCCGACGGTCTGGGTATAGGCATCCACGGCATCCATCATCTCGGTCAGGTCATCGACCGGCACCAGGTTGGCGGTGCGGTCATCGAGCCGGGTGGCAAAGGACACCGACTCCGGAATCTGCGAGCAGATGACCGCGCCTTCACCGTCCTGGCCGCCAATCACCTGGTACCACTCATCATCCAGGCGCAGCGCGTCGACTTCGGCCTTGAGGCCCTGGTCGTAGCGTTTGGGCACGGTGCTGAGGGTGTTGGGCAGGGTCTGCATGGCGTCGTAGACATAGCGGCCGAAGGTGTTCAGATTCGCCAGGCCGGCCTCGTCGGTGCCGCTCTGCACATAGACCACCCGGGCACACACGCACGCCTTCTGGTTCAATGCACCGATGTCGCTGGCCAGGCGCAGGGCGGCCTCGCGCATGGTGGCTTCACTGTCGAAAGCGCCCTTGCCGATGATGCTGGCGCTGCGTTTCGGGTCGAGGGAGATCAGCTCCAGACCCGGCTGGATGTAGCGGGTGACATGCTTCATCGAATTGAAGCCGCCCCAGGCAACGATTTTCTCCAGGTTCTGCGGCTGGTACAGGCGTTCTTCGAAGGCCTGGTCGCCACCTTTCCAGTAGGCGACGCTGAGGTGTTTGGTCAGTGGATGGTCCGGCGCCATCTCGACCATGGTGCGAGCGATGGCCAGGGCGGTGAACGGGTCGTTGGACGGAGCCTTGATGATCGCGTCGCTGCGCAGCACCATGTTGCGCAGGATGGTCAGCAGAGACAGCCCGGTCGCATTGCCAGCGACGATATGCAGCGTGCGGGCGCCGAAGCAGCGCACATCCAGTTCGGTGCCGTCGATCAAGCGCTGCTTGACCCAGCCTTCCAGGTATTTGACGCCCACTGAATTCTCCACCTGTTCGGTGACGGACTCACGGGTGAGCATGTGGCGCAGCCCCATGTAGCTGCCCTTGACCATGCTCGGAGTGACCGGCGCAGTCAGATACGACAGCTCGCAGGCTTCCTGCAGGTAGGGGTTTTTGTCGAATTCAAGACGTTCGCCGAGGGCTTCGGCGTAGTCGAGGATGTCCTTGAAACTGAGAGTGTACAGGTCGGCCAGCCTGGCCGGATTACCCAGCGGTAACTGGTCGATGTACTTGTGCGCATCCGGGGTCTGGAACACCAGGTCGCCGCCACGGCCGCCTACGTCGATCAGGTTGTCGGTGATGACTTTGCCACGGATGATCATTGGCGCAATCGGTTTGCTCATGGGGTTAGCCCTCTAATGTGTTCAGGAAATCCATCGCCTGGCGATGGGAGTCTTCTGTTGCTGCGCAGGTGATCTTGTCGTCGCCGCCATTGAGTTCGCTGTAGCGCTGGATCGGTCCGACGACGTAGCAACTCGGCCGGCCGCAAGCGCACGGTTTGTCCCATTCGACGGTGATTTCATCGCCGGTGATAAAGCCGCCCCAACGGATCTCGGCGCCGAGGTCGAAGAAGGCTGCACGACCGGTTACGCGGCCTTTGCGCGGCAGTGGCTTGCTGGTCTCTGGATCGAGCAGGTAAGGGATGACTGTGGGGGCGAAGTGGAAATGCCCCTCTTCGCAGCGCGCATGAGCGCCGCCGACGATTTCGGACATCGCATAGGATTCGTTGAGGGTCTTGGCACCGGTGAAGCGCAGCACGTCTTCGCGCCAGCCCTCGGGTTGGACGACACCCTTGCCGCCACCGGCGGTGTGCACGAACGAGTCAGGGTGGAAGACACCTTCCAGGCCTCGCTCCAGACCCGCCTTGGCCATGCTGTGCAGCAAATTCCAGGTCGCGCCGATGTACACGCGCTGGCCCTGGAGCTGGGTGGACATGTGATCGAAGAAGGTCGCCAGATGCTGTGGCATCTCGGCCTGCAACTGGTCGAACGCCTTCTTCTTTTCCAGCAGTTCCGGGCTGATCACCAGGCGATCGAGGGTGCCTTTGGCCTGTGCCGCGCGCAGCTTGGCGCCAAGGTGGAGTACGTCGGTGCTGAGGGTGGTCGGGTAAGCCGCATGGAAATGCGATTCGTCCGGCAGCAGCGCTGGAATCATGGCGGCGTGGACGCGCACATGACTCAGGTAGCCCTTGCGGTAGTAAGGGTAGATCGTGTGCAAGTTGGGCTCCGGGGTGTCCGGACCCTCCATGTTCCACACCATCATCTTGCGCAGTTGAGCGAATTTTTCCCACTCATGTACGCCCTGGGGCAGGAACGACAGGGTGCCGGAAGTGCCCGAGGTGTGACTGATGCGCAGTTGCGGCACGCCCTCGTCCATGGTTTCGAACCAGTCATCCAGGCCCTGGCAATCGCTGACGTTAACCGCGGCGATGGCGTCGGCCACCTCTGGCGTCACCAGTTTGCCCAGCCATTTGTTGATCTGGCCGAAGCTGCGCTTCTCCAGCAACGATGGTGGGTAGGACTTGTAGACGGTGTGTTCGAACAACAGCGGTACCACGTCGTCGAGTTGCTCGATCTTTTCCACGCCCTGGGCGTCGGCGAGTTTCTTGAGTACCGGTATGCGTTCGCGAAGTTCTTCGAAGCGTTGCTTCAGGGCATTGAGCTGTAGCGCGTCGATTTCGGCGCGGGGCAAATGGTTCCAGGCTTGCTGGGAATAGTTGACCAATTCTGCCGGGTTGTTCAGCAGCTGCTGGGTTTTTTGTTCTATCGACAGTTGTGCAGTGGGCATTTTCTGGCTCGCTACTCGACTAGTGGGAACCGGCGAGGCCGGGGGAGGTGTGGCTCAAGTATGGGGATGCCGACGTGGATTTTGTTCCGGATTCAGCTACTCGAATACTTGATTCAAGTAGCTGAAATACAAGGAAAAAAATCAATGTTTTGAGATGCTTCCGGAGGTCTTTCCGGATTCGGGGCGGGTGACCGGATTTCAGGCGGGATCAGGTGGCGGGCTGGCATACACTCGGTCTCGCTCACTCATATCAATGGGGGAGCGAGCTGCCGCTCAGACCACTATTTGTGAGGGGCTTGCGGTTGGCGCATGTGCTTTGCAATCGCCAGAAAAACTCAGCGCAAAACACCTATTCGTGAGGCTTCCATGTTGAAAATGGTATTTCAAACCACTCCATCAATGATCATCGAACGCGGTGCTTCGACCCGGCTCGCCGATCATGTCCGTGCCAAGGGCTGCAAATCGGTTCTGTTGGTGACCGATGCGGGGGTTATTGCGGCTCGACTACTGGATGCAGTGCTCGCTGGCTTCGAGGGCCAGGAGATAGCCGTCACCGTGTTTTCTCAGGTACAGGCCGACCCGCCGGAGTCGGTGATTCTGGCGGCGGTGGGTGCCGCCAAAGCCTGTGGCGCCGAGTGCGTGGTGGGCTTGGGCGGCGGCAGCTCTCTAGATGCCGCCAAGCTGGCCGCGTTGTTGGCGCGCAGTGGCGAGTCCTTGAGCGAGGTCTATGGGATCAATAACGCCAAGGGCCCGCGCCTGCCGCTGATTCTGGTGCCTACCACGGCAGGAACCGGTTCCGAAGTGACGTCGGTTTCGGTCGTGACCACCGGTGCCGGTGAGAAGAACGTGGTTTACTCGCCGATGCTGTTGCCCGACCTGGCCGTGCTGGACGCGGAGCTGACCCTTGGCCTGCCGCCCCACGTCACGGCAGCGACCGGTATCGATGCCATGGTCCATGCCATCGAGGCCTACACCACCAAAAACCTGAAGAATCCGATTTCCGATTGCCTGGCACGCGAGGCGCTGCGTCTGCTGTCCGGCAGTCTGTTCCAAGCCTGCGTGGATGGTACGAACCTGCAAGCGCGGGAGAACATGTTGCTGGGTGCCTGCCTGGCGGGCATGGCGTTCGCCAACGCGCCGGTGGCGGCGGTGCATGCCCTGGCTTATCCCCTCGGCGCACGTTTCCATATTCCACACGGCCTTTCCAATGCCCTGGTGCTGGGGCCGGTGATGCGCTTCAATCTCGAGACGGTGGCACCGCTGTATGCGCAACTGGCCGATATCGTCCTGCCAGGCATCCTGGGTACCGATATTGAAAAAGCCTCTACCCTGGCCAACTACCTCGGCACCCTGGCCGGTGAGCTGGGTCTGTCGACCCGCTTGCGTGACCTGGGCATCGTCGAGACCGACATCGAGGCGCTGGCTATCGATGCGATGAAGCAGCAGCGCCTGCTCGGCAACAATCCCCGGGAGCTCTGCCTGGCCGATGTGCGCGCGATCTACAGGGAGATTCTATGAGCAACAAGTTCAAACGGCCGTGCCGGGACGAGTTTCGTCGTTTCACCTCAATGCCGACGCGCTGGGGTGACAATGACTCCTTTGGGCATGTGAACAACGTGGTCTACTACTCGTACTGTGAGTCGGCGGTCACGGCGTTCCTGGTCGAACAGGGCACCCTGGACATTGCCAATAGTCCGGTGATCGGGTTGATCGTCAATTCGGGCTGCACCTATTTTTCGTCCATCGGCTTCCCCGACCAGATCACTGTCGCGATGAAAATATCTCACCTGGGCAACAGCAGCGCACGCTACGAGCTGGCACTGTTTCGCAACGATGAGCACGTAGCGGCCGCAGCGGCCCATATCGTCTATGTGTACGTCGACCGCGCCAGCAACACCTCGGTGCCCATCCCGCAAACGGTGCGTTCTGCACTCGCCAGACTCACTGACTAAGCGAGCCGCCTCGGTCATACTCCAGTTTGCTGCTTGTCGGTTCTGCCGCAGTGGCAATGAGCAGCATTCTGGAGAGGACATCATGATCAAACCAACCCCTGACAAACCGGGCGTGCAGGTCGAAATACCTGCCCAGCCGCGCAAGGAGCCGCGCCAGGCACGCTCGATCGCGCTGGTCACGGCCGTGAAACAGGCCGGTCGGCAAATTCTCGAAAGCGAGGGGCGGGAAGCCTTGAATGCCATGCGCCTGGCCGAAGACTCAGGGGTGGCGATCAGTTCGATCTACGAGTACTTCCCGACGATGGAGGCATTGATCGCTGCGGTGTTCGATGATTACCGGACTGAAGCCCGCATCGAACTGTTCGCCGACATTATGGCGCTGCCGCCTGGCACCAGCCTGCTGGACGGAATTTTGCTGGCCTTGCGGGCCGTATTGGCCGCCCATCACAAGAAAACCTTGTACGATCCGGCGTTCAGCGTGCGTTCCACTCATTACGACGAGCTGGTACGACTGGATGTGGTCAAGGCCAAGCAACTCTGGACCGCCACGGCGAGTTCAGCCTTGATGAAGCGCTTCGCCAGCGACATCCGGGTGAAGGATCGGGAAAAGGCCGAGTTTCTGGTTTATCAGACATGGACGGTGCTTCCACGGGCCATGCTGTTGGAAAGACCGGGCTACCTCACTGACGAGGACACGCCCAGGATGATGGCGCGCATGCTGCACGCACTGTTGACTGACCCGAACTCTTGAACAGGGAAAAAAAGACGCCCCGCAAGCGGGGCGTCAGGTGTTACGCAGTGCGGGCGGCATGGATGCTCAGATGCCGATGCACAGGTACTTGATTTCCAGGTAGTCCTCGATGCCGTACTTGGAACCTTCGCGGCCCAAGCCTGAGGCCTTGATGCCACCGAACGGCGCCACTTCGTTGGAGATGATCCCGGTGTTGACGCCGACGATGCCATATTCCAGAGCTTCGCCGACCCGGAACACTCGACTCAGGTCGCGGGCATAGAAGTAGGAAGCCAGGCCGAATTCGGTGTCGTTGGCCATGGCGATCACATCAGCTTCATCCTTGAAGCGGAACAGCGGTGCCAGCGGGCCGAAGGTTTCTTCCTTGGCGACGGCAGCATTGCGCGGTACATCCACCAGCACCGTCGGCTCGAAGAAGGTCCCGCCCAAGGCGTGCGGCTTGCCGCCGGCGACCACGCGAGCACCTTTGCTCACGGCATCGTCAATGTGCTCCTGGACCTTGGCCATGGCCTTGGCGTCGATCAGGGGACCTGTGGTGATACCGTTTTCCAGGCCGTTGCCGATGGTCAACCTGGCCACGGCGGCGGTGAGTTTTTCGACGAAGGCATCGTAGACACCGTCCTGGATATACAGACGGTTGGCACAAACGCAGGTCTGGCCATTGTTGCGATACTTGGAGACCAGCGCGCCGTCGACGGCGGCGTCCAGGTCGGCGTCATCGAACACGATGAAGGGTGCATTGCCGCCCAGTTCCAGCGAGACCTTCTTGATGTCCTTGGCGCACTCGACCATCAACTGGCGGCCGATTTCGGTGGAGCCGGTGAAGGTCAGCTTGCGCACGATCGGGTTACCGGTCAGCTCGCCGCCGACTTCGCCGGCACTGCCGGTAACCACGCTGAACACGCCTTTCGGAATACCGGCGCGCTCGGCCAGTTCCGCCAGGGCCAGGGCCGAGTAGGGCGTTTGCGAGGCAGGCTTGAGGACCATGGTGCAACCGGCGGCCAGGGCCGGACCGGCCTTGCGGGTAATCATCGCCGAAGGGAAGTTCCACGGAGTGATGGCGGCTGTGACACCGATCGGTTGCTTGAGCACCATCAGGCGCTTGTCGACCTGGTGACCGGGGATCATGTCGCCATAGACGCGCTTGGCTTCTTCGCCGAACCACTCCAGGAAGGAGGCGGCGTAAGCGATTTCGCCACGGGACTCGGTCAGCGGCTTGCCTTGTTCGAGGGTCATCAAGCGGGCCAGGTCTTCCTGGTTGGCCATCATCAGGTCGAACCACTTGCGCAGTTTGTTGGCGCGTTCCTTGGCGGTCAGGGCGCGCCAGGCCGGTAATGCCTTGTCGGCGGCTTCGATGGCCCGACGGGTTTCGGTAGCGCCCATTTTCGGCACGCTACCGATGATTTCACCAGTGGCCGGGTTGTTGACCTTGAGGGTCTGGCCGTTGTCGGCATCGACCCATACACCGTCGATATAGGCTTGCTGGCGGAACAGTTTCGGATCATTGAGTTGCACGCGTAATTCCTCGCTGCTTAGTTATAGTTAATGGGGGCTGCGATGGATGCCGCCATCGGGGCGGGTCGGATGGAGCTGGCGGGTTTGACGAAACTGGCGCCAGAACGGGTGAGCTGTTCGCGGACCTTGTCGACGATGTACGCACCGATCGGGATGGCGGAGGTCGCGGCAGGCGACGGGGCGTTGCAGACGCTGACGCTGCGAGCAGTGTGGACGAACAGGAAGTCGTCGATCAACTTGCCGTCCAGCGAGACAGCTTGGGCGCGGACACCGGCCGGGTAGGTGGTGAGGTCGCTCTTGTTGATGCTCGGGCAGTACTTCTGCACCTGCTTGAGATAGCCACCCTTGAACAGCGAGTTTTTCATTTCGATCAGGCCGGGGCGCAGGTTCTTCTTCAGCACCTTGAGAATGCCCGGGGTGGTCAGGGTTTCGAACATGTCGGACAGTGAGAAATCGGTCTTGCGATAGCCTTCGCGCTTCATCGCCAGCACCGCGTTGGGGCCGACCGTGACGGTGCCGTCGATCATGCGGGTCAGGTGCACGCCGAGGAACGGCATGGACGGATCCGGGATCGGGTAGATCAGGTGGTTGACGATCTGGTTGTGCTGCTTGGGCAGCAGGTAGTACTCGCCACGGAACGGGCAGATGATGAAGTTGGGCTTGATCCCGAGCATACGCACCACGCGGTCGGCCATCAGGCCCGAGCAGGTGATCAGGAAACGCCCGTGGTGCTCCAGGGTGCCTGTTCGGACGACCACTTCATCGGGTCGCTCGTCGATGGCGACCACTTCGCTGTCGTAGCGGATCTCGCCGCCGGCGGCTTCGAATTCACGGGCCATGGCTGCGGTGACCTGGGCGTAGTTCACGATGCCGCTTGAAGGAACAAAGATACCGCCCAGACCAACGATGTTCGGCTCCCGCTCGCGCAACTCGGCGGCCGTCAGCCAGTCACGCCGGATGCCATTCGCCGCCGTGCGTTCCCACAGCGCGCGCATGCGCTCCATTTCCAGCTCGTTGGTGGCCACTAGCAGTTTGCCGCACTCGTCAAACGGGATGCTGTGCTTGTTGCAGAAGGCCTTGGTGGCTTTGTTACCTTCCAGGCAGAAACGCGCTTTCAGGCTACCCGGGGTGTAGTAGACGCCGGCATGGATCACGCCACTGTTGTGGCCGGTCTGGTGCCTGGCCGGGCCGGACTCTTTCTCCAGCAGGAGGATTTTTGCGTCCGGGTAAACTTGAGTCAGTTGCATGGCCGTGGACATGCCCACAATGCCGCCACCGATGATGATGAAGTCGTACACAGCCATTCGCTTGCACCCACCTGAATTACATTTCTGTTGGAAGCACCGCCACGTGTGGTAGCCCTCGCCGGTTCACATTTGGCAAGCCTTACTGGCCGCGCTGGTACAGGGTTTTCTGATAGCTGATGTAGCCACGCTGGCGCATCAGCTCACGACGCAGGCCCTGGTGGGCGATGAAGCGGTCACGACCGTGCAGCCAGAACATGTTGTTGACCAGCACGAAGCTGCCAACCGGCACCGGTACCGACAGTTTCTGCGGGCTACCTTCCAGGGATTCGCTCATGGCGTTAAGCCAGATTCCTTCCTCGAAGTCTTTGGGCTGCACGAACTGGTCGATGTAGCGCATGGTCGGGCGACCTTCGGCATCGTTGTCGAACACCGCGTGGAACACATCTTCGCGCACGTTCTTGCTCGGTGGTGCGGTGAAGCGCATTTCACGACGAGCCAGTGGATGAGTGTAGTAGTGGTGCAGATCTTCCCAGTCATCCAGGTGCAGTAGCAGGGAGTTGCCGCCTTCCATGTTCTGCTCGTCGATCTTCATCATCATCACGTAGTCGGTGCGCTCCTGGACGAAGGTGCCGTCGTTGTGCAGTTCCATGACCCGGTGTGGCTGACGCAGGTAGCTGTCGGAGTTGTCGGTGTTGACCACGACAAAGCGCGCGTAGAACTGGCCGCTCATGGCATCGAAGTTGGAGCGACCGATCAGGTGGGCGACGGCAGAGGAGAACTTGACCATGTCATCGGCCTGGGATACGTCGTTCAAACCTTCAGGCGTGATCAGCATGCCGCCGGTGGCGCGATCGAGGATGGTGTTGATCAACACCGGGCGCAGGGTGCCTTCGCACAACTCATCAAGGATCTGAGCGACCCGGAAGCGCAGGAACGACTTGTACTCCAGTGCCTGAACCGGCCATTCGGCCACCGCCTTGACAAACGCGTCGACGGTTTCCCTGGCGAATTTCAGCTCAAGCAGGCGCGGCGACTGGTTGGAAGGGGTAAGGGTGAAACCCTTGGTTTCCGATGGCAGTGGCATCACAAGGTCCTGAATTTGCGTAAAGGCGTTCATGGCAACTCCGGGTCAGAAGGTAATGAATAGCGCCTTCCAGCAGTGTCTGGATCTGGCAGGTGAAAAATATCGCCACAATATTAAAATGTCTACATTTTTATAATTGGACGACAAAACATGTATTTGTCTATTGTTTTTCGTCTGGTAGATGTTTGGGTATGATTGGGGTTTGGCCAGTTTTGGAGCAGCACCTTGGATAGCGTCACCCCCAGGCTCAACTCTGCATTCAGCGGGTATGAGCGGCTCAAGCTGGACATCATCCGTGGCACATTCAAGCCCGGTGAAAAACTCCTCATGAGCGGGCTCAAGGAGCGCTATGACCTGGGTGTCGGCCCACTGCGTGAAGCACTTTCGCAACTGGTGGCAGAACACCTGGTGGTGGTCATCAGTCAGAAAGGCTATCGCGTAGCCCCCATGTCGCTGCAGGAGATGCAGGACATCTATGACGCTCGCGCCAATCTTGAAGCGATGATCGTGGGCCTGGCCATCGAGCGGGGTGATGACGCCTGGGAAGCCCAGATCGTGGCCCAGTCTCATACCTTGTCAAAAGTCATGGACGTGACCACCCGCGAGAAGGTGCTCGACGTTTGGGATGAACGGCACAAGGCCTTTCACAGCGCCATTGCGGCGGGTTGCGGTTCCAAGCATTTACTTCAGGCGCGTACTTACCTGTTCGACCAGGCCGAGCGCTATCGTCACTTGTGGTTGACGCAAACGGTGTTCTCCGAAGAGGCCCTGGCGTTGAAGCGCAAGGAACATGCCGCGCTGGTTGAGGCCATTCTTGCCCGCGATACCGTTCGGGCGACAACCTTGATGCGCACCCACCTGATGACGCCAGTACCCATCATTGTCGAGGTGATGCAGCGCGACGAGTGGGCGAAGCTTTCCTGACAATGGGCAAACCAATACAACGAAAAAAAAGCTCCCAGATTGCTCAGGAAGCCGAACAGATGATCGCAGCAGAGATGACGGGTTACCCGGTGCGCCCTGGCAACCTGTCCGCTTCAAACTTTGATCAGGTGGGCGCCTAGTAGATGGATTTACCTTCGACAATCGTTTCGAGCACCTTGATGTCCTACACCGGGCGCACCGATGGCAATGCTCACGCCGTGCGCGTACGCATCACCGCCGACATGTGGGAGCACATCAACTCCACGTAGCTGGAGATTCGCAGTATCTCCAGCCACGGTCTGGCGCGTAATGGCATCAGCCATTTCTGCGAATGGGTCAAAGAGCCCTCGCTCCTGTACCGTAGCGCAATCTCGGGCACCATCATGCGCAACGATGCCTACTGCTTCATTCGCTTGGGGGCCTTCCTTGAGCGGGGGCTGTGTTAGTCATTCAATATCTCTGTTTGCGCTATTCCCAGTGAGAGGCTGTTTTTGGCCGGTTTCTGCCTGTCACTAAGGGCAGCAACCGACCCAGGCTGTGTGAAAACACCTGCGATTGTCTTACCTTCTGATCGTCGAGATCGTGGCGGGGACGATCATGAAGCGTTTTATTGAAGGTGAGGTTCGGACGCTAGTCACGTTGCTGCCGGAGTGCCTGGACGATTACGTTGCCGAAGAAAATCCCGTGCGAGTGGTCGACGTTTTCGTCGATGATCTCGACCTGGGTGCACTTGTATTTGAAGGTGTTGATCCTGCTGCAACGGGGAGTCCGGCCTACCATCCAGCGATCTTGCTGAAGATCTATATCTACGGCTATCTCAATCGGATTCAGTCCAGCCGCCGGCTTGAACGGGAGGCCGAGCGCAATGTCGAGTTGATGTGGTTGACGGGGCGTTTGGCCCCAGACTTCAAAACCATTGCCGACTTTCGCAAGGACAACGGCAAAGCCATTCGCAGCGTCTGCCGGAAATTCGTAGTGCTTTGCCGCAACCTTAATCTCTTCTCCCAATCGATCATCGCCATCGACGGCAGCAAATTCAAAGCCGTCAACAACCGCGACCGTAACTTCACCCAAGGCACAGTGAAGGCACGCATGCAGCAGATCGAGCAAAGCATTGTACGACCGGTAAGGAGCGCCGTGTAAAGCGCTGGGAACATGAAGCGGTGGTCGATGCCCTGCAGATCCGATTGGACCATGATCCAGGGAAGATGAAGGTTCGCCGACAGACTGTTGAGCATCCTTTTGGAACGCTCAAATATTGGATGGGAGCCACCCACTTCCTGCTAGGGCAATTCGTGCTTTCGCCTGCCGGTTTCGCAGGTAACACACGCAACTCTCAGTTTTCGACGTATTCAGTGCGTTTTCACACAGCCTGGACCCATTGCGGGCACTCAGAGTGATGCGAAGAGACGATTAACCCTTGTGCGAACCAGAGCGATCCAGGGGGGAGTCAAACGCGACGTAGAAATGATCTGACAATCGATTTCGTAGCATCGCTTGTGTCTGAGTCATGAAACGTGTTCAGAGAATGCCAAATGCACTCGATGATCTCGTTTTGAGGCGTGGCGTTTTCGGTATCTGGGACAGAGGCTTCGAAAACATGGTGGCGTGTGTTGCCTGCATCAAACATCAAAAATGTACAGGAGCTGATCAACATTTAGCCCGATTTCTTCTTGGAGTTCTCGAGCAGCCCAGCGATAAATCTAGTGTGTTGTGCAAAAGCATCATAGGTTTTTCTTCATTCGAGCCGAGATAAACGCGTTGTTTTTCAAGCGCGAGCTAAAGCCTGTGAAGCTCTAAATGGTCAGGCAGGACCGCGCCATGCGGCGATTCATCGAAGCCTGGCGATCAGCCGTGAGTTTCGTTCATTGCGAAAGGCCAGTTGGTCGATGGTCTGGGTCGCGTGCTCGGCTTCTTCGCGAGCCTTGAGGATCACGCCATGTTGTGGCGACTTGCTGCATACCGGGTCGGCGTTGCTTGCATCGCCGGTGAGCATGAACGC
>NZ_JBFUBR010000020.1:0-96775 GCF_056405655.1 Pseudomonas sp. P1_F7
TGGCCTTTTTGCGCCGGTTCGTACTGGAAACGGTAGCCAGGACGCCAGGTCGGGGTCTTGCTGCGATCGAAACTCATAAGGTGATTCCTTTGTGCCAGACCCGTTGTTCAGTGACGCTGTGATACGGCGGGCGTTTCAGTTCGTAGGCCATGCTCATGGCATCGAGCATGCTCCAAAGAATGTCCAGTTTGAACTGGAGAATTTCCAGCATGCGCTCCTGCCCCTCACGGGTGGTGTAGTGCTGCAACGTGATCGCCAGGCCATGCTCGACATCACGCCGTGCCTGGCCCAGGCGTGTGCGGAAATACTCGTAGCCGGCCGGGTCGATCCACGGGTAATGCTGCGGCCAGCTGTCCAGGCGCGATTGGTGGATCTGCGGGGCGAACAGTTCGGTCAGCGAGCTGCTCGCGGCTTCCTGCCAACTGGCGCGGCGGGCGAAATTGACATAGGCGTCCACTGCGAAGCGTACGCCGGGCAGCACCAGTTCTTGGGAGCGCAACTGGTCCGGGTCGAGGCCCACGGCCTGGCCCAGGCGCAGCCAGGCTTCGATGCCGCCGTCTTCCCCGGGTGCACCGTCGTGGTCGAGCAGGCGCTGAATCCATTCGCGGCGGATCTCGCGGTCAGGGCAGTTAGCGAGGATCGCCGCGTCCTTCAGGGGGATGTTCACCTGATAGTAAAAGCGGTTGGCGACCCAGCCCTGGATCTGTTCGCGGGTGGCCCGGCCTTCGTACATCGCCACGTGGTAGGGGTGATGGATATGGTAGTAGGCGCCCTTGGCGCGCAGGGCGGCCTCGAATTCGGTGGGGGACATTGGGGTGTCAGTCATTGCGGTTCTCCGGGAAACAACCGTAGAGGTCTAGTGCCTGTGCCGGCCACATCGCGAGCAAGCTCGCTCCCACAGGGGAATGCGGTCAACTGTGGGAGCGACGGTGCGGCGATCCGACTTGCTCGCGATAGACCGCGCAGCGGTCTCGATTGCTTACAACACAATACTCATGCCGTCATACGCCACTTCAACATTGCGCCGTTCCAGCTCCGCGCGTTCCGGCGAATCCTCGTCGAGAATCGGGTTGGTGTTGTTGATGTGGATAAGTACTTTGCGCTGGTTGGGCAATTGCTCAAGGACTTCAAGCATGCCACCAGGGCCGTTCTGCGCCAGGTGTCCCATCTCGCGACCGGTGCGGGTGCCGACGCCACGACGCTGCATTTCATCGTCATCCCACAAGGTGCCATCGACCAACAGGCAATCGCTGCCAGCCATGATCTCCAGCAACGGTGCATCTACCTTGCCCAGCCCCGGGGCGTAGAACAGTTTGCCGCCGGTGTTGAGGTCTTCGACGATCAGGCCGATGTTGTCGCCCGGATGCGGGTCGAAGCGATGCGGTGAGTAGGGCGGCGCGGCACTGCGCAGTGGCAGCGGGGTGAAGCGCAGGTTCGGACATGCCGGTACGCTGAAGCWCTGGTCGAGYTCGATGYGATTCCAGGTCAGCCCGCCATTCCAGTGGTTGAGCATGGTGAACAGCGGAAAACCGCTGCTCAGGTCTTCGTGGACCATGTCGGTGCACCAGACCTGATGCGGGCARCCTTCRCGCAGCATGAGCAGGCCGGTGGTGTGGTCGATCTGGCTGTCCATCAGGATGATCGCGCCGATCCCGGTATCGCGCAGGGCGCGGCCCGGCTGCATCGGGGCGAAGCTCTGGAGTTGGGCGCGGATGTCCGGGGAGGTGTTGCACAGCACCCAGTTCACGCCGTCATCGGAAATCGCGATGGACGATTGCGTCCGCGCCTTGGCCCGCAGGCTGCCGTCGCGAAAGCCTGCGCAGTTCACGCAGTTGCAGTTCCACTGGGGGAAGCCGCCGCCGGCAGCGGAACCTAGAATCTGGAAGCGGAGCAGCGCGCAGCACCAAGCTCCGGGGGTCAGCGGCTAGCGAAGTACATGGTGACTTCAAAGCCGATACGCAGGTCGGTGTAAGTAGGTTTAGTCCACATGATCGAGTTCCTCATTGTTGTTGGATGGTTCATCTCAAAAAGCGTGTTGCGCATCCTTGCTCGACATGACGGCGAGCCCATTCAAGCAGGCTCGCCGCCGTTGCGTTAACGCCGGGTAATCATGGTGCAGCCTTGGCTGCTTGCTGCAGCTTGAGGTAGTCCGCGTATTCCCGGCTCATCACGTATTGCTTGATCTTCTCAACATCGGCGGGTTCCAGCGTGTCTTTGAATGAAGGCATGCCCAAAGGCTTCAACACGCCGTCAAGGACGATTTGCTGGAACAGGCTGCGCCGCGCCTCGTCTGACTTGCGCAGGTCGGGTATCAATCCGCCGCTAACCGCACCCACGCCGTGACAGACGGAGCAGTAGGTGCCGAACATTTGCTGGCCGGCGGCGAGGTCAGCAGCGGGAACATCAACCGGTTTCGGTATGCGGCTGACGGTCTGTACCCTGTCAGGCATAGGCGGCAGAGCATCTGTACCGCCGATTTTGAACACCAGCAGGCGACTGACGTTGCGGACTCCCGGCGCATTAGCGGCGTCACCGCCAATCAAGGGCGCGACACCGCCCCAACCGGCCATCACGGCAATGTACTGCTCGCCTTCGAAAAGATAACTGATGGGGGCCGCGACGATGCCGGTCTGGGCGGCGAAGGACCACAGCTTCTTGCCTTTATCGGCGGAGTAGACGATGAAGTTGCCGTCGGCGGTTCCCTGGAACACCAGATTCCCCGCGGTGCTCAGGGTGCCGCCGTTCCAGTAGTGCGAGTAGGGCACACGCCAGACTTCCTTTTGCTTCACTGGGTCCCAAGCCAACAATGCACCGGATACCGCTTCGCGCGGGATTTCAGTGGTGTCGGAGAACCCTGCGCCAGTGTTGAAGGCCTTGCGCCTTACGAAGTCCTTGCCTTCGTTGCGGTAGACGCCTGGAATTTCCTGATAGGGGATGTACACCAGGCCGGTCTTCGGGTTGAACGACATCGAGTGCCAACCGTGTGCGCCGAACGGGCTAGGCCACATGACCACAGGTTTGTCCTTGTAGCGCGCACCAGGTACCTCAACTGGCTTGCCAGTCGTCATGTCGATCTTCTCGGCCCAGGTCACCTTGCCGAATTTTTCGGCGGAAAGCAGCTTGCCGGTCTCGCGGTCCAGAACATAGAAGAAGCCGTTCTTGGGAGCCTGCATGATGACCTTGCGCGTTTTGCCGGCAATCTCCAGCTCCGCCAGTGTCAGTTGCTGGGTGGCAGTGAAGTCCCAGGTGTCGCCCGGGGTCACCTGGTAGTGCCAGGCCAGACGGCCACTGTCGGGGTGGATGGCGAGGATCGATGACAGGTAGAGGTTGTCGCCGCCGCGCGGGCTGCGGATATTGCGGTTCCACGGACCGCCGTTGCCGGTGCCGATATAGAGCAGGTCGAGTTGCGGATCGTAGGCCATGCTGTCCCATACAGTGCCGCCACCGCCGAGCTTCCAGTACTGGTCACCGGTCCATGTCTTGGCTGCCTCGGCCAGCTCTGGATGCTCGTAGGGTTTGTTCGGATCGCCCGGCACTGTGTAGAAGCGCCATTCCATTTTTCCGCTTTCGGCGTCGTAAGCAGAAAAGTAGCCACGCACGCCATATTCGGCACCGCCGTTGCCAATGATCACCTTGCCTTTGACCACCCGCGGCGCACCTGTAATGGTGTAGGGCAAGCTGTTGTCGGTTGTCTGCTGGCTCCACACCTGTTGACCGGTCTTGGCATCAAGGGCGATAAGACGGCCGTCGAGAGTGCCGATGTAAACTTTGCCGTTCCACAGTGCGACACCGCGGTTGACTGCATCGCAACAGGCATCGCGGGCTTTGCCGCGATCGACCTGCGGGTCGAAGGCCCATAGTTGCTTGCCGGTCTTGACGTCGATGGCGATGGCCCTGCTCCAGGACAGCGAGGCATAAAGCACGCCGTCCGAGAACAGCGGCGTCGCTTCCAGTCCCCGGTGATTGTCGAGGTCGAGGTGCCAGGCCAGGCCCAGTTGATCGGCGTTCTGGTCGGTGATTTGTTTGAGCGGGCTGAAGCGTTGTTCAGCGTAGGTACGACCGTGGCTGAGCCACTGGCTGCCGTCGTTCTCGCTGGCGACGATGGCGGCTTGGTCGACCGGGTTGGCGCCGACTATCGGGGCCAGTAGGGCCAGGGCCAGGCCGGCGATTTTCAGAGGTGCTGACTGGGTCTTGATCATTACGCAAGAGTCCTATTGTACTTGTTGTAGGTAGATCGCTTTGCGTGCTCGCTGCGGGAAAGCTAGAACAGTTGCAGGATGCGTAGGTTGATGCGCTTTTCCTCTTTGAAACCATTGTCCACGGACATGTCCTGGCCGTAATTGGCCATCAGCTGGGTGCTCGGCGTGACGAAGTAAGAAGTGCCCACTGTGTATTTGCTGGTGCCGGGTTTGTCGTCCATATCCAGCCCGGCGATTTGGCTTTCGCCACCCCAGAGTTTCGATACTCCGGCACGTATATCGAAGCGCTCGGTAAAGTTGTAGCGCAGAAAAGCCTGGCCCTGGTAAAGCGGATCCTGCTTTTGGGTAACACCTGCGCTGCCGTAGTCGTTGTTGTGGCCGAAGAACGTTACATCGCCCACCAGATCGAGGGTCAGCTTGTCGGTCAGGCCGGTGATGTAGCCGCTCTGCAACGTGAACTTCCAGCGGTTCTCGCCCAGGTTGATTGCGTTGTGTTTGTCGTAGCTGCCGGTGGGCACGAAGAGAAAAGGGGTGATGCCGAAGTAGCGGCGTTTTTCAGGTTCATTCACCAGCCAGACGGTAGCGGCAAGGATCAGATCGCCGGTGCCGCTGTCGCTGCCCAGGTCCTTCAGGTCGTCCCTGGCCCGCACGTTGCCGAATGGCAGGAGAAACTGTGGGTCTACGATGTAATCGCCCAACTGCATGAAATGCACGCCACGCAGGATACCGACATCCGAATCCAGCCCGGCATGGATCGGCACCTTATGGCCATCGGCATAGAGCGCATTGCGTTCGGTATGTTGGTAATAAAGCAGACCCAGGTTTGTATCTTTGGGAAGGGCGGTGTAATCGCCGGCATCGACGTCCAGGGCCAGGGCGCCGCAGGAAAAGCCGGCCATCAGGCTAAACAGAGAAGCGTGCAACAGATGCGCTTGAAGAAGCTCGCGCGATAACCGACCCAGGTTGGCGCGAGCCGGCCCTGTGCTCATTTTCATGACTTCACCTTTATTGTTTTTGTTTATGATTAACGCAAGGCCGGAGGGGATGTCCGGCTTGGTGATGTCATTGAGCAGGGTCTGTGCCAGTTTTTTCTGTTTGGTGAATAATTCATATAAATCAATAAGATGAATAACATTAAGAGTGGTCGAAGCAAGCGCGGGATTTGTCCCGCTGTATCGCTGACTCAAACTGAGACAGTGGCTTGGGGTCAGGTTGACCCAGTTCGAGACACCCGCCCGCGAGATGCCAGCCATGCGCAAAATCAGCCCCCCCTCTGCGACGCCTCCTTCCCGCAAACGATTCGTCGATTCCCAAGTGGTCGAACGCTCGTGGCAGCGTTCGCAGAATTACGGAATATGCCATCGCGACAAACTGCTTTTCGAAGCGCCGGTAGTCGCCAGCAGTTCGCAGATCGCTGAAAGCAATCGCCTGCTATTGAGCTGTGCCACCCCGGAAATGGAACAACTGCACGCGGCCCTGTCGCCCAAGGACTGGGTACTGGCGTGCCTTGATTTGGAAGGCGTGGTGATCAGTAGCCTGGGCCGGCGCAACACCGACAATCGTGAGTTGAATCAGGTATTCCGCGTTGGCGCGCAGATTTCCGAGCAGAATGTCGGCACCACCGCACCCAGCTGCGCCCTGACCGAGCGCGATTCGGTTTTTTTCGTCGGTGAGGAACATTATCTGGAAGAGGCGCGCCAATTTTCCTGCCTGGCCACGCCGATCTTCGGTCTGAACGGCGGCATCGTCGGTGTACTGGATGCGAGCAGTAAGCAGGGTGCGCCTTCGATCTACACCCTGGAGTCCCTGGTGTTTGCCGCCCGTGCCATAGAAAACCGCATGTTCGCCCAGCTCGGCGAGGTGCTGCTGGTGCACGTGCATCACCGCCTGGACATCCTTGGCACGCCCATGGAAGGGCTGCTGGCTTTCGACCCGGCCGGCAAGCTACGGTGCGCCAACCGCATCGCCGGTCAGCTGTTGAGACTCGGCGAAATCCAGATTGGCCTGGATTTCGCCGAGCTGTTCGACATGCCCTTCATCCATGCCGCCTGCTACCGCCGTCACGACCTCAGCGCACCGCTGCGCCTGCGCAGTCACCATAGCGGCGAGCTGCACGCTTGCATCACCATGGGGCCTGGCCAGACAGCGGCGCGGAGCCAGCCTGCGAAATTCCTGCCAGCCATCGTCGCCGAACAGCCTCCAGCGCCGCAATCCAGGCCATGCCTGGAGGACCCTGCCTTGCAGGATGCCCTGACCCGCGCACGCAAGGCCTTCGCCCACGGCATCCCGGTGCTGGTCAACGGCGAAACCGGCACGGGCAAGGACGTCTTCGCCCGACTGTTGCACGAAGGCAGCAACCGTGCCGGCGAAGCCTTCGTCGCGATCAACTGCTCGTCCATCCCGGCCAGCCTCATCGAATCTGAGCTGTTCGGCCACGTTGAAGGTGCATTTACCGGTAGCCGCAAGGGAGGCGCCAGCGGGAAGATCGAAGAGGCCCACAAGGGCACGCTTTTTCTCGACGAGATCGGCGACATGCCCCTGGAGCTTCAGGGCCGACTGCTGCGAGTTCTGCAAGAGCGCAGCCTGAGCCGTCTTGGCAGCAGCCAGTTGATCAAGGTGGATTGCGCGCTGATCTGTGCCACCCACCGCGACCTCAAACAACTCACAGACAACCGGGGCTTTCGCGAGGATCTGTACTATCGCATCAACGGCCTGCGTGTGTCCCTGCCAGCCCTGCGCGAACGCAGCGACCTTCAGGCGCTGATTGGCCATCTGCTGCGCGCTGAAACCTCCGCATACCAGCCGGTTCAACTGAGCAACCTTGCGTTGCAGGCGCTGTTGGCCTACCGCTGGCCAGGCAATATCCGACAGCTTTACCAAACCCTGCGTTTGGCAACCGCTCTGGCGGAAAATGAGGGGGAAATTGGTTTGCAGCACCTGCCGGATGAGGTCCTTGAAAATTGTGCTGCCCAGACCGAAGTGAGTCCAGGCACGCCGCAACCTCAGGAACGGGTTACCTTGCACGCCAGCGAAATGCGCGCCATCAAGGCAGCGGTGGAGGTCAACGGCGGCAATCTCTCGGCCACAGCGCGCAGCCTGGGCATCGGTCGGGCGACGCTGTACCGCAAGCTCAAAGGCATGGAGGAAAGTTGACGCTGTGAGCAAGGCTGCGCTCCGGGGGGGGGGGGGGGCCCCGCCGTGGCCCCGGGGGGGGGTTGCTCGTTCGCCGCGATGTACAGGCAGTAGATCTTGTCGTCCGTCACGTAACTGTGCAGCCATTGAATCTGTGTCCCCAGGGTGCCAAGCACGGCACACGACTTTTGCGAGATCGCCTGGAGTTCTTGCGCCGAAAGCTTTCCGGCCCCTGGGATTTCTCGTTCGATCACATATTTTGGCATGGGCGTTTCCTTGAAGTGAGTAGTGGGTGAGCAATGGCGCACCCTCCAGTATAAAAAATTGGCGGTGGCCGCGTGAACCGGCCCCAGCCTGAAAAAGGGGCTACAGCTTGATCATTACTGTTTTCATTTCGGTGTAGTGATCGATGGCCGCCGCCCCCATTTCACGGCCCACACCGGAAAGTTTGTAGCCTCCAAAGGGCAATACCGGGTCGAGGGCACTGTGGCAGTTGACCCACACCGAGCCCGACTTGATGCGCGGGATCATGCGATGTACCGCCCCCAAGTCGTTAGACCAGATGCTCGCACCCAGGCCGTAGGGGTTGTCATTGGCCAACCGCACGACTTCGTCGATATCGTCGAAGGGCATGGCCACCAGCACCGGGCCGAAGATTTCCTCCTGGACCAGGCGATGTGTCTGGTCGACGTCGACGATCACCGTGGGTTTGACGAAGTAACCGGGGCCTGATTTCTCGCCGCCGCAGGCGATGGTGGCGCCCAACTCGCGGCCCATCTCGATGTAGTGGTGCACCCGGTCCTGCTGTTTGGCGGAAATGAGCGGCCCCATGTCCACGTTCGGATCGAGGCCGTTGCCGAGCTTCATGCCATTGGCGACGTCGACGATGTCACCCACCACCCGGTCGAAGTGCTTGCGCTGTACATACAGGCGTGAACCTGCACAGCATACCTGGCCCTGATTGAAGAAGATGGCGTTGGCAGCGCCGGCGGCGGCCTGCTGCAGATTGGCATCGGCCAGGACGATGGTGGGGGACTTGCCGCCCAGTTCCAGGGTGACGCGGGTCATGTTGTCCATGGCCGTCTTGCCGATCTGCTTGCCTACTTCGGTGGAGCCGGTGAACGTGAGCTTGTCCACGCCGGGGTGGCGGGTAAGGGCAACACCGGCATTGAGCCCGGTCCCTGTGACCACGTTGAACACACCGGCGGGATAACCGGCCTCCAGCACCAGTTCGGCCAGCTTGAGCGCACTGACCGGTGTCTCGTCGGCCGGTTTGAGTACCAGGCTGCAACCGGTGGCCAGGGCCGGGCCAAGTTTCCAGCACGCCAGCATGAAAGGAAAATTCCAGGCAACGATGGCGCCGACCACACCTACCGCCTCACGACGGATGAAGGCGTGGAAGTCAGAATCCGGCATCAGCGGCAGAGACGGATCCACAGTGCTGCCCGAAATTTTGGTCGCCCAGCCAGCCATGTAGCGCAGGAAGTCGATGGACAATTGCACATCCACCAGGCGGGCCATCTGCACGCTCTTGCCGTTGTTCAGGCATTCGAGTTCGGCGATTACCTGGGCATCGCGCTCGATGAGTTCGGCCAGACGCCACAGCAGGTTTTGCCGCTCGCGCGGGCGCATGCGACTCCAGGCGGAGTCGTCGAAGGCATGGCGCGCGGCCTGTATGGCGCGGTCCACATCGACATGGTCAGCGGATGGCACTTCCAACAAGAGGTTGGCAGTAGCCGGATTGCGCACGGCCATGGTCGCGCCGCTGGAAGCAAACATCCATTCGGCGCCGATCAACATGCGCGGTTGCCTGGCAAGGAATTCGACGGTCTTGTGATGCAGCGGTAGATGGTCCATGGGTGAGGCCTCGTTGTTGTGGGTCTTGTTCGTGACCTTGGTGCAACGGGTGTGCCAGCCATAGGAAAGTGTCGTGGGCACTTGGCTCAGCTTTTATCGGCAGGCAACCCAGGCAATTACGGACATGGGGGAGTTGTATCGAACCCGTACAACTGTCTCAGAAAGGGGCAGTCGCGAGTGATGCAGATACGATCACATCAGCGCAAAGACCTCGGTAACAGCGGCGGAAGTAATTCAATCCCGATCCTGAATGACTGCTATTGGCTGTGGATTCAACCGGTCGACCCACAACGGCCAGTCACGCCAGGCTATCGTCGGCTAGTAATGGAGGGGCGATGGGGTTGAGTGAGGGGTAATCCAAGCTAATTTAAGGTGCGAGGGAAGGTTGCAGTGAATGTTGTACCGGTGGTGAGAGTAGAAGTTACAGCCACTTCGCCGTAGTGCGCCCTTACAATCTCCCGAACGATGAACAGACCCAACCCGACACTTCTGAGTTCGGCATTGTCATGACTGCCACGGATCATCGGTTCGAACAAATCCCCAAGCAACACCTCAGGTATTGGGGTACCAAAATTGTGCACAGTAATAATGACCGCTTGATCTTCAACGCGTGTAGAAACGGTGACTTCGCTATCGGCGGCGCCGTAGGCGACTGCATTGGCGACCAGGTTGCCGATGAGCTGATAGAGCCGATCACTGTCTGCAGAAAAATCACCTTGCCCATACCGCAGATGGGTCAACTTATGCCCGGGAAAAGCCAGGCTCAACTCGTCCAGGCAATCGGCCACCAGTTCGTGTAGATCAACGGGTTTGGGCAGGACCGAGATACCTCGCCCGACTTGCGTCAAGGTGAAATCCAGCAGATCGGCCACCAGACGCTGTGCGCGCTCTACCGAGTGGGTGATGTGGCCAAGTATTTGTGCTTGTTTAGCATCCATCTCCCTGCGGCCCAGCAGTTCCGTCGCCATTTTTATCGCCGACAATGGGTTGCGCAGGTCATGACTGACAATCCCGATAAGCTGCTCGGCGAACAGGGCTCTGTCTTCAGCCGCAGCGTACGTGATACGCAACTTGTCTTGGGTCATATCCAGTACGCGTTGGTCCTTGAGGTGTTTCGCCAAATGCCTTTCGGCAAGCATTCGGGCATTGAGCAGTTCGCGCTCGTACCTTTGGCTATCCGCGGCTTTGAACAGGGTCATTTCATGAAATATGCCAGCAGAATGCTCACAGCTGATGGCGCTGAGCATCATTGGAATGGAATGTCCGTTGTAGTGAACGAGATCGAACTTCACGTCAGCCACGACGCCCTGTATCTGCATGAGGGGCGCCCAGTACATCTTGTGGAACGTCCTTCCCTCGTGTTTCATCAAGTCCTGGATGTGACGACCGAGCAGCTCTTTTCGCCGGTAGCCTAACCAGCGGCAGAACGTGAGGTTGACCTGTGCGATCTCGCCATTTTCTGCGGTCAGCAGTAAGCCACAGTCAGCTTCGTCGGAGAGAACGTCAGAACCGGGCTGCGACTCGTCATCTGCGGGCATTTGTATTCACTGACCAATGGGGCCGATATCTGGAAAATTATAGACTCGACTCGCGCAAGGACCCTCAAGATTTACCCCTTTCGCAGTGATTGGCCTCGACATTCGGGGGGTACACCAGCTGTGAATGACCGTTTTTGGCCGATTGCTACCTGTCGCGAAGGCCGCAAACCCAAAGCTGTCGTTGACCAAAGGCAGAAATCGGCCACGATCAGTCGCTCTATGCCAGCACGGGCAGGCGAGCCAGCGCCATGACTGGCTCTTTGATTCGACCCTGGTTCCCTAGGTAAATCCGAATGCCAGACTCCTGGTCTATCCCATTGAAAAAACTCATCTCGTTAAACCAGCCGATCGTTTGAGGGGCGATTCCAATAGGTCAAGTTGAAGTTTTTGCTCAACGCATGCTTTGGTCCTGATACTCATTTGTTGAACTCTGGCTGAAAGCACTCCTCTAACATAAACGTGGGAAAATTTCCCGCGCAACGATACTGACTGGCTTTGAGGGATCGTGCGGAAACCGCAGTTGCTCGTTAATGCTGCAGATTGATAACCGTGCCGGTTGGCTGGCCGCTCCAATGGGCGGCCGGGAACTCACTGGACATTGCGTTCAATAGGGAGATGACGACGCAACTCCAAGCGGAGGTTGCAACATGCAGCTCAAAAAATGTTTATTGGCTCTGGCGATTGGCGGAGTCCTGTCGGCATCGACTGTCCTGGTGCCCGATTACATCGGTAGTTTCTCCAGCGTGTATGCCAAAGATGGCGGCGGCGGTGGCGGTGGCTCCGGAGGCGGTGGTCACGGCGGCGAAGGCGGTGGCGGCCACGGTGGTGGCAGCGGTGGCTCCGGTAGTGGAGGCTCCGGAGGTGGCGGTCACGGTGGTGACGGCGGTGGCGGTCACGGTGGCGGCGACCATGGAGAGGGTGGCGATCATGGTGCAGCAGGCCATGACGGTGACGGTCATGGAGGCCCGGGGCGCGGCGACGCTGACCATGGTGGTATGGCCGGGAACAGAGGCCCGGGCAATGCGCATGACAACGACAACGCGAAAGACAACGACAACGCGAAAGACAACGACAACGCGGATGACAATGACAACGATGCCGCACATGCAGCCAGGGACGCTGCCAGAAACGACGCAGATGCAGCCCGGGATGCGGCAAAAGCTACTGCAAATGCAACCAGAGACGCCGCCAGAGCTGAGGCGGATGCAGCCAGAGACGCCGCAAAAGCTGCTGGCGTAGCAGGCGCAGATGCAACCCGAGATGCTGCCAGGGCCGCTGCGGATGCAGCCAGGGACGCCGCCAAGGCAGACGCAGATGCAGCCAGAGATGCTGCCAGGGCTGCTGCAGATGCAGCCAGGGACGCCGCCAAAGCTGACGCGAAAGCAGCCAGAGAGGCTGCCAAAGTTGAGGCGAAAGATGCCCGAGAGGATGTGGCGGACGCCCCAGACGCCCCGGATTTCGACGCGGTTGAGGTACACAACTAGGCCAGCACGTTCCGTAATGAACACGGCAGGCCTGGCCGTAGAAAACGTCTCGGGAACTTGAGGGGCGTATCGCCAATGAGTCGCAAGCCCTGAAGCGTCGTGGGGTTTGCGATTTTTTTCGAAATCTGTCGCACAGTCCGAAACACTGACGAGGATGGCTGCAATGGGGGCGGAACTGGGCGGGTAAGCACTCAATCCCAGTCGCTCACAAAAACCGGAGCCCTCCCGTTGTTGTGGCGCGGGGGCGGGAAGTTGGACTCATCTGTCCACCGAGCGCTTTTGGCCGATTCTGTTGAAAAAGTCGGCCATCGTTTGCGCATCAGAAAAGTACGCGTCCGAGATTGAAATCTTTACTTTTGGCAAAGGCTTCCCGGACTCGGATTTCACGTAGCAGCGTGCAAAAAAGGCGTTTTCACCAGTCAATGATCAGGCAGTTTGGGCAGACCGGTTTTTTCAACAGAATCGGCGGGTTTCTGCCGGTCACCACCGGCAGCTATGGGATGAAAGCCACCTCTGACGACTCGACTGCGTCGGCCAAAACCAATTGCTTGCGGCACGGAACCTCTCATCTTTGGCATGACGCACACGTCCACATTTTCAAATGTTTAGCTTCGAAGCAGGAAAGGCGTCACCCTCGCTGATCGTCACGGCGAGACGTGCGAACTGCGGCAAGCGGCGTTCCAACAGGCCATTCGTCTCACCAGGGTCTGTTGACTTTCGCTGCGAACCGCCGCGATCAGGGAAACATGACCGCCGCCGCGAGATACAGTAGCAACGCCAGCAGCAACACCACGGTGAAGCCCAGGTGGATCGCCAGCAGGGTCGCCAGTACGGCCGCCACCACCGATACGCTGGCGTTGACGCCCCAGGCGATCGGCACCAGTGCTTCGGCGCGCGCGGAGACGCGCCCGAGTCCGAGCGGAAACGGCATGCCCATGGCGAACGCCAGCGGCGCTACCAGCGCGGCGCAGATGCCGAACCTGGCGAGGGTCCGCACCGGCGCCAGCAGCTGGAACAACGGGGGCAGGGCGATCAGGTAGAGCAGGGCGATCGCGCAGATCGCCAGGACTGGCCGCGCGAGCGGATGACGGGGCCCCACACCCGTTCCAATGTCCCCCCGCCGCCGGCCGGAGTAACGGCTGCCAAGGCCAGCGAAGATCAGGAACGCGCTGAGCGTTACCGCCACCGAATACAACGGGTGGCTGAGGAAAAGGGTGAACTTCTGGATGAAGGCGATTTCCACGAACATGAAGGCGAAGCCGATGGCGGCGAAGTAGGACACGACCCGACGTTCGAACCTGGCCAAAGCCGCATTCCGAGAGCGCCGCTGGCGCCGCCGCGCCACCCATAGCGGCGCCAGGATCAGCAGCACGGCGGCCACGCTGGACTGCAGCAGCGTGGCGATCAGCACCGGATAGCCCCACTCCAGCATTGACAGGCCGCCCTGCTCCTTCAGCGCCAGCAGTTCCGGCAGCGAGCGCCACTTGAAGAAGTGGAAGAAATACGGCCGGTCATCCATGGTCGGACGCACGTCGAACTTGTAGCGTGCCAGGAACTCCGCGCGCTCGCCGGACAGCAGGGCCTGCGCCGCTTCGAAGAACCAGGGCCGGTCAAGCAGGTTGTAGCGGTTCGCCTCCGCCACGGTCATCCCGGGGTAGTAGGCCAGGTCGAAGGAGCGCGCCCGGCAGAACTCCCGCAGCACGGCGATGCCGGCGTCGTCGAAATCCCTGTTGCTGACCAGCAGCGTCGCGGTCTTCCAGCCGCGGATCATGACGATGCGGCGCGCCGCGCTGGCCTGCCCGTCGCTCTCGATGGCCGCGGCCGCGGTGACCAGCAGCCTGGGAACATCGCGGGGCGGCAGGGTGACCCAGCGGGTGATGGCCAACAGGCCGCCGGGCGCGAGATGGCGCAGGTACTCGGCGAAGGCATCCACCGTGTACAGGTAGTTCTCGGACAGCGCATGCAGGCCGCCCGAGGCGGTGCCGAAGGAGTCCAGCAGGGCGATCTGGATCAGGTCGTAAGGCTCGCCGCGCGAAGCCACCAGGCCGCGCGCCTCGCCGATCAGCACACGGACGTTGGGCGCGCTGTACGGCTTGCCGGAGAAATCGGCGAAGCGGCGCTGAACCAGATCGATCACCTGCGGGTTCAGTTCGATGGCATCCACCGCACTGGCGCCGTGGTAGATCGCCTGCAGCACATCGGCGCCGGCGCCGCTGCCCAGCACCAGCACGCGGGGTTGCCGCAGCAGGTGATAGGGCAGAGCCGAGGTCAGGTAGTCCAGGTAGGCGAGCGGCTCGCGGCGCCCGTCATAGCGGTTCAGCACGGAAAGGCCGTCGCCGTCGGTGAAGATGGCCAGTTGTGCGGGCGGTTCCTGCGTCGCGTTGAGGCTTAGGCCCGGCGCGTAGCGCAGGGGAATGGTCGGGCTGTCGACGACCGTGAGCAGGCCCAGCGGACTCCAGGTCTGGGCGATGGCGCGCGCATCCTTAATACGCAGCATCTGGCTCAGTTCCTTGTACTCGGAGGGCGACAGGGCGATCCAGCGCCCGGGCACGCCGGCCGGCACCGCGACGGCCGCCGCCAGCAGCAACGGCGCGAGCCAGTGCCTATGCCCCGTGCAAGCCATGCCGGCCAGCGCCCCGGCGGCGATGCCGGTGCCTCCCAGCAGCCGCAGCGCATCGACGGGCGACAGGACGAACAGCGCGGCGACGATCGCCAGGCTGCCCACGCCGGCGCCGAGAATGTCGAAGGCGTAGATCCGATGAATCTGTTCCTGAAAGCAGGTGAAGGTCAGGCAGATGCACACCGCCGCGCAGAAGAACGGCACGAACAGCAGCAGGTAGATCATCAGCAGGCGCGCCGACTGCCGCGCGTCCCAGAGGATCTCGAGGGGATTGAACGGAACCTGCTGGGCCAGGCTGAAGCAGGCGATGGCGCTCAGCCCGAACAGCACCGCGCCGCCGATGAACACGCCGTGGAAGCGCGGCGCCAGCACAGGCCGCGCCAGCGCCACGGCGGTGCCGGCAGCGCCGTAGCCGAGCAGCGCGACGCTGATCATCATGTAGGCGAAATGGTGCCACTGGATGATCGAAAGCAGTCGCAGCAGCAGCACCTCATAGCCGAGCGCGGAGGCAGACAGCAGCGCCAGGGCGAGTAATGGCGGCGAATGCATGCTCAACCGCCTCCGACCAGCGGTACGAAGCGCACAGGCAGCACCTGCCGGGTGGACACACTGCCGTCGCCGGCCTTCTCGATCAGCAGCAGGTACTGGATCATGAACGGCGCGCCGACCGGGATTACCATCCGTCCGCCGGCCTTGAGCTGGGCGATCAGTGGCGGCGGCACATGGCTGGCGGCGGCGGTGACGAGGATGGCGTCGTAAGGCCCGTGCTCGGGCCAGCCGTGGTAGCCATCGCCCAGCCGGGCCTGCACCTTCGCATATCCCAGACGGCCCAGGCGCTCCCCGGCCTGCACTGCCAGCGGATCGATGATCTCCATCGTGTAGACCGCCTGCGCCAGCTCGGCGAGGATCGCCGCCTGGTAGCCCGAGCCAGTGCCGATCTCGAGTACCACGTCGCCGGGCCCGACCTGCGTCAGATCGGTCATCAGGGCGACGATGTAGGGCTGGGAGATGGTCTGGCCGTAGCCGATCGGCAGCGGGCGATTCTCGTAGGCGTAGGGCACCTCGTCGGGCGGGACGAACTCATGGCGTGGCACCTTGGCCATCGCGGCCATCACCGGCGCGGCAAACTCGACCCTGCCGGTTTCGTCGCGGGTGACGGACGACATGTTGGCGATCTCCCGCACCATGGCGTCGCGCAACGGCGCGAACGGGTCGTCGGCATGCAGGCCGGCGGATGCCAGCGCCAGAGCGATGGCAGGCGCCAGGATGCACGTCAGGAGCATCACCGGCTTCACAATGACTCCTCCGCCTGAGGAATAGTCGAATCGTATGGCCGGCGGGCTGGCTCGGCAAGCCGGGGGTGCCGGCGACCGATCAATCAGGCGGCGGGGAGCAAGCCTTTCTGTTTGGCGACATGAGTCGCCAGTGCGTCCATCAAGTCCGGGGACAGGCAGTCATAGGGTTCCAGGCCGATCGAGCGCAAGCGCTCGCGGATAGCCTTCATTTGCGCTGGCGGTGTGCCGGTTTCGATGATGGAGGACACGAACGCCGCGAATCCCGGCGCAGCCCATCCGCTCTGTGGCGAAAGCTCGGTGTGGACGAAGTCCAGGCCATAAAACGCATGGTCCTTGTTCTCGATGCGCCCAAAGAGATGGGCGTGACACTGCTTGCAGGCGTGGCGCTGGATGGTGGCAGATTCGTCGACAATCGCCAGTTTTTCACCGTGGGCAATGACGCTGACCTTATCTCGAGGCACCACGGCGATGACGGCGAATGTCGCGTTTTGTGGTTTCCAGCACTTGCTGCAGCCGCACGCGTGGTTATGCAGAGTTTGTGCGTCGATCTTGACCTCGACCTTGTCGGTCGCACACAGGCATTGCAGGGTGCCACCTGTGAAATTCGCGGCGGCGGGTTGGATACCATTGTCCAGTGCAGGGTGAAGTTGCAAGGTGCTCATGCTGGCGTCTCCGTTTCAGGGTGTCAGACAAAAGTGCCTGGGGCCGTGCCCCAGACCGGTAGTTCATCGGAACTCGATAACGGCGCGGATCGATTTGCCTTCATGCATCAGATCGAACCGCGCGGATTTCGAAAAAGACACAGTGCATAAACGAGTGACCTCCTTCGGTGCGCCCGGTCGGTTACCCAGATCAAGAATAGTCTGCGATGACGCCTTGAGCGCGGCCAGGGCCAGCGCACGGGCGAGTGTGCCGAATTCAGAACGCCAGCGTGGCTCAGGCCGTTCCGAACCACTTGCCACTCAGGCGGGGAATTGGGCTATCCAGTGCCTGGCAATCTCTTCGCGCCGGCAGATCCACACCGCGTCGTGGCCTTGCACGTAATCGAGAAAGCGCGCCAGCGCCATCGCACGACCAGGATGGCCACTGATCCGCCCATGCAGGCCGACGCTCATCATCTTCGGGTGTTGCGTGCCCTCCTGCCACAGCAGGTCGAAAGCATCCTTGAGCAGCCGGAAGAAGTCTTCACCGCAGGCGAAACCATTCGGCAGCAGATAGCGGGCGTCGTTGTTGACCAGTGTGTAAGGGATCACCAGGTGGGCGGGCGAACCTGGGAGCCAATAGGGCAGATCATCGTTGTAGGCGTCTGAGCTATAGAGAAACCCACCTTCCTCACGCAACAGGCGGCGGGTGTTCTGGCTGACCCTTCCTGTGTACCAACCTACGGGGCGTTTACCGCAGATTTGCTCGATCACGTCGAGGGTGAGGCGGATATGGCGCCGCTCCTGGTCTTCAGGCATATCGCGATAGTCCAGCCAACGGTAGCCATGCCCGGCAATCTCATGCCCGGCAGCGCAGAGCGCATGGCCAATCGCCGGGGTGAGTTCCAGTGCCCGGCCGACGGCGAAGGCGGTCAGCGGCAGACCTCGGGCGCTGAACAGCTCCAGAATGCGCCACACACCTGCGCGCGATCCGTATTCGTACATGCCCTCGACGCTCAAGTCCGGTTCCCCCACACGCGGCGGGCGGCCCGGTAGTTCGTGAAGCCAGGCCTCCGACTGTGCATCGCCATTGAGAGTGCATGACTCCGCGCCCTCTTCGATGTTGAGTACGAACTGGACCGCGACATGCGCCTCACCGGGCCATCGCGGGTGGGGTGGGCAGCCGCCATAACCGATGAGGTCGCGAGCGGACATCAGCCCAGCTCGAAGGTCGTGACGCCGAACACACGTTCGTGCGCGATCGCCGGAGGAGGGCCGAGGTACATGCGTGCGCAGCCGAAAACCTCGATCATGCCCTGTTGGTGCACGAGCGCCATCGCGGCGGGGTTATTCTCCGGGGCATCGAGAAACAGCGGGCCACCCTCGGCAAATTCTGCCAGGCGCGCGTAGAGGGCATTGGCTGCCAGGGCGTCATCGGCGAACAAGGGGCCGATCTTGTAGCCTTCCCGGCAGCGCCTTACTACGCCATAGCCGCTTAGCCTGCCCTCGCGCTGGCAACCCACAGTAAGTGCGTCGGCTTGGGCTATCCACCCGCTCAGGAAGCTTGCGCGCGGGGCGGGGAAGCAGGTGCGGTCGTAATCGACAACCTGATCGAACGGGAAGGAGGCCAACGGGACGATGTCCTGGTCGTCTACCTGCGAGGTCGTCGGGCGGGCGCTGAGATTGGCACGAAAACGCATGTTGCGATGGGAGAAGACGAAACCACCCTTGGCGTAGTAGTCCTGCATCGCGAAGACGCCGTCCATGCCGATGCTCGCGCCTGGGCGCAGGCGGGCGAGGAGTCGCTCGCGGCGCGCATGCCAGAGGGTATTACCCAGACCTTGACCGCGATATTCAGGCCGGACGATGAAAAAACCCATGAAACCGAATTCGCCATTGTAGGAGGTGATGGCACCGCCGCCGATCAATTCGCCGCCCCGGGACGCCGCGATGAAGGCGGCAGGGTCCGTAGCCCAGAACAGCTCGGCATCGTGAAGGCCGGGATTCCAACCCTCACGGGCAGCCCAATCGACGAGCTCGTCCAGCTCGGGACGGGTCATGTTGCGTATGACCAGCTGATTCGACACCGCGAAGTTCTCCTCAGTCGCTAATCGAGCGTGTGGTCCATCCCCACTCTGAACCCTTTCGGTATAGCTTCAACCCGAGTATTGATCCAGGTCGTCACGTCACCTGCAGGCGTTCATAGGGGCGCTTTCAAAAAGCGCTGTTCATGATCAGGATCCGGCAACAGGCATGTGTCGTATTTCCCGAAGAGCCGATAACGATTAAGCGCAATGCGGTCGTATGCCCAATCTCGAAGTTTGCGAGGGAAGATGCGCAACAGGTTCACGGGGCGCCAGCGTGCGGGTAACCGGGCAAAGATTTCGAAAAATGCTTGCGAACGCACCCAGTAGTGTCGGTCGCGGATCACCGCCATGGTGTCGAATTGATCCAGGGGCAAACCTGCCCATGCGAGCAGAGCCTGTCCCTCGGGTGACTGAACCGCCGCCAACCGCAGGCGCCGCTGGCGGTCATGGCGAATCACGAACCTCACCCAGCCATTGCACAGCTTGCAGACACCGTCAAACAAGACCACCGTCTCTCCTGGTTTGAGCAGTGGCGCGGGTGAGGGGCGGATTTGCGAGGCGGGCATAAGCGTGGGTCCAAGGGAGCCTGGTTATCCCGGATCATAACCGCGTGCCACCGTTATAGTCTGCATTTGGCCGATTGCTCTCAGTCACGAAGGGCGTGAAGTGGACGTTCGGCGATAACCTTTGGCGTCTCCATAATCGCTACGACCCGCAACGCTCCACGCAATAACGCTTGGTATCAGAGATGTGACTGCTGCAATCTGTGCACTAATTATCTGCAGCAAGTCAGTATTGTTCATCAGGGGATCAGCTCTCACGCTAGAGACAACTATGTGAAGTCAGCTTCTGACTAAGGGGAAATGACCATGGTATCTGCGATCCGGTTTAGCCAGTCCGGCAATCCTGAAGTACTGAACCTGGAGACACTGAGCCAACAATCGCCAGGACAAGGCGAGGTTTGGCTCGAGCAAGAAGCTATTGGTGTCAACTTCCTCGACGTTACCCAACGTAAGGGAGCGGTGCCCATTGCGTTGCCATCCGGGCTTGGGCTTTAAGGCGCTGGGCGTGTCGCCGTTGTGGGGACGGTGTCAGCAATGTGCAAGTCGGGGATCGCGTCGCCTATTTGCGTACGCAGGTAGGGGTTTGTTTGTCCTCGAAGAAAACATCCGGAGACTGGTACGGAGTACCCGCCGGGTTTGCGCCAGCTGTTGATTGCTCCTTGTCTGTCTTCCCATCGAAAATCACGGGCCCTTAACGACGTAAGGTCAGTTGGGCAGACGCTTACGCTGAAGCTAGCGCGACCTGTCGTTTTCCTTTCGCCTATAGCTACATTAGTCAGATTAGGCGACCCAGCGCATCACCTTCTCAAGGTGGCCAGTGTGCACGTCCAGTTGTTCATTGAGAACTACAAAGCCCTGGTTCTCATAGAAATGGATACTAGGCGCATTCGCTGAATACACAGTCAGCTGTAGAGTTGACTTAGATGCCATGGCGTCCGCGAGAAGCTGCGTACCTATACCGTCCCCCTGACGCTCAGGCGATACGAATAGTGCCGCAAGTGTGTCTCCATATACAGAGCAGAATCCTACTACCGTCCCGTCTGCCTCAAACACTCGGGACGTGGCGCCGGGTAGGTAGACCTCACGCATAGCAGCAAGCTGGCTACGCCAGAATTCGGGGGCTATGAAGTGATGCGCCTGGATTGACGCTCGTAGCCAAATGTCCAATACGGGCTCTAGGTCAACGTTTCGAAAGTCGCGGATCATGAGGCCTCAACGATTGAGTCAGGAAGAAAACATTGTGCCAAATGCGTGCTCCGCGCAACGGTCCTCCGTTTGCAGATTTACCTGGCACTGATTCTGATCGATCAGCAATACATGGGGCTGGAACTGTGACCGCCAACGCCAGCACCGGTTTGCTCTGGACGCTGACAGTCTATTTGGGCCGCTGGCATGAGTATCGCCCCGTACGGCCAGCCGATTCCGTTGATGGTCATGGTCGCACTGATCGTTCTTTTGCTCAGCATGCCACTATCGACTGATTAAGCCTGGGCCAGGCGTCCTACGCGTAACCAGCCAACGACCACTGCGCCAATCAGCAAGAAGCCCAGGTAGCCAAAGAGTGGATAGACCTGGCCCACCAGGTTGACAAACCCGACCAGGCTACCGACGAAAGCCAGTGCGCCAGCGGCCGCTGAGCCGACGCGGAATTTGCGAGTGCCTGCCGGCAGTAGCCGGGCCGAAAAGGAATACAAGGTACCGACGGCCGTGTTGACGATCATCAGGAAAATGATCACCGCCATCAGCAGACCGAGGACTGGCGAAACCTCCGTGGCGATGGACAGCATGGGCATTGGCAAATCCGCCACGCTGTCCAGGCGTGACAGCAATCCCAGGCTCATCACCAGCATCAGCAGCCCCAGCAACGCGCCACCGAAGATGCCACCCCAAATGGCTTGCTTCTCGGATTTTGCGGCGCCGCCCATGATCGCCAGAAACGGCACCCCGGCCACTATGTTGTAAGACACGTACAACAACGCTCCCAGCAGCCAATGGCTTGCGCCAGCGTCTTGCTGGCTGGCTAGTTGATTGAGTTCACCGAAACTCAAGCCTCGGGTGGCGACGCCATAAAAGGCAACCGCTACCGCCGTCAGGATCAACAGCGGAGTGACGGCGCCGATCATGCCAATGACCTTCTGCACATCCAGGCACACGATGGCAACCACGATCAGGGTCACCGCCACGCTGCCGAACATGGCGGGGATGCCGAACTGTTGTTCCAGCAAGGCGCCGCCGCCGGCCAACATGACCACGGTCACCGCAAACATGAAGAAGGTGACCATCATGTCGACAAAGGTGCCCAGGTAGCGTCCGCACAGTGCATACACCACGTCCTTATGGGACCTTGCCCGCAGTCGGCTACCCATGCCCGCCAATGCCATCCCGAGAAAGGTGAAGAGTGCGGCGCTGACCACCGCCCCGAGCAGTCTCCATACGCCGAAATCCACGAACATGAGCTGCAGCTCCCGACCGGAGGCGAATCCTGCACCGACAATCACACCAACAAATGCACCGGCTATTTTCAGACTTTCTTTCATGACGATTTCCCTCAAGTTGTTTTTGTTATGGCTTATGGGGACGACCACTGTTCATGGCCCTCCCGGGGCATCGCACTGGCAAACAGCAGGGGTGGGTCAGCGGGCGCCGACCCACGCCTGGACTTCGATCTCCACATCGACCCCCAGCGCCAACTGGGCGCCGCCGACCGTGGAACGCACCGGAAAACCGTTCTGGAAGTGGTGCTTGTACACCTCGTTGAAACCGGCGAAATGTTGCATGTCCGACAGCCACACCGTGGCCTTCACCACGTGATCAAAACCCACCCCGCATTCGGCCAGGGTCTCGCCGATGCGGGCCATGGCGGCCTCGGTTTGCTCGCGGATATCACCGAGCACCACCTCGCCCAGAGGGGTCATCGGTACTTGCCCTGAGAGGAACAAAAAATCGCCGACTCGAATGGCTTTGGAGAACGGATAGGGCAGGTGGCTGGGGTAACGCTGGAGATTGTCAGACATGGTACGGAACCTCATTGGGATGAATGATTAACGCAGGCGGCCAGGTGCCAGGCGTTGTGGCTCGACGCCCTGGCGGCGCAGTGTTTCGGGTAGGGGTTGATCGAACAATTGGGCACAGGCCAGTTGCGATACGCCGGCCGCGGACTGAATGCCATAACCGCCCTGTGCCGCCAGCCAGAAGAAGCCTTCGCGGTGATCGTCCCAGCCGACCACCAGATCACCGTCGGCGACGAACGAGCGCAGGCCGGCCCAGCTGTGGCGTGGGCGGCGGATGGTCAAGGAGGTGGCGGCTTCGATGTGGTAGATCCCGGTGGCGATGTCCAGCTCTTCGGGCATCACGTCCTGTGGCGGGACGGGATCGGCGTTGGCCGGCGAGCCAAGCAGTTGGCCAGCGTCCGGTTTGAAGTAAAAACTTTCGTCGATGCCGATCACCGCAGGCCATCGTGAGAAGTCCATGCCCTCAGGGCCGTCGAAGGTAAAGGCGGTGCGTCGGCAGGGCTGCATCCCAATGGGCTTCACACCGCATTGCTGCGCCACCTGGTCGGCCCAGGCACCTGCGGCGTTCACCAGATTGCGTGCGCGCAACTGGCGGCCGTCGGCCAGTGTCAGGTGCCAGTGTCGACCTTCGCGGGTGGCGACGCTCAGTTGGGCGTCGCACTGCAGCACGCCACCGGCTCGGCGCATGGCCCGCAAAAAACCTTGGTGCAGCGCGTGGACGTCCAGGTCACGGGCGTCGGTTTCGAGCATCGCCCCGACAATCGCCTCTGGGCGCAGGCACGGCACCAACGCGAGGGCGTGCTCGGTATCAATCAATGAAACATTTCCAGCCTGTGCCTGGCTGACTTCGAAGGTTTGTTTCAGCAGGGATTGCTGCCCCTCGCCTGCGACATACAGACAGCCGCGAGGTTCCAGCAGCGCATGTTCGGTGAAGTCAGTTGGCGGTTGCTCATAGAAGTCCCGGCTGGCGCGGGTCAATGCCTGGATCTGCGGTGTGCCATAGCTTTCCATGAACATTGCGGCGGAGCGTCCGGTGGCGTGATAACCCGGCTGGCTCTCACGCTCGAGTACCACAACGCTGGCTTGCCCGGCCAAGCGATAGGCCAGGGAGGCCCCCGCAATACCACCGCCGATGATGGCGAAATCGAAACATTCGCTGTCGTGCATACCGAAGTACCTCCTGTCTCTGGGGATGGGGAAGAAATGTTCTTCCCTCTGTTTTTATAATTCTCAGATAAGAGAAATGTAAGATATGAGAATTTCCCAGTCAACCCATTACCTTGAGGTATTATTCCAGCCCTTGCCTTGGCTCAGCCCCAGGCACCGTTTTTCGTACGACAGAGAAGTCTGCATGAGTTCCGATCGAGTCTCGTGTCCCACGGACCATCCCTTGATAGATCGCGCCCAGGTCGGTGCCCGCCTGCGTGTCATCCGCAAAAACCAGAAGTTGACGCTTAAACAACTGTCTGAGCGTTCAGGCGTGGCGCTGTCGACCTTGTCGAAGATGGAGCTGGCGCAAGTGTCGGTGAGTTACGAAAAACTCGCGGCCGCAGCTCGGGCCCTGAGTGTGGACATTTCCCAGCTTTTCAGTCCGGCCAAGGCGGGCGTCAGTGCTGTACAGCCCACGGTGGTCAGCACCGCCATCGACAGTGCGGCGGGTTACAGTACGGGCAATTACGAATATCACCCGATGGCGGGGGATTTCCCCGGACGCAGCATGACGCCCATGTACGCGCGGATCTGTGCGCGCGAACTGAATCAGTTCGAAGACTACATCCGTCACCCCGGACAAGAGTTCGCCGTCGTCCTTTCAGGTCGTGTGCGCATTCAATTCGAAACGGGTGAATCCCTCAGCATTGGCTGTCGCGAAACAGCCTATTTCAACAGCTCAATAGGTCATATTTATCTGGCTGAAAGCGAGGATGGCACTGACGCTGAAGTGATGGTGGTGATGTCGGAGTACTGACGCTGAGGGGGGCTGTCAGATCCAGGTTGTACTCACATTCCAGCTCGAGATAGGGACTGCCACTGTTGCCACGCCCAAAGCGATTGCTGGCAGGAAAGTTGGTTCCTGCAGCCAGGCGACTCCTTGAATGCACGCCAGTAACACCGCGAAAGCAACACCCGTGGCGTAGTGCGCCACCCAGCCCAGGACCACTTCACCTCGCACCGGCATCGCTTGTCCAATGCTGGCATGAGCGAATTTGCCTTGGCATACATGACCTACCCAGCGCCCGACGAAAGCGAAATTCAGCGTTGGAACGCCAAAGGCCTTCATGAGGAACATCCACAAATCCATGACGACGGTAGCGCCAACCCCCAACAGAAAAACGTGTGCAACCACTTCCAGCGATGCCTGCCTACCGAATTTCATGGTCGAAGGAAGCAGCTTTACCGGCTACATCGACTGCGGCCGGCTAGGCATCAGTGACATCTATCAAGATCTTGCACTGGCTGTCCGAAGCATAGAGCGCAACCTTGGACAGGCATGGGTAGCGCCATTTTTTCGCGCCTATGGTGTAGAGCCAGATCAGCAACGTATAGCGTTTTACTGTTTGCTAGACGAGTTCTACTGATGAGCCGTTCGAGAATGAAGGCTCCGGCGCAGATGGAGCCGATTCGCTGGCGTCTGGGATCGAGTTCAAACGACGGCAGGAAATCCGGAGCGGCAAGCGCGGCGGGTATCCCCTCCTTGCCGCTGACGAACAGTACTGCGTCGGCGCTATTGGCCTCGGAAAGCGGACCGTGCACCGAAACAGGCAGGCCGTGCGCCGATCGCACGATAGGGCTGGAGCCCAGTATCCGGACGTGCCAGTCCTCGGTGTTGCGGCCTAGAATGTCCCACATCAGGAACAGGTCGATATCAGTGAGTTGGTCGAAAGCGACCAGAGCGATTGTCTTCAAGGCGAACTCCTTGAGATGCGAAAGGGGCAATACGCGGCAACTTCAGTGCGTATTGTTACGCCTTTGAGCGCAGCGAGCTTGTGAGCCTTGGCGAGACGCTAAATGGCAATTCTGAGCCCCGGCGGATCCGTCGCAAATGAGGTTGCTGAACAGCGGCTCCAGTGACAGTCGGGCACGGGTATCATGGACCGTTGCTCGGACGGCCTCTTCACCGAACACCAAACCCTGAAGGTAGGTGAAGTGCGGGTTGAACAGTCCGAGGGTGTTAAGTACCTGGCGTAGGTAAGGCGTTAGAAAATCCGGTTGCCGTGCCAACTCGCCCTGATGAAAGCCACCGGAACCAACCAACACGTACACCGGACGGTTGCTCAGGAGACCGGTCTTGCCCTCGGGGCCTGAACTGAATGTCCGGTGAATGTGCAGGACGTAGTCGATCCAGAGTTTGAGCGCGGCAGGGAGCGTAAAGTTGTGCATCGGGGTGGCAATGAGCAGGATATCGCTGCGCTCCAACTCGCCGATCAGCGCTTCGGAGACCTCGAACGTAGGTGAGTCGAACGGTGTAGTTGTAGCCCAGGGCATGGGCGTAGTCCATACCGAGCGGTGGCAGCGGATGCCTGCCCAGATCGCGTTCAACCAGTTCGAGCCCCGGATACCGGTGCCGCAGGGATGCCACTAATTCCAGTGCGACCTGGTTCGCATGGGAAACTTGGCCATTCGGGCTGGCATTGATCAACAGAACATTATTCATGCCTGATTCTCTGTCTGAAGGCTCTGAGTGAAGTGCATGCCGTGGGCCAGCAGCCACTGGCGAAAATAGAAGCGTTGGGCCAGCGGCATATGCAGGCCGGTATCTAGCACGAAGTGATCGCAATTGCGCTGCACTGCCTCCTCGCGAACAGCTGCCAACAGCCGCCCTCGGAAAACACTAGACTACGAAACACCCGCTGAACGATTTAGCCAATCTGTTGCGTCAACCGGTTGAATCCACAGCCGATTGTGGCCTGTCGCGACAGGCTGAAAACGGCCCGTAGGTGCACGTCTGACATCGTCATATGAGTGAAACCGGGGCATTCGCTTCTGGGGGAGCCTCATGTCAGCGCTCGAAGGTGCCTTCAAACCGAGAGTGATTCAGATCTCCAATGTCGGCATGGCAGATGTCGCGACACGTTTACGATGCTGAAAACGTGTCGCGTTCTATCGGGGTATTTGGGCCGACTACGACCAGGAAAAAGTGAGAAAACCCATCTTGGCCTGGCTGGTTAAGGGGGGGCGCCATGATGGTTCATACCGCCTCCTCAAACCTGCTGTCAGACCCAGCCCTGTTATTGCTTAAGCTGCCAGGCTGTAGAGCTAGCCGCCGCCTTGAACTTAGCACGGTTTTCCGGCGTGGCCGGTGGTTCTGAATCGCCAAAAATGGCTTTGAGCCAGTGGCCATCGGTAGGGTTCGGAAAGATAATAAACTTGCGGCCAAACTGCTCTTTGTCTTCGGTCATAAGGCTATTACGTTGTTTAACGTCAGCGACGTAGTACTTGCGCTTAAAGTCGTTGAGGTTGTCACCAAGCATCACCACCACATCGTAATCCTTGGCGATCTCTGATTGACGCGGCTCCTTGTTGGAGCTTTCACGATAAACCGTCAGATGTTTTTCATCGGCAAACGGAAGATTGTTTTTCCGAAGATTCGCCAAGGCGTATTCAAAGGTTTTTTCGCCTTGGTCACGACTGGTGACGTAAAAAACCTCAACACCCTTCGATTGCGCATAGCTCAAGAAATCCACCGCACCAGGCGTTGCAACCGGGCCATTCTCAGCCACCCATTTATCCCACGCAGTGTCGTCGAAAAACTCTTTATTGGCATTGATCATGTAGCCCCAATAGCTATTGCTATTCAGAACGGTGTCGTCGACATCGCTGATGATAGCTAAAGGTCGATCGCCAGCTTTGTGAGCCTGGAGGGCTCGATCCAGTTGCATTCTTGCTACGTTGAACCCTTGATAGTAAAGCGCCTCAAACTCAGCTGCTGTTTGCTTCCAGGCGACGGCGGCCGTTAAAAGATTTGAAGGGGGGCTGGCAACTTCCTCGGCAAAGGTGGGAGCCCCATGAAGCATCAGCAGAGAGAGGAGCAAGGGGGAGACCAGGATTTTGTTTGTTTTTATTTTCACATTCGAGCCCTTAGAACGCGGATTGAGCAACTGCGGCAAATGCTGCCGAGGTGTTCTATATCAGCCCGTGTTTGAGCTCAATGCTGGTGTCGCATTTCTAGATTAATCAGGCGTAATTCCTGCCTTTGCTTGTAATAAAGGCGGAGCGAATTGAGTAACCACCAGTTTCAGGGATGCATCATTCACAACGCCGTACCGAGGAAAATGCCAATGCCAGTCCGTCATTCACTTGGCTGTGATCGACGCCCTTCGGTCGAGCAGGTGTTGGCCGGCGAACAGTGGCCGCCCGAATTCGAAGTGGCCCTGAGGGATTTGCTTGAGCAAATGGCCAACGCCGGGCATGAAGTCACTCTGCAGAACCTCGGCCGTTTCCTCGGCGACTTTGTGCCGCGATACACCCTGGACCGTGCCGAGGAATGGCAGGAATGGGCGACCCGACGCTGGGTCTCCCAGACCAAACCTGCACTGGTGGACAAACTGGCGGATGTCTTCATCGGCGGTCAGTGACCCCGCTGGCGCTCACTGGTACTCATCATGCCGGCGCCACCAGGGGCCCGTTTCATTGCGTCCCTTGGGCGCGCGGTCGAGCCATTGGTACATGCCCCACAATCCGTCCAGACCTCGCGCGTAGGTGGAGTAGGTGTGATAAATCTCGCCGTCTTCCAGCACAAACGTACTCAGCCCTGGCCTGTCGCGGGTATAGGTCGGCGCATCGGTTCCACAGGTCGCGGCGAACTGTTTCACCGGTTCCGGAATCTGGCTGGCGTCCATCGCATGGCCGCCGCGTTGGTAGTTGTACTCAACCAAGCCTTCACGTTGCTGCGCCTCGGTGAAGTAGACGTTGTAGTCGGCGGTGAAGTCGCTATCGGCGGCCGAGGCCCAGGGGAAGGTCCAGCCCATTCGGCGCTTGTAGGCCTGGAGTTTCGCCAACGGCGCGCGGGATATCGCCATCAGGGTCACGTCGTGGTTCGCCAGGTGGACGACGACGGGGTCGAAGCCATCGGCGATGGCTGAGCAGGAAGGGCAGCCGGCCGTGTAGTCGGGGCCGAACATGAAGTGATAGACCAGCAGTTGCGAGCGCCCTTGAAAGAGCTCGGCCAGGGTTGCGCTGCCGTTGTCGGTATCGAAGCGATAAGCCTTGTTGAGGCGAACCCATGGCAATGCCTGGCGTTGTCGCGCCACTTCATCGCTGCGTCGGGTCAGGGCCTTTTCCGCTTCAAGCAGTTGCAAACGTGCCGCCAGCCATTGTTCCCGGGTCGCGGTTTTGTGCGTGTTCATCGTTGTACGCTCCTGGTGAAAGGTCGTGATTTAGACTAAACCCGGGTATCGAATGGTGGGAGTGACAAGCGTGGCGGGATTTCGATGGACTCGATGATCACGGCAGCCGCCCAGGCGCTGGCGGCGGGCAATCCGCTGGGTGCACTGGACCGCGTGGCCTTGCGCGACGATGCGCCGGCGCTGGCCCTGCGCGGTATCGCCATGGCGCAACTGGGCGATCTGGTTCGGGCTCGGGCGCTGGTCAAACGCGCGCAGCGGGCCTTTGCGCCCAAGGAAGTATTGGCCCGTGCGCGCTGTGTAGTGGCCGAGGCCGAAATCGCCCTGGCTTCGCGAGAACTCGGGTGGCCGGTCAAGGCGCTCGAAATGGCGCGGGTCACCCTTGAACACCACGGTGACCGGGTCAATGCCGCCCATGCCCGTTATCTGCAAATCCGCCGGTTGCTGTTGATTGGTCAGCTCGATGAGGCGCAGCAGTTACTGGCCGAACTCGACCCCGGCCCATTGCCGCCGGCATTGCGTGCGACCCATGAACTGGTCATGGCGGGGATCGCCATTCGACGCCTGCAATCGCACGCGGCACGGGATGCGCTGGCGAGGGCCAGACAGGCGGCCGGTCAAACCGGGATTGCCGCGCTGATGGCCGAGGTCGAACACGCTGCGCGCCTGCTCGACGCACCCGCAGCACGCCTGATTGCCCAGGGTGAAGCACGACCGCTGTTGCTCGATGAAGTTGAAGCGTTGCTCTGTTCAACGTCGCTGGTGGTGGATGCCTGCCGGTACGCGGTGCGTGGCTGTGGCATGTCGGTGTCGCTCGCTACACGCCCGATCCTGTTCATGCTTGCCCGCGCATTGGCCGAAGCGTGGCCCGCCGACGTTGCGCGGGAAACGCTGATCGCCCGGGCGTTCCGTCTGAAGCTCTCGGATGAATCCCATCGCGCCCGGCTTCGTGTGGAAATCGGCAGGCTGCGTAAGGCACTCAAGCCGTTGGCCGACGTCATCGCGACGGCCCGTGGTTATGCCCTGCAATCGCCGGTGTGTACGGAGGTGGTGACACTGGCGCAACCGGTCGAGGAAAAATTTGCCGCGGTAATTGCCTGCCTCGCCGATGGTGAGTCGTGGTCGAGTTCCGCCCTGGCCTTGGCACTGGGCACCAGCCAGCGCACAGTGCAACGGGCGCTCGATACGCTGGCGGAAGAGGGCAAGGTGCAGTGGTTTGGCCGTGGCCGCGCGCGGCGCTGGATGACACCGCCCGTGCCGGGATTCGCGACGACCTTGTTACTCCCGGCGCCGCTGCCCGGTGGCTAGGATGAACGCCACCAACCCCCATCGAGGAATGCCAGATGAAACACGCAACTGCTGAAATCATTCGTGAATATGGCCCGTTTGCCGATGTCGACCATGTGTGCGGCGTCACCTGGGACGGCGAAAAGGTCTGGTTCGCCAGCAACAGCAAAATCAATGCCCTGGACCCGGAAAGCGGCAAGCTGCTGAGCTCGATCGATGTCGCTGCCCATGCTGGCACCGCGTTCGATGGCGAGCATCTGTTCCAGATCGCCGAAGACCGCATCCAGAAAATCGACCCCCGCACCGGCCGCATCCTCTCGACGATTCCTGCCCCCGGCGCAGGCACCGATTCGGGCCTGACCTGGGCCGAAGGGACGTTGTGGGTGGGCCAGTATCGCGAACGCAAGATCCACCAGATCGACCCCGAGACCGGCAAGATCCTGCGCACCATCGAATCCAACCGTTTCGTCACCGGCGTGACCTGGGTTGAAGGTTCGCTGTGGCATGGCACCTGGGAGGGCGACGAGAGTGAACTGCGGCGCATCGACTCGCAAACCGGTGAAGTACTGGAGAGCCTCAAGATGCCGGAAGGCGTCGGCGTGTCGGGGCTGGAGTCCGATGGTGGCGAGCGGTTGTTCTGCGGTGGCGGTGATAGCGGCAAGGTGAGGGTAGTGCGTCGGCCTTCGTGAGGCGCTGCAGCCAGATCACCAGGTACAACCTTTGTGGGAGCGAGCCTGCTCGCGATAACGGTGGGTTAGTCACAGCGATGCTGGCTGTAAGGACGCCATCGCGAGCAAGCTCGCTCCCACAGGGTTAGTGGGTGTACGCAAAATCTGTGAGCAACCGAAGTCACTGTGGGAGCGAGCTTGCTCGCACCACCATTCAGTCCGCTTGTGGATGCTGATCGTTGATGTCGTACCAATCCGCTTTCGAGCTGACGTAAACGTGTTTTTGCTTGCCTGTTCGTAGTGGCGTATCCAGCGTAGCGAGGGCAACCGAAACCCAATCGGAAAACGCTCCTGTCGAGTCAGTCCAGAACAGCGAAGATCCGCAGCGGGAACAGAACTGTCGCGTGACACCCCTGGACGATTCATAGGCCTGCAGTGAATCTGCGCCAGTCATGATCGAGAGTGCCGAGGCGGGCGCGCTGGCATAGGTTGCAAACGCAGCCCCATGGCCCTTGCGGCATTGGCTGCAATGGCAATGGGTGACGGCTTTCAGCTCGGTCGACAGGCCGTACTTGATGGCGCCGCAGAGGCAACTGCCGTGGTGAAACTCATCCATGTAAAGTCATCCCTGGATCGATAGTATTTTTCTGTCCTGCCATGTTTTCTGCTGGTCGAAATCGGTCTAAAAGCGCGGTTGGCAATCGTGCCTGTTTTGCTATCCTCAACCTTGTAGGTGAAGACGCAGACTGATGCGCAAAAGGATAGCAAGGGGACGTGGGGCGCGTTCCGAAGGGTACACGGTTAGAAAGATCCCCGCGCTGGGATCCAGCCCTTATGCCGTGTGAAGCAGAAGAGTTCCATTACAGTTTCACGGCTCTTTTGTGGGAGGCCTGATAAACCTTGTAAGCCGGAGACCAGCGCCGGCCACCTACTTATTACATTCACCCACGAAGCCCGCCCAGTGCGGGCTTTTTAATGCCCGCAAGGTGGGTCCGGTCAGCGGCTCAAGGGGCGCCAAACAGCATCGTCCAGTAAACGCCGTTGTCGCTGCGAGCGTTGGCGGCGTAGGCGGCACCGACCTGGGTGAACATCGGGTTCATCAGGTTGGCGCAGTGCCCGGGGCTGGCGAGCCAGCCGGCCATGGCCTTGCTGGGTGAACCTTGCCCGGCGGCGATGTTTTCACCGATCTGCCGGCCACGGTAGCCGGCGGCCTTGGCACGGTCATAGGGCATGTCTCCGTCGGGGTCCTGGTGGGCGAAATAGTTACCGTAGGCCATATCCTTGCTGTGGCTTTGTGCTGCGGAGCCCAAGGCTGCACTCCAGGATAGCGGCCGTGCGGCGGCAAAACGCTGGCGACCGCAAAGTCGCGGCTTGGCCCGCGCTGCGTTGACCTGTGCCAGCAATGCCTGCGCGGCGCTGCGTGGATCGCCGGTTTGCCCGTCGAGCACCGGCCGCGCCAGCACCACTTGCCACTCACTCCCGGCGCGGCTGACGCCGATGTCTGCGTATTGGTTGTCGAGCAGCGCGGCGCAGTGCTCGTCCTGGAACATATCGAAGGCTTCTTCGGCATCCCGTGCACCCACCACACGGATCGACCGCACCATGGTTGCCTGATAGCCGGAAGCCTTTAACCGGTCCCGCAACCCACCGCCATAGCCAACGGGTAAGGCCAGGTTCGACTTGAGTGTCAGGGGTGATAAACGTTGCGTCGGTCTCAGACCGCAGCGTTGCGGATGGGCGCGATAGTCGTTGATGGCGTCTACCAGTTGCCGTTGCCCATCGGCGTGGGCGGGGCTGGCAAAAACGGGGAGCAGGGACAACAGGCACAGCGAAGAAAAGCGCAAGGCAACGACAGTTTGGCGCATGGACGGACAACTCTGATGAGATGACAACGAAGAAAGTGGGGAAAAGCGCTGGGCTATGACTGGCGCCTCGAAACAAGGTTCACGCCGCAGACATGTCTATTTTCGGGCGAAGCCATGAGTCCGACGAAGGGTGTCGGCGGGGCTGTATGATGGGACCTTTTCGCCCCAGACAAGGAGCAATCCATGGGTTTGAGCAAACGCGATCAGGCACATATCGAACGGCGTCTGGTCGCCACCCTGACCGAAGCGTGCGAGACGGCCAAAGCGGAAATCGTCGGGTTTCAGTGGTTGACCCATGTCGCCGACTATGCCCGATTTCCGGCCAGTCTCAAGGTGGTTTGGGTCTTCGATACGCAGGCCGCCAGGGAGCAGGCGCTGGGCAAAGGGCAGGGCGAACGCATGGTCGAATTCACTGCCATGGCCTTGGGTGAGGCGCAAGTTCAGGTTGGTCCGGTGGCGCCCCATGTGTTTTTCGACTCTGAAGAAGCCTGCCAGCGGGACAACGCCGGAAACTGGCAGCAACGGCTGTCACGCAAGCGCTAGGTTGGCTGGTCGGTATTGGCTGGAGCAGCGTCAGTCGCGACGTCCGGGGTTTCGCTCGGTCGCAGTCTGAAGCGACAGACATGCCCGCCACGCACCATGCACTCGCTGTGCTCGACTTCGCCGCCGCCCAACGCGCCGATCAAGGCCAGGTCCAGTTCGCAGACCACCGGGTGCTTGGCGGCCAGGCGATGGAAGACGCAGTTATGCGCAACGATTTCCGGGGTGTCGCCTGAGCGAAAAAACACCTCGGCTTCGTAGCCTGCCTGGTTCATGTGCTGGACGATCCTGGCTTCATCCACGACCTCTCGTTCACGGTCCAAAGCCAGCTTGCGGCCCATGCTGCGCATCAGTGAAGTCAGGGCTTCGGGACCGATGATGCCCGCCACTTCATCAATCAATACGCTGGCCAGTAGCTGATAGTGGCGAGGGAACTGCTCCCGCGCGTGGTCGGTGAGCCGATACAGTTGCTCCGGGCGACGCCCCGTCGGCCGGGTATCGCCGCGCAGCACCAGACCGTCACGCTCCAGCGCCGCCAGGTGTTGGCGGATCGCCGTGCGCGTGACGGCCAGTTGTTCAGCCAACTCGTCAATGCTCATGCCACCCCCATGGTGCAGCAGCGCATTGAGCAGGTCCTGCTGTGTTCGGCCCAGTCCTTCCAGCATGGTGTGCCCTCGCGCGATATCAGAACTTATCCGGGAATTGCTTGACCAGCGCGCCGGTCAAGGCGTCGGCCAGGGCCAGGATGTGCGTGCGCATCATCGCCCAGGTACGGGCTTCGCCAGCGTAATCGTGTGCCGCGAATTCATCGATCTGGGTGATGTGGTGACCGCCATGGGCTGACAACATCGTCACCAGTGTCGCCTCAGGCAGATTGGGGTTCGCCGTAGCCAGAAACGCCGCAATCGCCTTGGCGTTGCTGGTCAACTCGGTGACGGCAGCCTGTTTGCCTTTCGCATCTTTCGCGACGGTGGCATCACTGTAGTGTTTCACCGCGCCCCAATGGCCGGCAAGCAGCTTGAGCAGTTGATCCGCCGCCGGTTGGCCGTAGAGCGGGGCGATGCTGTTGGCGATTTTGGTGGCGTTGTCGACCACTTGGTCCGCCGCGACTTTGGCTTGCTTTTTGTCGGCGGATTGATTGGCCAACGCGTAGTTTCTGATCCAGAAAATGTGTTCGACCCAAAGGTCACGCTCGGCCAGGCGCGTGGTCAGCGCGGGGCTGTCGGCAGCGGCGGGTGAGGCGGCAGGCGTCTGGCTCCAGACCGGTTGCGCACAGAAAGCCAGCAGGAGCAAAGCCAGGGTTTTGATATTCATGACGGCACCCTCTGAGAGTGGGAACGTTCGACAATATCAATATAGGCATAAAAATATGTTTTTATTGGGCGAAGACATAATCTCGGACCAATGGTCGCGACTTAAGGGCTTGTCTGTGGCGAGGGAGCAAGCTCCCTCGCCACAGGTGTTTGTCTGATAGCGGATTTTTCAAACCTGATCTACACCCCCCATCCCTCCCGCACCGCCCGCCGAATCCCCTCCAGTAACATCGCAAACGCCGGGTTGTCGTTGTTCTCGCGCCAGATCAGGTGCAGCTCGCTCTGCACGCCTTCGCCCAAATCGATATCGCGGAACACCACGTTCTTGAACACCACGCTTGTCGCGCAACGCGGCACCAGGGCCAGGCCCATGGCGGCGTTGACCAGCGCCAGGATGGTCAGGGACGAGCCCAGCCATTGCACATAATCCGGGGCGACGCGGGCCGAGCGCAGCATGCCGGTCAGCAGTTCGTTGAATGGCGGGTAGGCGGCGTGGGAGTACATCAGGAACGGCTGCCCATCGAGGTCCTGGACCGATACCGATTCGGCGCTGGCCAGGCGGTGCGTACTCGGCACCGCCAGCACGAACGGTTCGCGCACCAGGCATTCGGTGGAGTAGCCAGGTTCCAGCAGCGGCGACCGGGCAATGCCGAGGTCGATGCGGCGGGCGCGCAGGGCTTCGTGTTGCTGGTAGGTGTTCATCTCCGACAGATCGATTTTCACGTGGGGCTGTTTGAGTCGCGCCTCAGCGATGACCTTGGGCAGGAACTCGTAGACCGCGCTGCCGACGAAGCTGATATTGACCGAACCGATGTCGCCCTCGGCGAATCGCCGCGCGGTCACCGCCGCTTGCTGGGCGCGCTCCAGCAGGTTCTGGGCTTCGATAAAGAAGGCCCGGCCGGCGGCGGTGAGCGCGACGCTGCGGGTGCTGCGGGTGAACAATGCGACGCCCAGGTGATGTTCCAGCAATTGAATCTGTCGGCTGAGAGGCGGCTGGGTCATGTTCAGCCGTTCGGCAGCGCGGCGGAAATTCAGTTCGGTTGCCACGGTGGTGAAGCATCGCAGTTGAGTCAGTTCGAACATTGATCTAATCCAGGTATCAATCGAATGCCAAGTTAGATTAGACGGGATCAATACTCGCGTCCATGATCGGGCCACGCCTCAAGCAATCCCCAAAGCTATCCCTAAAAAAACAATGATCGGGAGTCGCCCCTTGAAAACCCTCCAGAGTCCGCCAGACCCGAACGTGCTCGCCCGCGCCGCCGCCAAGGTCAAGCGCCATGTACTGCCGCTGTTCGTGGTGATGTTCATCGTCAACTACATCGACCGGGTTAATATCGGTTTCGTGCGCAGCCACCTGGAAACCGACCTGGGCATTGGCGCCGCCGCCTATGGCCTGGGCGCAGGGCTGTTCTTCATCGGTTACGCGATCTTCGAAGTGCCGTCCAACATGCTGTTGCAACGCTACGGTGCCCGCGCCTGGCTGACGCGGATCATGTTTACCTGGGGCGCCGCCGCGATGGCCATGGCGTTTGTCCGTGGCGAAACCAGCTTCTACGTTCTGCGTTTCATACTCGGCGCCGCCGAAGCGGGGTTTTTTCCCGGCATCATTTACTACTTCACCCAATGGCTACCGTCGACCGAGCGCGGCAAGGCGATGGCGATTTTCCTCAGTGGTTCGGCCATTGCCTCGGTGATTTCCGGCCCGGTGTCCGGTGCATTGCTCAACGTCAGCGGCTTGAGCCTGCACGGTTGGCAGTGGATGTTCCTGATCGAAGGCTTTGCTTCCATCGTGCTCTGCGGGTTCGTCTGGTTCTGGCTGCAATCCCACCCTCGGCAAGCCAAGTGGCTGAGCGACGAAGAAAAAACCGCGCTGATCGGCGCTATCGCTCAGGAACAACAGGCTCGCGAAGCTTCGCAGAGCGTCAAACCCTCGATCTTCAAACTGTTGGCCGACCGGCAGATCATGCTGTTCTGCTTCATCTACTTTTCCATCGCCCTGACCATCTACGGCGCCACGTTCTGGCTGCCGAGCATGATCAAGAAAATGGGCAACCTCGGCGATTTCGAGGTCGGCCTGTTCAACTCGATTCCGTGGATCATCTCCATCATCGCGATGTATGGCTTCGCGGCCATGGCCAGCAAATGGAAGTACCAGCAGGCCTGGGTCGCGGTGACATTGGTGATCGCCGCGTTCGGCATGTTCATGTCCACCACTGGCGGTCCGGTCTTTGCCTTCGTCGCCATCTGTTTTGCCGCGATCGGTTTCAAGGCAGCCTCGGCGTTGTTCTGGCCGATTCCCCAAGGTTATCTCGATGCCCGGATCGCCGCGGCGGTGATCGCCCTGATCAACTCCGTCGGTAACCTAGGCGGTTTCGTCGCGCCGACCGCGTTCGGTTTTCTGGAGCAGACCACCGGTTCCATCGAAGGCGGCCTGTACGGCCTGGCTGGCACCTCGCTGGTCGCCGCCATCGTGATCTTTTTCGCCCGTACCGCCCCGCGTGGCGATGCCCTCCGTGCGCTGACCGGCCAACCGGCCGAAGGCACGCCAGCAAAAAAGCCCAGCAGTCATCCAGCCCTGAAAACTGATCCAACGGGAGCCGCCTCTTGAAAATCAAACGAGTCACTGTTACGCCCATCGCCTTCCGTGATCCGCCCTTGCTCAACGCCAGTGGCATCCACGAACCCTTCGCGCTGCGCTCGATCATCGAGATCGAGAGCGACAACGGCTACATCGGCCTGGGTGAAAGTTATGGTGACGCTCCGGCGCTGGCGATTCAGCAGCAGCTGCAAACGCAACTGATCGGCCTTGATCCATTCAACCTCAATCAACTGCGTGCCATCGTCCAGGCCACGGTGGCGGCGAATAAACCGGTGAGCATTGCCGGTGCCGAACTGGCGCCGGGCTCTCATGCCAGCAAAGCGGTCAGCAATGCCTATTCAGCGTTCGAAGTGGCGTTCCTGGATTTGCAGGCGCACTACCTGAACGTGCCCTTGGTGGACTTGCTGGGCGGGGCCATCCGCGAGGAGATTCCGTTCAGCGCCTACCTGTTCTTCAAGTACGCGCAACACGTCGATTCACCCTACAAGCCCGACAACTGGGGCGAGGCCCTGAACGAAGAACAGATCGTTGCCCAGGCGCGACGGATGATCGAGGCCTACGGCTTCAAGAGCATCAAGCTCAAGGCCGGCACCTTGCCGCCGGAGCATGAGGTGTCATGCATCAAGGCGCTGAAAAAGGCCTTCCCCGGTTACCCGCTGCGCATCGATCCGAACGGCAACTGGTCGCTGGAAACCTCGATCCGCATGGCCGAATTGCTCGGTGATGACCTGCAGTATTACGAAGATCCGACGCCGGGCCTGGAGGGCATGGCCGAACTGCACAAGCGCACCGGGTTGCCCCTGGCGACCAATATGGTGGTCACGGATTTCGACGAGTTGCGCCGCAGCGTGGCGCAGAACAGTGTGCAGATTGTCCTCGCCGACCACCATTATTGGGGTGGCCTGCGTGACACGCAGGCGTTGGCGAAAATGTGCGAAACCTTTGGTCTTGGGGTGTCGATGCATTCCAATTCGCATTTGGGCATCAGCCTGATGGCCATGGCGCATGTCGCCGCTGCGGTGCCGAATCTGGATTTCGCCTGCGACACCCATTACCCCTGGCAGGAGCCTGACGAAGAGGTGATCAGGGGCGGCAAGCTGCCGATTGTCGATGGCTGCGTGAAAATCACCCGCGCCCCGGGCCTGGGGCTGGAACTGGACCACGACCAGTTGGGCAAGCTGCATGACCAGTACCTGACGTGCGGCATTCGCCAACGCGATGACGTGAAGCAGATGCAGCGATACAAACCGGAGTGGAAGGCGGTCAAACCGCGTTTTTGATTGCGTGTAGGGTCCTTTGGTCCGGCAAGCGTGGTCGCGCTTGCCCGGACCGTTTTTTTTCGCCAGCCCAAACCTCCAACTTGCTACAACCCATCTCCCAGCGCCTTTAAGTATTCAGGGCTTTCGCTGATCGAGTTATGCCCCGTCCCCGGTATCACCTGCAGTGACGCCACGCCTTTGGCGAAGTGTGTGTACAAACGCTCGGTGCTCGGGCGCGGAATCACTTCATCATGCTCGGCGGCAATCAGACGAGTCGGCACCGTGATGTGGGCGGCATAGCGCCAGGACGGGTATTTGTCCTTCAACAACCAGCGCACCGGAAACCAGCGAAACTGACGGGCGGCGAGCCCTTCGAGGCTGTTGTAGGGCGTGATCAGTACCAGTCGTGCCACCGGACGCTGGCTGGCCAGGCGCACGGCAACCCCGGAACCCAGGCTGCGTCCGACCACCGCCACATGCGGATGGTTGGCATATACCTGGTCGAACAACGTGACGGCATCGCGGGCAATGGCCTCTTCGGAGGGCGAGCCGGAACTGCCGCCGTAGCCCCGGTAATGCAGCAGATACAGCGCGTAGTCAGGGAACGCTTGGGCGAATTCAGGCAAATTGCGCGAGACGTCTTCGGCATTGCCGCCGAAATAAACCAGCGCGTTCGGGCCATCGTGAGGCCGGACGGAGACCAGCACCTGTGCGTCGGCAATCGGCAGTGTGAGCAGCGTCACGGCTGTCCCGACGGCGCGCGGTTGCGGGTAGTAAATCAGCGCCCGTTGAAACACGAACAGCGCCACGCACAGCGCCAGGTACAACGCAGCGATGATGACGACGAGTAACACCAGGGTGCGCGACATTCGACTAACGTTAGTGGGCGGCATTGACTGCTCGGGGTTTGAAAGTGGCTAGCGCCGCAAGGTTTTGTGAGTGTAGTCAATCGACCCTTGGCGCGGGTTATCCGGATTGTCGGCGCAACAGGCCGAACCCGGGCGATTGGTGAGAAGCGTTTTATGAGCCATCCTGAGGGGGGACACCCGTAGAGCAATACTCACGCTGGCCGCCGGTGCTTCGGCGGTCTTCACGTTCGGACCGGCGGGTGCACAACCCGTGCCGTCGACGGGAACAGGAGGCAAAACCATGCAGACCCGCGCCATTCCTTCCAGCAACGAGTCCTTGCCGATCGTAGGGTTGGGCACTTATCGCGGATTCGATGTCGAGCCTTCGCAACCGGCGTACAAAGACTTGCCCGCGGTGCTGGATGCGTTGTTCGACAAGGGTGGCAAGCTGATCGACAGCTCGCCGATGTACGGTCGCGCCGAACAGACCAACGGCGAGTTGCTGTCGATCCATGAGCCGCGCTCGCCGGCGTTCCTGGCCACCAAGGTGTGGACCCGGGGCCGCGAAGAAGGCATCGCGCAGATGGAGCAATCCTTCGCCCTGTTGCAGACCGACCGGATCGACCTGATGCAGATCCATAACCTGCTGGACTGGCAGACGCACCTGCCGACCCTGCGCCACTGGAAGGAAAAAGGGCGTATTCGCTACATCGGCATCACCCATTACACGGCGTCGGCCCATGAAGAAGTGGAAGCGGTACTCAAGGCCGAGCCACTGGATTTCTTGCAGATCAACTACGCCCTGGATGATCGTGGTGTCGAGAAACGCTTGCTGCCGTTGTGCCGTGAGCGGGGCGTGGCGGTGATCTGCAATCGGCCGTTTGGCGGTGGCGGCTTGCTGGCCAAACTGAAAGATAAACCGCTGCCAGGCTGGGCGGCGCAAGTCGGGGTCAAGAGCTGGCCGCAACTGGCGCTGAAGTTCCTGCTGTCGCATTCGGCGGTGACGTGTGTGATTCCGGGCACCGGCAACCCGCGCTACATGGCGGAAAATGCCCGGGCCGGTTTCGGTCCGATGCTGACCGATGCCCAGCGTCAGCAGCTGATTGCGCTGGTGGGCTAGCGACTTATTCAACCCGTCCCGGCGAGTCGTCTAACCTCTCCTATACTGTCTCGCGTCCATGCCGTTGAAAGCGCATTCGTTGCCCTGACGGCGTCCCTGTCCATCACTGCAAGGAGATCGAACATGGCTATCCGTATTGGCGACGAAGCACCGGATTTCACCGCCGACACCACCGAAGGCACCCTCAACTTTCACCAATGGATCGGCGATGGGTGGGCCATCCTGTTTTCCCACCCCAAGGATTTCACCCCGGTGTGCACCACCGAACTGGGTTACCTGGCTAAACTCAAACCGGAATTCGACAAGCGCAACACCAAGGTTCTGGGTCTGAGCGTCGACCCGGTAAGTGACCACAACCGCTGGGTCGGTGACATCGCCGAGACCCAGGGCACGGCGGTCAACTATCCGCTGATCGGCGATGAAAACCTGGTGGTGGCCAAGCTCTACGACATGATCCACCCCAATGCCAGCGGCGGCGCGCGCACGGCAGTGGACAACGCCACGGTGCGTTCGGTGTTCATCGTCGGCCCGGACAAGAAGGTCAAGGCCATGTTGATCTACCCGATGAGCGCCGGGCGCAACTTCGACGAAGTGCTGCGCCTGCTCGACTCCCTGCAACTCAATGCCAAGCACACCGTCGCCACACCAGTGAATTGGCGGCCGGGTGAGGATGTGATCATTCCGACCTCGGTGTCTGACGAGGACGCGAAGAAGAAATACCCGGATGGCTTCAAGACTCTGAAGCCGTATCTGCGGACCGTGGCTCAGCCGAAGTAGTCACCAGCAGGGATATCGCCATCGCGAGCAAGCTCGCTCCCACATTGGATCTCTGTCGTACACATTTCTTGTGTTCGCTGGAGATCCCTGTGGGAGCGAGCTTGCTCGCGATGAGGCCAGTCCTGCCGGCCTCAACCTCTGGTCAAACCAGATACTTGCGAAACCACCCCAACGTCCGCTCCCACGCCAGCTTGGCCGCCTCCTCGTCGAAGCGCGGTGTGGAGTCGTTGTGGAAACCATGATTGCAGCCCGGGTAAATGTAGGCCTCATAGGTCTTGCCGCCGGCCTTCAAGGCTTTCTCGTAGGCGGGCCAGCCTTCGTTGATCCGCGTATCCAGCTCGCCGTAGTGCAGCATCACCGGTGCCTTGATGCGGGGCACGTCCTCGGTCGCTGGCTGGCGACCATAAAACGACACGGCGGCACCCAGTTCCGGATAGGCCACGGCAGCGGCGTTGGTCACGCCACCGCCGTAGCAGAATCCGGTGATGCCGACTTTTCCGCTGGCGGCAGGGTGTTTCATCATCCACTCGACGGCGGCGAAAAAGTCGTTCATCAGCTTTTCCGGGTCGACCTTGGCCTGAAGCTCGCGGCCCTTGTCGTCATTGCCCGGATAACCGCCGACCGAACTCAGGCCGTCCGGGGCAAGGGCGATGAAACCGGCCTTGGCCAGCCGCCGGGCCACGTCTTCGATGTAGGGGTTGAGCCCGCGGTTTTCGTGCACGACCACCACCGCTGGTACTTTGCCGGTGGCCTTGGCCGGGCGCACCAGATAACCGCGAACCTGGCCGTGGCCCTTGGGCGAAGGGTAGGTAATGTACTCGGCAAAAATGTCAGGATCGGTGAACGCGACCTGCTCGGCCAGCGCATAGTCGGGGCTTAGCGCGGCGAGCAGGGCTCCAGCGGTCAAACCGGCGAAGGTAAACAACGCCGCGCGATCGAGAAACTCCCGGCGGTTGATCTTGCCGTGGGCGTAGTAGTCGTAGAGTTCCAGCAGTTCAGGGGCGAAATCTTTGGCAGTTAGACGGGTCATGGCTGCAACTCCTCTCGGCTGGTTTAACACGGACTCTGTGGGACGGACCTTGTGGGAGCGAGCTTGCTCGCGATGGCGGAGTGTCATTCAACATCGATGTCGACTGGTCTGCCGCTATCGCGAGCAAGCTCGCTCCCACAGGGGGAATGGTGATGCCGACATCTTATTTCAGGCCCTGCGCACCAGCCTTGGCCACTTGCGCATCCTGTTCGGCCTTGACCCCCGACACCCCGACAGCGCCAATCACCTGGCCATCGAAAACAATCGGTACGCCACCCTCCAGCGAGGTCAGCAACGGTGCTGACAGGAAAGCGTAGCGCCCGGCGTTGACCATGTCCTCATAACTTTTCGATTCGCGCCGGCCGAGGGCTGAGGTGCGCGCCTTTTCGGTGGCGATATATGCGCTGGCGGGGGCGCAGCCGTCGAGGCGTTCGAGGGCCAGCGGGTGGCCGCCGTCATCGACCACCACGATGGTCACGGCCCATTGATTGGCCTGTGCTTCGGCGCGGGCGGCTTTGATGATCTGGCCGACTTCGGTCTGGCTCAGGACGGCTTTGCGGTTCATGGGCATCTCCAGGATTCGGTTAAGGCAGGGCGGCTTCGACCAGTTCGATCCAGTGCCGCACCGGGGTTCGGCCCGCGCCGTCGAGGTGCGACTGGCAGCCGATGTTGGCCGTGACAATCACCTCGGGGTGGCCGCTTTCCAGGGCGTTGAGCTTGTTGTCGCGCAGTTGTCGCGACAGTTCGGGCTGGGTCAGCGAATAGGTGCCCGCCGAACCGCAGCACAGGTGCCCGTCGGGGACGGACGTCAGGTTGAAACCGAGTTTGGTCAGCAGCGCTTCCACGGCACCGCCGAGTTTCTGTCCGTGTTGCAGGGTGCAGGGGCAATGGAAGGCCACGCGCTGTGAGGCATGGATGCCGAGCTTTTCCAGCGGCTCGTCGCGCAACACTTCCACCAGGTCCTGGGCCAGCTCGCTGACCTTTTTTGCCTTGTCGGCATAGGCCGGGTCGCTGGCGAGCAGATGCCCGTAGTCCTTGATGAAAGCGCCGCAACCGCTGGCGGTCTGCACAATCGCTTCGGCGCCTTTTTCGATGCTCGGCCACCATGCGTCGATGTTGCGCCGGGCGCGATCGAGACCGGCGGCCTGGGCGTCCAGGTGATAGTCCACGGCACCGCAGCAACCGGCTTCGCGGGTCGCGATGACGCTGATCCCCAACCGGTCCAGCACCCGTGCCGCCGCGGCATTGGTGTTGGGAGACAGGCTGGGCTGCACGCAACCTTCGAGCATCAGCACCTGACGCTCACGGTGGGTCATGGGTCGCGGCTTGGCCGGGTAGACACTGCGCGGCAACTTGCTTTGCAGGGCGCCTGGCAGCAGCGCACGGAACACCTGACCGCCATTGACCAGACTCTTGAACAGGTCTGGATGCGGCACGGTCTGGCGCAGCCCTTCGCGCAACAGACGCTGACCGAGCGGGCGCGGCACCGCCGCATCGACCACCGCCCGCCCGATGTCCAGCAGGTTGTGGTAATCGACGCCCGACGGGCAGGTGGTTTCGCAGTTGCGACACGACAGACAACGATCCAGGTGCTGCTGGGTCTTCTGCGTGACGTCGTTGCCTTCCAGCACTTGCTTGATCAGGTAGATGCGGCCCCGCGGTCCGTCCAGTTCATCGCCGAGCAATTGATAGGTCGGGCACGTGGCATTGCAGAACCCACAGTGCACGCAGGTGCGCAGGATGCTTTCTGCTTCTGCGGCGCGGGGCAGATGGCTGGCGCTTTCACTCAAGGTCGTCTGCATGATTCAAAGCTCCGCGTACAGGCGTCCAGGGTTGAAGATGCCCCGTGGATCGAGTTGTTGTTTCAGGTTGCGGTGATAACGCATCAGGGCCGGGGGCAGCGGATGGAACGGGCTGTCGGTCAGGCCGTGGCTGAAACAGGTGGCATGGCCGCCGACCTCGTCGACGACCTGGCGGATGAACGCCGCTTCGGCATCGGATTTCAGCCAGCGCTGGGCGCCGCCCCAGTCGATCAACTGGCGCCCCGGCAGCGACAGGAGCGGCGTGTTGTGCGGCAGTGACAGGCGCCAAAGCGGTTGGTCTTCATCGAAGAAACTCAAGCGCTGTTGGTTGAGATCGTCCCAGAAGGAAGCCTCCAGCCGTTCGCCACCGAGGCGCTCATGGGCCGCCGCCACCGAACCTTCTCCGCCCTCAAGCCGCAGGTGCAGGCGTTCGCCGTCGTGACAGGCGGCGCTGATCGGCAACGGCTGCTGGCCCCATTCCGCCAGGCGCAGCAAGGCGCGCTCAGGGTCCATTTCCAGGCTGATGCTCAAGGCCTGGCGGGGTTTTGGCAGCACTTTTAGCGAGACTTCGGTGATCAGCCCGAGGCAGCCGTAACTGCCGGCCATCAGGCGCGACAGGTCGTAGCCGGCGACGTTTTTCATCACCTCGCCCCCGAAGCGCAACAGCTTGCCCTGACCGGTGATGACCCGTGTGCCAAGAATGAAGTCCCGCACCGAACCGACCCATGGGCGCCGTGGTCCGGACAGCCCACAGGCGATCATGCCGCCGACAGTTGCATTATCGCCAAAGGCCGGTGGCTCGCAGGGCAGCATCTGTTGCGCGGCGTCCAGCACCTGCGCCAGCTGCGACAGTGGTGTGCCGCAACGGGCGGTGATCACCAGTTCGGTCGGGTCGTAACTGACGATGCCCAGGTGCGAGCGGGTATCGAGAATTTCCCCGGCCGTGGTGCGGCCGAGAAAGGCTTTGCTGTTGGAACCCTGGATGCGCAACGGCGTAGCGTTTTCCAGCGCCTGATTGACCTGTTCCAGCAGTGACGGGCTGTCATCGAAATCTTCAGGGCCGCGCATCAGAAACGCTCCAGCTCAGGGAAGGGCAATTGACCGCCGTGTATGTGCATGGCACCGAATTCGGCGCAGCGGTGCAGGGTCGGAATGTTCTTGCCGGGGTTGAGCAGGCCGCTCGGGTCGAAGGCGGCCTTGATGGCATGGAACAGGGTCAGCTCATCGCTGTTGAACTGCGCGCACATCTGGTTGATCTTCTCGCGGCCCACGCCGTGTTCGCCGGTGATGCTGCCGCCGACTTTCACGCACAACTCCAGAATCCTGCCGCCCAGGGCTTCGGCGCGATCAAGTTCACCGGGTTGATTGGCATCGAACAGAATCAACGGATGCATGTTGCCGTCGCCGGCATGGAACACGTTGGCCACCCGCAGGCCGTATTCCTTCGAGAGTTCGGCGATGGCGTGCAGCACGCCGGGCAGTTCACGACGGGGGATGGTGCCGTCCATGCAGTAGTAGTCCGGGGAGAGGCGGCCCACCGCCGGGAAAGCATTCTTGCGCCCGGCCCAGAAACGCACGCGTTCGGCTTCGTCCTTCGCCTGGCGCAGCTCGATCGCGCCGGCCTGTTGCAGCACCTGGCGCACCCGGTCGCAGTCATCAGAGACATCGGCTTCAACACCATCGAGTTCGCACAGCAGAATTGCCTGGGCGTCCACCGGATAACCGGCGTGGATGAAATCCTCGGCGGCACGGATCGCCAGGTTGTCCATCATTTCCAGGCCACCGGGGATGATGCCGGCGGCGATGATGTCGCCGACCGCGCGCCCGGCTTTTTCCACGGAGTCGAACGCCGCCAGCAGCACTTTGGCAGTCTGCGGTTTGGGCAGCAGCTTGACCGTGACTTCGGTAATCACCCCGAGCAGGCCTTCGGAACCGGTGAACAGCGCCAGCAGATCGAAGCCGGGGGCGTCGAGGGCGTTGGAGCCCAGGCTCAAATGCTCGCCATCGACGGTAAGAATGTCGACCTTGAGCACGTTGTGCACGGTCAGGCCGTACTTCAGGCAGTGTACGCCACCGGCATTTTCCGCGACGTTGCCGCCGATGGAGCAAGCGATTTGCGAGGACGGATCCGGCGCGTAATACAGGCCGAACGGTGCCGCCGCCTGGGAAATCGCCAGATTGCGCACGCCGGGCTGAACCCGTGCGGTACGGGCGGCGGGGTCGATGCTCAGTATGTTGTTGAAGCGCGCCATCACCAGCAGCACACCTTTCTCCAGGGGCAGCGCACCGCCGGACAAACCGGTGCCCGCGCCACGGGCCACCACGGGGACGTGCAGTTCATGACAGACCCGCAGCACCCCTTGGACTTCGTCAATGTGCCGGGGCAGCACCACCAGCATCGGCGTGGTGCGATAGGCCGACAGTCCGTCGCATTCGTAGGGCTTGAGCTCTTCCTGCTGATGCAGGATTTCCAGAGCCGGCAACCGGGTTTGCAGGGCGTGCAACAGCGCCTGTTTGTCGACGTCGGGCAAGGCGCCGTCAACGCGTTCATCGTAGAGAATGTTCATGGGATCACGATTCTCGCTGGAGGCCACTGACCTTCATCATTGGCCTGATACCGCCGACTGTCCATGGGGTATTTGTCAGCCTGAAGCGGGCATTCATTCAATAAATCTGTGCGGAAAATGCCAACGCCCGGGCGATGGAACCCGGGCGTTGCAAATGTTGTGGGCAGGGCGCGCAGACTCAATGTCCGCCCACCACCATATGGCTGAACGGCGCGACGTAGGCCTGCAACGTCACCAATCCGCCGACCAGAATCGCCAGCACAATCGAGTGGAAGAACACGTAGCGCAGGATTTCCCCTTCATGGCCGTACCAGCGGGTGGCGGTGGAGGCGACCACGATCGACTGGGCATCGACCATCTTGCCCATGACCCCGCCGGAACTGTTGGCGGCGGCCATCAACACCGGGCTGATGCCCAGTTGCTCGGAAGTCACCCGTTGCAAGCCGCCGAACAGCACGTTGGACGCTGTGTCCGAGCCGGTCAACGCCACGCCGAGCCAGCCGAGCAAGGTGCCGAACATCGGGTAGAAAATGCCCGTCGCGGCGAAGGCCAGGCCCATGGTCGCATCCAGGCCCGAGTAGCGCGTGAGGAAGCCCAGGGCGAGCATCGCCGCAATGGTGATCAGCGAGTAACGCACCACCCACAGGGTGCGCAGGTACTGGCGAATCAGTTGCGGGATCGAGTAACCCATCAGCAAGCCACCGATGATCGCCGACAGCAAAATGCCGCTGCCGGTGGCGGTGAACCAGGTGAACTTGTACACCGCTTCTTCGGTTTTCGGCGCAGGCACCACGGGCGGGACTTTCTCGACCTGCAAGTGCAGGGTGGTGAAGGTCACGACCGGCGCGAACAGCGGGTTCGCCTCGCGCAGTGGTTTACCCTGGGGATCGAGCTTGGCGGCGCTGGTTTGCGGGTCAATCGCCGGGCGGGTGTCGAAGGTGTTTTTGAAGCCTTGCGTACCCCAGATGAACACGAAGATCGTGAGGATGATCCACGGCATCCACGCACGCATCACCGCCGGTTTTGCCTCATTGGCGAAGGTTGCAGTCGGTACGGGCTTTTCGTCGTGTTCGGCGTCGATCTTCGAGTTGTCGACCCGGCCGGACAGCGCTGCGGAGGTGTGTACGGTGGCCGGTTTCCACACCTTGAGGAAACCGGCCAGGCAGGCCATGGAAATCAGTGCGGCGATCACGTCCACCAGCATCGGCCCGTGATAGTTGGACACGAGGAACTGCGGCACGGCAAAACTGACACCGGCCACCAGGATCGCTGGCCAGATTTCCAGCATCTTGCGCCAGCCGGCAAAGGCCCAGATCAGCCAGAACGGCACCAGCACCGAGAAGAATGGCAACTGCCGGCCGACCATCATCGACAGCTCCATTTCATCCAGCCCGGTGACCTTGGCCAGGGTGATGATCGGCGTGCCGAGGGCGCCGAACGCCACGGGGGCGGTATTGGCAATCAGCGCCAGCCCCGAGGCGGCGAGTGGCGAAAACCCCAGCCCGATCAGAATCGCCCCGGTCACCGCCACCGGCGTACCGAAACCGGCCGCGCCTTCGAAAAACGCACCGAAGCAGAAGGCGATCAGCAGCAATTGCAGGCGTCGGTCATCGGTGATGCGCGCCAAGGAGTCTTGCAACACCTTGAACGAGCCGTTCTCGGTGGTCAGGCGGTGCAGGAAGATGATATTCAACACAATCCAGCCAATCGGCAGCAGGCCGTTGGCCGCACCGAACAGTGCCGCCGAACCTGCCATGTTCGCCGGCATGCCGAAGGCGAAGATCGCGATCAGCAGGGCCGAGGTCAGGGCGAGCAATGCCGCCAGGTGCGCCTTGACATGGAAAAACGCGAGGGACGCCAGCATCACCACCACCGGTACGGCGGCCATGAGCGTTGAAAGCACCGGGTTACCGAACGGATCGTAGACTTGCTGCCAGACCATGTTCCACCTCTGCTTTTTATTGTTGGACGTGCAGATCCCCTGGGGGGGAGGTGGACTTCAGTATAGGTGGCATTGCGCCGCTGTCAGGGCAGGCCTCCGGTCCAGCGGGTCGGCGCAGTTCCGGGGGCTGAGCTAGCATGGCGGGTAGGGTCTGAATCCAGCCAGGGGAGGAATGCAGCCATGACCGAGCGCCATATGGAGCACAAGGAAACGCTATCGAACGGATGCAGTATCAAAGTCAAAGCCGAGATATTGAAAGACGGCTCGTTGGGCATGTTCATCGGTGTCTATCGGCCGGACGGCACAGCCATCGATGAAAACCACGACCCACGGCCGCACTTGCTGGACATGGAAGCGGCGATGGACTGGGGGATCGATATTGCGAAGGGGATTGGCAATAGCCAGCGAACGTTGTGAGCGATTCCCGTCCGTGCCCGGGCGACCGGCGGTCGCTGTCAGAATCCGAACGAACGGGCCGAGCCTTTTGCCAGTTCGACATCCAGCAGATGCTCGACCAGCACGTCATTCAAAAAACGGAACTGATCATTGAGCCCGACCACTTCGTTGCTGAAGTGATGATCGGCTGCCGGGATCAGCAACGCCTCGAACTTCTCGTCGAACAGCAGAGTCAACTCTTTACGCGACTCGAATTTCTGCGCGTAGAAATTGTTGCCGAACACCGGAAAACGCACGGCGAGGGTGACGGTGTGAATCATGATGTTTGTTCCTCGCTCAGGACGTACCAGGAAAATACACCCAATGTGAACGCCGTCAGGGCCAGGCAGGTCAGCAGATGGATCAGCATGATGTTCCCCTCCGATTCGGGGTTTCGTGTTGGCTTGGGATCGATCCTACGCTGACGGCCATCAAGCGGAAGGCAATCGCGGCGATGGTGATTATCGACGCAAGTGATGGTGGTTTTTTCGCTGTAGATGCGGGCCCTTTCGCGGGCTCCGGGAGACTGCCACCTATACTTAAACCGAAAGTTTCGCGTGTCGGGCATTTCGCCCGGTGCCAACAGCTGGAAGCCGCTATCTTGAACCTGCGTTCGCTGATCATTGCCGTGCTGGTGGTGTTGGCGGGGTGTGCCACGCCTGTGCGCGCGCCGGTGGAAGTGGCACCGGTCATCGTTCCTGCCAGCACCTGGCAACAAGTGGACCGGGAGATCGTCGCCGCGTCGCAGGCGGCGACCGAGGAGACCAAAATCTACGCCCGCGGCGCCATGGAATACTGGCGCACACGGGTCTATGAATTGACCGAACAGAATTTCATTCCGTGGTTCAGCAGTTACTGGACCCAGGAATGGCTGTCGATGAAGGTCAGCTGGTACACCATCAGCACCAAGGGTGAGCAGGACGCCGTGGAAAAACGCCTGGCGGCGTACCTGCTCGAAGCCTATCAGGAGAAGGTCCTGGCGCCGGTGGCCGTGGAAGTCGATCCCGATGCGATTCTCGGCCTGGCAGCGGCGTTCTATGTCGACATCCTCAAGGAAGAGCTGCAGAAAATCTCCAACCGCCACGGCGTGCCGATGGCCCAACTCAACGGGCGCATCCAGAAAGTCCCGGCCATCGCCCTCGGGCCTCCGCCGACGAGGGACGCCTCGTTGTACCAGGTCATGCACACCGAACCGCTGAACTCCTTGCCGGCCTTCGCCGCGCTGATCGACAAAGTCCATAAGGCCGGTGGCGACAAGGGGGTGGGCTCGACCGACACCGCGATGGCGCCGGTGGCCAGGCGCGCCAGCCGGCGGATGGAAGCCGAGATGGCCCCGCGSGGGGCCGCCAGCGCCGTGGCCGCAGCGACCGGGAAACTGGCCGGTGGCTTGATCACGCTAGGGGTGGCTGGCATTCGCGCATTCATCCAGGCCTTTGACCGGCCCGATAGCGAGGCGCTGATTCGCCGTAGCCTGGGCAATACCTTCGACAAGGCCTGGACCAAACTGGTGCAGAGCCCGACCAGCGGCGTCATGGCCTGCACGCTTTACATGGCGGCGCAGATCGAAGGCAGCCTGGCGGACCGTACTGCACCGCCGGTCGGTTTGAGCGCCGGCACTGTCGATCGGACGCCAGCGCAACCGACTAACCTGCAGCACACCCCATGACCCAAGGAGAAAAACGCATGTCTTACGTCGATGGATTCATCGCTGCCGTACCCACCGCCAACCGTGAGCAATACATCAAACACGCCGAAATCGCCGCCTCGATCTTCAAGGAAAACGGTGCCTTGAACGTGGTCGAATGCTGGGGCGAAGACGTGCCGCAAGGCAAGGTCACCTCATTCCCAATGGCGGTGAAACTCAAGGACGGCGAAACCGTGGCTTTTGGCTGGATCATCTGGCCGGACAAGGCCACCCGTAATGCCGGGATGGACAAGATGATGCAGGACCCGCGCATGCAACCGAACGTCAATCCGATGCCATTCGACGGTCAGCGCATGGTGTATGGCGGGTTTGAAGTGCTTCTGAAAGTCTGAAGCCGGCCGTGGGATCACTCCGGCGTCGGAGTGATCCTGCAACTCTTGCGCTGCCGGATTTCCTCGTCCGTCGGCCGCTCGCGGATGAACTCGAAGCGCGGCTCACCTTCGTTGTAATGCACCAGCCAGCCCCATTCCAGCTTGAGTTCATCCTGCCCAGGCTCGGGCGGTGTGGCCCACCATGGCTCTTTGCTGATGATCTGTCGCATGGCCCCTCCGGTATTTCGGGATGGTAGAACTATAACGCGCCTGCCGGGCGGCGTCAGAAATGCGCTGGCCGGTACGCGAGGGTTGAGTACACTCAGGCAGTCTTCCCAGGAGGTGCCCGGCATGAACGACGAGATCCGCGAGCCGTTCAAGCGCCTGTTCTTTGCGCTGAACTGCGCCCCGGCCCTGCGCCGGGATATCGCCCAGTGGCGCAGTGCGCTGCAACTGCGCAACGGACGGCCGGTGCCAGCTGAAAACTTTCACCTGACGCTGAAGTTTTTGGGGGCGGTAGGTGTGGCGCAGATCGCCGACCTCTGCACCGCTGCCGCATCCATCCGCACACCGGGCGAGCGCTTGACGGTGGTGTTGGATCGGCTGGACGTGTGGCGCAGGGCAGGGGCGCTGGTGCTCGCGCCGCAGCAGGCGTCCCCGGCATTGCTGCGCCTGGTGTATGCCCTGGAACAGGCGATGTTGCCGTTTGGGCTGGAGGAAGCACCAAGGGAATATCGTCCGCACCTGACCCTGGCACGGCAGTATCGGGAGCCGGTGCCGGAGTCCGCGACACCGCCCGAGTTCTTCCTGCGGGCTGATCGATTCACCCTGTTCGAATCCCACAAGGGCCGTTATCGGGCGCTGGCCGAATGGCCTTTGATTGATCCCCAATAAAAAAGGCGCCCGAGGGCGCCAAACTTCACCTGAACCGAGGGAGCCAGGTGAGGCCGTTCTACTTGCAGGAGAGGCAGCGGTGGTAAGGCGCTGCGTGAACGGAAATTGGTAAAGCTGAAATGTGTGCTGGATGTTCTGGCCTCATCGCGAGCAAGCTCGCTCCCACAGGGATAGCGCGAACTTCAAGGTACACGCGGTACCTGTGGGAGCGAGCTTGCTCGCGATGGCAATGTCAGACTCAGTAGATCAATTGAGTGAACTATTGGCCCAACTTCACCTTGGTCCAGCCACGGGTCATGATCCGCTGGATGGCAATCGGCTGGTCCGGCACGGCATAGAGCGTGGCCATCACCGCTTCCGGCGGATAGGAGCCTGGATCGTTGCGGATCGCTTCATCGACCAGCGGCGTGGCCGCCGCGTTGGCGTTGCTGTAGCCGATGTTGTTGGTGATGTCGGCAATCACGTCGGGGCGCATCAGGAAGTTCATGAACAGGTACGCATTCTCGACGTTGGCGGCATCGCGGGGGATGGCGAGCATGTCGTAGAAACTGGCAGCGCCTTCTTTCGGGATGCTGTAGTCGATCTTCACCTTGTCCCCGGCTTCCTGGGCGCGGGCCTTGGCCTGCAGCATGTCGCCGGAGTAACCGACGGCCACGCAGATGTTGCCGTTGGCCAGGTCCGAGATGTATTTCGACGAATGGAAGTACGCCACGTTCGGGCGAATCTTCATGAACAGCGCCTCGGCTTCGGCGATGTGCTGTTTGTTCTGATCGTTCACCGGGTAGCCCAGGTAGTGCAGAGCGGTCGGGATCATTTCAGTCGGTGAATCGAGGAAACTGATGCCGCAGGCTTTGAGCTTCTCGGCGTTTTCCGGTTTGAACAGCAGGTCCCAGGAGTTGGTCGGGGCGTTGGCGCCGAGCACTTCCTTGACCTTCTGCGGGTTGAAGCCGATGCCGATCGAGCCCCACATGTACGGGATGGCATGGGCGTTATCGGGGTCGCTCGCGGAGGCGTTTTTCAGCAGCACCGGGTTGAGGTTTTTCCAGTTCGACAGCTTCGACTTGTCCAGTTCCTGATAGACGCCGGCCTTGATCTGCTTGGCCAGGAAACTGTTGGACGGCACGACGATGTCGTAGCCGGATTTGCCCGCCAACAGGCGCGCTTCAAGGGTTTCGTTGCTGTCGAAGACATCGTAGGTCACCTGGATGCCAGTCTCGTCTTCGAACTTCTTGACGGTGTCCGGGCCAATGTAATCCGACCAGTTGTAGACGCGCAGAACCTTGTCATTGGCCTGGGCGCCAGTGGCGATTGCGCCCAATAAGGACAGTGTCAGCAGAGTCCTGCCAAACATTTTCATCGGTACAACTCCATTTCTTTTTTATTCAAATACACAAAACAGTGAACACAACACCTGTGACGAGGGAGGGTACCCATCATCCTGTAGGAGCTGTCGAGTGAAACGAGGCTGCGATCTTTTGATTTTTAGAAGCAAGATCAAAAGATCGCAGCCTGCGGCAGCTCCTACATTAAGCGGTGACTCCTGCCATTTTCTTTTCAGGTTGCTGCCAGGATTCGCTGGCGGTCTGGTCCATGGCTTCCTGGATCGCGCGTTTTCGGGTGGCTTCGGCACGGCGGCTGAAGTACCAGACCATGAAGGTTACGATCGACACCGCCAGCAGAATCAGGCTGGCCACGGCATTGATCTCGGGCTTGACCCCAAGACGCACCGCCGAGAACACTTCCATCGGCAGGGTCGTGGAACCCGGGCCGGACACGAAGCTCGCCAGCACCAGGTCATCCAGCGACAGGGCGAACGACATCATGCCGCCGGCCGCCAGGGACGGCGCGATCATCGGAATGGTGATCAGGAAAAACACCTTGAATGGCTTCGCCCCCAGGTCCATGGCCGCTTCTTCGATGGACAGGTCCAGTTCGCGAAGGCGGGCGGAGACTACCACCGCCACGTAGGCGGCACAAAACGTGGTGTGGGCGATCCAGATGGTGACGATGCCACGCTCCTGCGGCCAGCCGATCAACTGCGCCATGGCCACGAACAGCAGCAATAGCGACAGACCGGTGATCACTTCAGGCATCACCAGCGGCGCGGTGACCAGGCCACCGAACAGCGTGCGGCCCTTGAAGCGCGTAACGCGAGTCAGGACGAACGCCGCCAGCGTGCCCAGTGCCACCGCCGCAATCGCGGTGTAGCAGGCGATTTCCAGCGAGCGCACCACCGAACCCATCAGTTGGGTGTTGTCCAGCAAACCGGCATACCACTTGAACGACCAGCCGCCCCACACCGTCACCAGCTTCGAGGCGTTGAACGAGTAGATCACCAGAATCAGCATCGGCAGGTAGATAAACGACAGGCCGAAAATCAGCATGAACTTTGAAAATCCGAAGCGTTTCATCCCCGTGCCTCCATCTCTTTGGCCTGGCTGCGGTTGAACAGCAGAATCGGCACAATCAGGATCAACAGCATCACCACCGCCAGGGCAGACGCCACCGGCCAGTCGCGGTTGTTGAAGAACTCTTGCCACAACACACGGCCGATCATCAGGGTTTCCGGGCCGCCGAGCAGTTCCGGAATCACGAACTCACCGACCACCGGAATGAACACCAGCATGCAGCCTGCGATGATGCCGTTCTTGGCCAACGGCACGGTGATTTTCCAGAAGTTGTTGAAGTTGCTCGAACCCAGGTCCGACGCGGCTTCCAGCAGGCTGCCATCGTGCTTGACCAGGTTGGCGTACAGCGGCAACACCATGAACGGCAGGTAGGCGTAAACGACCCCGATGTAGACGGCGATGTTGGTGTTGAGGATCTCGATCGGCGCCGAGGTCAGCCCGGTCCACATCAAGAATGCGTTGAGCAAACCGTTGTTGCTGAGGATGCCCATCCACGCGTAAACGCGGATCAGGATCGCGGTCCAGGTCGGCATCATGATCAACAGCAGCAGGACGTTTTGCGCTTCCTTGCTGGCCTTGGTGATCGCGTAGGCCATCGGGAAACCGATCACCAGGCACATCATCGTGCTGAGCAACGCTACTTTCAACGAGCCGAGGTACGCCGAGATGTACAGTTCGTCCTGGGTCAGCAGGCTGTAGTTGCCGATGTTGAGCAGCAGCTGAAATTTCTGCTCGGCGTAGGTGTAGATCTCCGAGTAGGGCGGAATGGCCAGGGCTGCTTCCGAAAAACTGATCTTCATCACCAGGAAGAACGGCAGCATGAAGAACAGGAACAGCCAGATGAATGGAATCCCGATGACGAACTTGCGCCCGCTGGGGACCAGTCTCAGAAATTGCTGATTGAAGGTTTTCATGCGCGCAGTACCACGCCGCTGTCGTCTTCCCACCACACGTAGACCTGATCGTCCCAGGTCGGACGCGCGCCACGGCGTTCGGCGTTGGCCATGAACGACTGGACGATCTTGCCGCCAGGCAGCTCGACGTAGAACACCGAGTGGCCGCCGAGGTAGGCGATGTCATGCACCTTGCCGCTGGACCAGTTGTAGCGGTTCTCGGGCTTGACGGTGCTGACCAGCAGTTTTTCCGGGCGGATCGCGTAGGTGATCGACTTGTCCTGCACCGAGGTGCTGACGCCGTGACCGACGTAGATTTTCTGCTCCAGGTCCGGGCTGTGGATGATCGCGTGACCTTCCAGATCTTCTACAACGGTGCCGTCGAAGGCGTTCACGTTGCCGATGAATTCGCAGACCATGCGGCTGACCGGTGCTTCATAGATGTCGACCGGGCTGCCGATCTGGGCGATCCAGCCCAGGTGCATGATCGCGATGCGCTCGGCCATGGTCATGGCCTCTTCCTGGTCGTGGGTCACCATCACGCAGGTCACGCCCACGCGCTCGATGATCTCGACAAGTTCAAGCTGCATTTGCGAGCGCAGCTTTTTATCCAGGGCGCCCATCGGTTCGTCGAGCAGCAGCAGCTTCGGACGCTTGGCCAGGGAGCGGGCCAGGGCCACGCGCTGACGCTGGCCGCCGGACAGTTGGTGTGGCTTGCGCTTGGCGTACTGGGTCATGTGCACAAGACGCAGCATCTCCTGCACGCGGGCTTCGATTTCGGCCGCTGGCAAACGGTCCTGCTTGAGGCCGAAGGCGATGTTCTGCGCCACCGTCATGTGCGGGAACAGGGCGTAGGACTGGAACATCATGTTGATCGGTCGTTCGTACGGCGGCATGTCGGTGATGTCGACACCGTCGAGCAGAATCCGGCCTTCGGTCGGGCGCTCGAAACCGGCGAGCATGCGCAGCAGGGTCGATTTGCCGGAGCCGGAGCCACCGAGCAGGGCGAAGATTTCACCCTGATGGATCTCCAGGGACACGTCGTCCACCGCGGTGGTTTCGTCGAATTTCTTGGTGACGCGATCGACTTTCACCAACACCTTTTTCGGTGCCTGGTGACCTTCAAGAGCCTTCCTGTAAATGCTGGAGGCGTTTGCCATGTGAAACTCCCAACAGGTTTCAGTCGCCAGGCCAACACGGCCCGGCTTAATAGTGGATTGCAAACCCGCAGCGGCGGGTTAATTCGGCGCCGCCTTCCTGGCTGCCTGGTCGTACTTGTTGTTATCGCAGTGTGTTGTTTCCGCGAGCGGGGCACGCAAAAGCGCCTGCCCGCTCGCGGTGGGCAGTTAATCGTTGGATGTGGGTATCAGGTCGTCAGCTCGAGTGACGCAGCGCCGCCCGTTGTCGGCAGGCTTCGCCGAACGCCTGGAAAATACTCAAATAAGGAGGGTTATCCCGCACTTGCCATTCAGGGTGCCATTGCACGCCGAGGGCGAAAGTCTTGCTGTGCTCGACCGAGATCGCTTCGATCAGGCCATCGGGCGCGACGGCTTCGGCGCGCAGGCCGGGCGCGAGGCGGTCGATGCCCTGGCTGTGAATCGAGTTGACCTGGAACACAGCAGGCAGGTCCAGCGCTTCGAACACGCCACCGGGCTGCACATTCACCCCATGGGCGGGTGCGTATTGCACGGCCAGGTCCGGATGGTCGGCCTCGCGATGATCAAGGAAACCGGGGAGCTCATGGACTTTCTGATGCAGGCTGCCACCGAACGCCACGTTCATTTCCTGGAAGCCACGGCAGATGCCGAGGACCGGAACGCCAGCTGCAATAGCGGCGCGGATCAGGGGAAGGGTGGTGGCATCCCGCGCCGGATCATGATCCGTACCGGGGGCGCTGTCGGGGCCTTGATAGTGGAAGGGTTCCACGTTCGACGGCGAGCCGGTCAGCAACAGACCGTCGAGCTGCGGCAGCAGGTCATCGATTTCGGTCAGTTCAGCCAAAGAAGGAATAACGACAGGCAGCCCCAGCGCCGCAACGCTGACAGCACGCAAGTACTTGTCACCGCTGATGTGGTAGGGGTGCAGGCCAATCTGTTTGACGCACGCAGTAACGCCGATCAATGGCTTGAATGCCATTTTTATCACCTCGAAGTTTGACACTTGAACGAGCTTTTCTGGAGCTTAGCCTTGTTGATTTTAATTAACAACTCTCATGTAAAAAATTCTAAACGCCGCACGTCTGATCTTCAGGATTTACGCGTGTTTGAGGGCATATCTGGCACTCTCCTCCTTCTGGGAGCCCCTAAAATAAACGCTGAACGGCCAGGTGTTCGCTATTGACTTCACTTTGCCTTTCGGATTGACTGGGCTCGTGAAAGGGCGGTGAACATAATAATTAACAGTAAAAAATAGGTGCATCATGTCGGTCCCTCTGCGTACCGTTCAACTCAACGAAGCAAACGCATTCCTTAAGAAATATCCTGAGGTTTTGTACGTCGACCTTCTGATTGCGGATATGAACGGTGTGGTGCGCGGCAAGCGCATCGAACGCACCAGTCTTCATAAGGTTTACGAGAAAGGCATTAACCTGCCGGCGTCTCTGTTTGCTCTGGACATCAATGGTTCTACGGTGGAAAGCACCGGCCTGGGTCTGGACATCGGCGACTCCGACCGGATCTGCTACCCAATCCCGGGCACCCTGAGCATCGAACCCTGGCAGAAGCGCCCGACTGCGCAACTGCTGATGACCATGCACGAACTCGAAGGCGAGCCATTCTTCGCCGACCCGCGTGAAGTGCTGGCCAATGTCGTGCGCAAGTTCGACGAAATGGGCCTGACCATCTGCGCCGCGTTCGAACTGGAGTTCTACCTGATCGACCAGGACAACGTGAACGGTCGTCCGCAATCGCCACGTTCGCCGGTGTCCGGCAAGCGTCCGATGTCGACCCAGGTGTACCTGATCGACGACCTCGACGAATACGTCGATTGCCTGCAGGACATCCTCGAAGGCGCGAAAGAGCAGGGCATCCCGGCTGACGCCATCGTCAAGGAAAGCGCCCCGGCGCAATTCGAAGTCAACCTGCATCACGTGGCTGACCCTATAAAGGCGTGCGACTACGCCGTCCTGCTCAAGCGTCTGGTGAAGAACATCGCCTACGACCACGAGATGGACACCACCTTCATGGCCAAGCCGTATCCGGGCCAGGCGGGTAACGGTCTGCACGTGCACATTTCGATTCTCGACAAAGAAGGCAACAACATCTTTGCCAGCGAGGATCCCGAGCAGAACGCCGCGCTGCGACACGCGATCGGCGGTGTGCTCGAGACCCTGCCGGCGCAGATGGCGTTCCTTTGCCCGAACGTCAACTCGTACCGTCGTTTCGGCGCGCAGTTCTACGTGCCGAACTCGCCGAGCTGGGGCATCGACAACCGCACCGTAGCGGTGCGTGTGCCGACCGGTTCGCCAGACTCGGTGCGCATCGAACACCGCGTAGCGGGCGCCGATGCCAATCCGTACCTGCTGATGGCGTCGGTTCTGGCCGGTGTTCACCACGGCCTGACCAACCAGATCGAACCGGGCGCACCGGTGGAAGGCAACAGCTACGAGCAAAACGAGCAGAGCCTGCCGAATAACCTGCGCGATGCCCTGCGCGAGCTGGACGACAGCGAAGTCATGGCCAAGTACATCGACCCGCTGTACATCGACGTGTTCGTGGCGTGCAAGGAAAGCGAGTTGGCCGAGTTCGAGAACTCCATCTCGGACCTTGAGTACAACTGGTACTTGCATACCGTTTGATGGCCCCGTGGATGGGTGGTGTACACAGAGCCTGTGACACCACCAGTCCCCTGTGGGAGCGAGCTTGCTCGCGATGAGGCCGTCACATTCAACATTAATAGTGACTGTTCCACCGCTATCGCGAGCAAGCTCGCTCCCACAGGTACTGCGGCATTCTGATCCATCACCGAATGGCATCAGTCCGACGATCACTTATCGAGTCACAACCATGACAAACACTCGCAGCGATTGGGAGCAACGCTTCCAGTCCCTAACTATCGAAGGTCGCGCATTCATTGACGGCCAATACTGCGCGGCCGCCAGTGGCGCCACGTTCGAATGCATCAGCCCCGTGGACGGTCGTTTCCTGGCGAACGTCGCCAGCACCGACGAAGCCGACGCCAACGCTGCAGTCGCCGTAGCGCGCCGCACCTTCGAATCCGGCGTCTGGGCCAACCTGGCCCCGGCCGAGCGCAAGCGCATCCTGATCCGTTTCGCCGATCTCATTCTGGCGAACCAGGAAGAGCTTGCCCTGCTCGAAACCCTCGACATGGGCAAGCCGATCAGCGACTCCATGAGCATCGATATTCCAGCGACCGCCAATGCGATCCGCTGGACCGCCGAAGCCATCGACAAGATCTACGACGAAGTCGCCGCCACGCCCCGCGATCAGCTTGGTCTAGTGACGCGCGAAGCGGTCGGCGTGGTCGCGGCCATCGTGCCGTGGAACTTCCCGCTGATCATGGCCAGCTGGAAATTCGCCCCGGCCCTGGCGATGGGCAACTCGTTCATCCTCAAGCCTTCGGAAAAGTCCCCGCTGACGGCGATCCGCATCGCGCAATTGGCGCTGGACGCGGGCATCCCGAAAGGCGTGTTCAACGTCCTGCCGGGCTACGGCCATACCGTCGGCAAGGCGCTGGCGTTGCACATGGACGTCGACGTGCTGGCCTTCACCGGCTCCACGGCGATTGCCAAGCAATTGATGATCTACGCCGGGCAAAGCAACATGAAACGCGTCTGGGCCGAAGCGGGGGGCAAGAGCCCGAACGTGGTGTTTGCCGACGCACCGGATCTGCGGGCGGCAGCACAGGCAGCGGCCAGCGGCATCGCCTTCAACCAGGGTGAAGTCTGCACCGCCGGTTCACGTTTGCTGGTGGAGCGTTCGATTCGCGAGCAGTTCATTCCATTGCTGGTGGAAGCCCTGCAAGCCTGGAAGCCGGGGCACGCGCTCGATCCTGCGACGACCGTCGGCGCGGTGGTCGACCAGCGTCAGCTGGAAAACGTATTGCGCTACATCGAAGTCGGCAAACAGCAGGGTGGTCAACTGATCGCCGGCGGCAGCCGCACCCTCGAAGGCACCGGTGGCCAGTACGTGGAACCGACGATTTTCGACGGTGTGACCAACGCCATGACCATTGCCCAGGAAGAAATCTTCGGCCCGGTGCTGTCGGTCATCACCTTCGACACCGCTGAAGAAGCTTTGGCGATTGCCAACGACAGCATCTTCGGCCTGGCCGCCGGCGTATGGACCAGCAATCTGAGCAAGGCCCACACCTTCGCCCGTGGCCTGCGTGCCGGCAGCGTCTGGGTCAACCAGTACGACGGCGGCGACATGACCGCGCCGTTCGGCGGGTTCAAGCAGTCGGGTAACGGTCGGGACAAATCGCTGCACGCGTTCGACAAGTACACCGAACTCAAGGCGACCTGGATCAAGCTCTAAGACCTTTATAGCGACGGCCGCTTGCACGTTGCCGGCGGCCCTCGGAGAAACCTATGAAACACAGCTCTTCTAATCAACAGCATGTAAACAGCTACTACGCCGCCACCCGCAACTTCACCGGCGATTTCCCGGTGCTGGAAGGGGCGGTGGACTGCGACGTCTGCGTGATCGGCGCCGGCTACACCGGTCTGTCCTCGGCGCTGTTCCTCGCCGAAGCGGGCTACAGCGTGACCGTGCTCGAAGCGGCCAAGGTCGGCTTCGGCGCCAGTGGTCGCAACGGCGGCCAACTGGTCAACTCCTATAGCCGCGACGTCGATGTCATCGAAGAGCGCTACGGCGACAAGACCGCCGAAATCCTCGGCAGCATGATTTTCGAAGGCGCCGACATCATCCGTCAGCGCATACAGCACTACGACATCCAGTGCGACTACCGTCCCGGCGGTATTTTCGCGGCGATGAACAAAAAGCAACTCAAGGGCCTGGCCGAACAGAAGAAGAGCTGGGAACGCTACGGCAACAAGAACCTGAAAATGCTCGACGCGGCCGACATCAAGCGCGAAGTCGGTTCCGATGCCTACGTCGGTGGCCTGCTGGACATGCAGGGCGGCCACATTCACCCGCTGAACCTGGCCCTCGGCGAAGCCTCGGCGATCATCGGCCTGGGCGGCAAGATCTACGAGCAATCGGCGGCGGTGGAAATCACCTACGGCGAGCCAATCACCGTGCGCACCGCAAAAGGTGTGGTGAAGGCCAAGTACCTGCTGATCGCCGGTAACGCCTACCTGCCGCAAGGCCTGGACAACCGCGTGACCAGCAAGAGCATGCCGTGCGGTTCGCAGATCGTCGTCACCGAGCCGTTGTCGGAAAAACAGGCCCGCAGCCTGATCAAAAACAACTACTGCGTCGAAGACTGCAACTACCTGCTCGACTACTACCGCCTCACTGCTGACAACCGCCTGCTCTATGGCGGTGGCGTGGTCTACGGGGCGCGCGAGCCGGATGACATCGAACAACTGATCCGCCCGAAAATCCTCAAGACCTTCCCGCAACTGAAAGACGTGAAGATCGACTACCGCTGGACGGGCAACTTCCTGCTGACCATGTCGCGCATGCCGCAATTCGGCCGTATCGAGAAAAACGCCTACTACATGCAGGGCTACAGCGGCCACGGCGTGACCTGTTCGCACCTGGCCGGCAAGCTGATCTCGGAAATGATCCGTGGTGACGCCGAGCGTTTTGACGCGTTTGCCTCGCTGCCGCACATGCCAATGATCGGCGGGCGCACCTTCTCGGCGCCGTTGACCGCCCTCGGCGCCGTGTACTACTCGCTGCGCGACCGTTTCGGCATCTAAGCTTTACCTCGCCGGCGGCTACTCCCCAAAGGGTGCTGCCGGCTTTTTAACACCAGAAACACCGCCGCCCTTTGTGGGAGCGAGCTTGCTCGCGATAGCGGTCTGACATTCGACATTGATGTTGACTGACCCGCCGCCATCGCGAGCAAGCTCGCTCCCACAGGTCTGTGTCTTGACTCAGAATTATCATCAACAGGTTCTTTTCTTCTGCCGTTTATCGAACCTGCTGAGCATTACGAACAAACGTGATTTAATAGCCGCCTTTCACGTTTCCGGGACCGGAAAACGGCGTGATCCGCGCCTGCACTCCACCCCCATTACCCTTAAGTAGCACGCACATAAGGCTGTCATGGACACGGGCTCACGACTCAAATTAGTACGCGAAAGCTACAAAATGTCCCAGCGCGAGCTGGCCCGGCGTAGCGGCGTCACCAATGCAACCATCTCCCTGATCGAACAGAATCGGGTCAGTCCTTCCGTCAGCTCCCTGAAGAAATTGCTGGAGGGCATCCCCATGTCCCTGGCCGACTTTTTCACCTTCGATCAGCCACCGCGCGAACACCAATACGTCTTCCGCGCCAACGAACAGCCCGACCTCGGCCGCCATGGCCTGCGCCTGCTGCTGATCGGCGCGTCCGTGCCAAGCCGGCAGATGCGCTTGCTGCGCGAGCAATATGCACCGGGCGCAAGCTCCGGCGAAGAGCCGATCGTGCATTCCGAAGGCGAGGAGTGCGGGTTGGTGACACGCGGCACGGTGGAATTGACCGTGGATGGGCAGGTGAGCGTGCTGAACGCCGGGGATGGCTACTACTTCCCGACGACGTTGCCGCATCGGTTTCGTAATATCGGGGCGGATGAGGCGGAAATCATCAGTGCCAACACTCCGGCGAACTTCTGATAACCGCTTTGCGGGCAGGGTTCATCAACAGCCAGCCGTTAAAACCCGCATCTGATGCGGGTTTTTTATCATTCGGATTTGGTTATGGCCTGGCATCTTGAATGTTCAATGGTGGCCATTCCTGCTGTTCAAGACGAAATACTGCACCCTTTGCGGGATATCTCGATCTGTTGGTAGTCGGCGCGCGTTTCTTTCTGCAGGGTGGCCAACAGAGACAAAGTGGCTTGCGGATCATTGAGCGGTAATGTCTTGAGTACCTCGACATCAACATCCCACCACTTGCTGTTGATCAGCGCCTCAATCAACTCGGGTGTGTGCCGATACTTGACAACTTTTGCCGGGGTGCCGGCAACAATGGCGTACGGTGGCACGTCATGGGCAACCAGGGCGCGGGTTGCGATGACTGCGCCGGTGCCAATGGTCACGCCTTCCAGGATCATCGCGCTATGGCCGATCCAGACGTCATGCCCAATCGTGATGTCCGCAACCTCCGGGTCGTAAACCAGCGCAGTGTCGGAATATTGAAAGGGATGTGAACTGAGCCAGTCCAACGGATGCGAGCTCTTTTGTTGGCCGATAAAGCAGCTGCTACTAATGGAACAAAACCTGCCAATGGATGAGACCGCCGAAAGGAAGCAGTCACTGCGGATATAGGTATGCGCACCGATTTCCAGCTTTTTCGACTCTATGACCACATGCCCAAGCGTCACGCCTTCTTCAATGGTCAGTGTCGATCTTTTGTGCAGTGACAATACACCGCCCGCCACTTTGCATTTGTGTTTGCGAATCCATCGTTTCCAGTAACTATTTCGCAAATAACTGATTATTTTTTTCATGAAGAGCTGTCTTGGATATCCGTTATAGGGCTTGGCCTGGCCCCATGAGCCAACAGTCGAGTCTAAATGAATCGGCCGGGGAGATAAATTTTTTAGACGGTATTCAAAAACAGTTCCTGTGCGTCAGTCTGCTGATGGCTGCTAAAGCCAACTGAACGATGGCCATTGAAAACCCGCAGAAATGCGGGTTTTTTGTGCTTGAAAAATGTCACTGCTTCTTCGGCACCTCAAACCCCCGCTGCTCAATCACCCCAAACACATCCCGCACATCCTGCAGCAGAATCCGCGAAATGTTGGTGACGGTGTTGATGTCGTTTTCGGCGTAGTCGGGGAGGCTGGTGCAGGCCATGAGGTTGAGGTATTGCAGGACGGCGTTGAGGCGTTCGGCGGCGCAGTTGTGGAGTTCGCGCAGCGGGGCGTCGCTGTCGATGAGAAGGACGGGGTAGCTGGTGGCGATTTGTTTCATGGGGGTGAAGCGGCGAGGCGGGTTTTGCATTGTCATAAGGTAGAACTCTTCAAAGGATCATGAAGTGCCACCTTTTGCTGCGAAACAAATGGGTGGCAGCTATGTGCGGGTTCGCAGACCGGAGAAGAGTGAAACCGGCAGACCCGAAGGTCTCCCACACACAGCCGCCATAAAACGAAACGGCGGCAAATTTTGCCACAGTTGTCATTTAGCTGTGTTCCATCTTCTACAGGGCTGCGAAACCCTGTCGCCAATTCAAGTCAGCGACGGGCGCACATTAGGCATCGATTACCAGTGCTGCAACCGGCCTGTAGGACGCCAAACGGCCCCTGTGGCGAGCGAGCTTGCTCCCGTTCGGCGGCTCTGCCGCCGTAAAACCGGGCACTGCGATGGGTCTGAGGAAATGAGTTGCAAAGGATCAGGGCCGCTTCGCAGCCCAGCGGGAGCTAGCTCCCTCGCCACAAAGGGACAAGTCCTACAAATTTTTCAGGCGTCAAGATTGAACGTTCGTCGGATGGCGGGTTGCTACCATCGCAATTGCCTGCCGATATCAACACGGCTGCTACGCTTGGTCGTTGCAGTGCCCGAGTCCCATTCCTGCTCACGCTGCAAGGGTAATCACGGAGTGCGACATCCATTCCTGTCGGCAACCTGCACGGAGGCAGGCGATGGTGATCAAAAGCATGGCCGATTCGACTGCGGCGGGGGTTCCCGAGCCGCTCGATCGGGAAGAAATCGAGCGGGTGCTGGCGCTGTTGCTGGTCAGTCCGTTATTTGCCAAGTCCAGGCGCATGGGCAGTCTGTTGCGCTTTCTGGTCGAGCACGACCTTCAGGCTTGCAATACGCCGTTGACCGAACACGCCATCGGCATCGCGGTGTTTCGTCGTGACCCGGCAATGTATTGCACGGGCGACGATCCGGTGGTGCGAGTGCAGGTGGGGCGCTTGCGGCGCAAGCTCGCAGCGCATTACGCCGGCAACGGCCAGCAGGACCCGGTGCGCTTCAGCATTCCACCGGGGTGTTATCGTTTGACCTATCAGCAGCTGCGGCCCAAGGGCGTCGGCACTCGCCATCCTGTGGTCCAGATCCAGCCGTTTACCTGCCTCACCCGCGATGGCGATGACTTTACCCGGGGCTTGTGCGAGGAGTTGAGCTGCCGACTGTTCGAGTCGTTCGAGCAGGCGCAGACCGGGACCAATCATGTGTTGATGCGGGTGGCACGCAGCAGCGAGCCGGTACCGGACTTCAAGCGTGGCGGGCGTTACAGCTATTGCCTGGAGGGCAGCGTGCGGGTCGAGCCTTCGCGGGTGCGAGCGTCATTGCGCCTGGTGGATGTGGCGCAGGGGCGGATTCGCTGGTCGGCGCAGTTCGATCGTGATCGACCCCATGGCATCGCCACCCAGGAGGACCTCGCGCAGTCGATCTGTCGCTCGCTGACGGGCTACTTCGCCACGGCGGGCAAAGAGGAGTGAAAGGGCAACCGCAAGGTTGCCCCGGCATGACGGTTACACGGTTTTCCACTGACCGCCTTCGTAAAGGCGACCTGCGGTGTTATCGAACGTCAAGTCGATTTCGATCGCCTTGGAGCGTGAGGTACTGAACATGGTGCTGGTCTGTACGTTCTGTTCGAACCACACGAGGATGGTTTCCACCGGCGTCAGCACGGTTTCACCGGTGACCACCTGATCCACCGCAACGTAAATGGGGGTGCTGACCTGATTGCCATCAATGCCGGTAGATAGCTGGTTGATACCCGGATGGATGGGGGCGTAGTCGTTTACAAAGGTCATGGAAATGTTCGGCCCCCCGGTAACCGCCGAACTCAGCAGACCGTGCTCATCGAGTGTCGATGTTTGCCCCAGGCCGATATTGACGATGTTGGTCGAGACTTTGACCTGCACATTTGCCTTGAACAGGTTGGACGCAAACAGCTGATATTGAGGCGTCCAGCTGAACTCGTTGTTGCTCAGGTAAGCGTCATAGGACTGCCAGACCACGTTGTAGTCGGCGTCACCCACCTTCTTGGCAAAGCACAGCTTGTAGCCGGACTTCTTCAGCTGCGCCAGGTCGCCGGCGGCGATTTCGATGGTGACGGTTTTTTGCGAAGCTGCCAGGGCTGACCTCAGTACCCGGCCGTAATCTGCCGCCTTCAGTTGCGTTGCACCCATGATCGACTTGACGGCTTCTTGCACATCATTGTGAAGCTGCTGGCTCTGTTGGCTGACAGCGATTGATTTGCTCATGGTTTCCCTCTTCCTTGGTGGTGTGTTGGACAATCAATGGGTTGCTGGCGCCTGGCGCTGCAGTCCATTGACGGCTTCACTCTAGGGGCGAGGGGCAGGGCGGCTAAGTGTCGTGGTGTTACAAGCGGGTATCGGGGTTGTATCAGGGGCTGAGTCAGCGGGGCAGCCGATCGGCCGCCCCGCCTTGACCTCAGGCGGCCTTGGCATCGGCCCAGACGAAGTTCCAGCTGGTGCGTTTGCCCTTGGCGATCTCGATCAGCTTGTTCTCGTACACCGTGTGATTGACCACGCCGGTGTAGGTCAGGGTGCGGGCGGCATTGGTCCCGGTGACCTCGCCCGGCTTGCCGCCCGACTCGACCATGGCTTTTTTCATGTCGATATCCGACGGGGCGCTGCTCTGGTTTTTTTCCACTTTGACGAAACTCATGATTCACCTCTTCCGTGATGGGGGGATCGGTGCCAGCGCGGGCCGACAAGTCGACGACCCTGTTCCACACCGACGGCCATACTCTATTGGTCAGCTCGGCGGCGCAGAAGTGACAACTGCGGCGCTGAGGTAACAATCGGGAAACAGCGCCACGCACTGAAGTATCTGCGACGTATCAAGATGCCTATAATCGACAAGCCCCATCCTCCGGCAAATGCCCGCAAGGCTTCGATCGGATGAGCGTAGACGGTTTGGCGGTGGGTGACTTCATGGAACCAACTTCGTCTATAAAGTCTAAATTTCAGGGACTATTCCCCACCACGAAGGAATGAATCATGTTCAGGACTCGATCATTGATTGCAGCTGTTACCTGTTTGACTCTGGTCTGCGGCTCGGTGACGGCGCTGGCCGATCCCGGTAACGGCCAGGGCAACGGGAAGGTCAACCATGGCAACCAGGGCAGTCATGGCAACAAGAACAAGAATTCCGGCGGCGGGGACTGGAGCAATGGCCCGAGCATCAACCGTGGCAGCGTGCTCGAGATCATTGGCGTGAATACCGGCTACTGGAGCCCCGGATCCGACTTGCCACCGGGTATTCAAAAGAACCTTGCCCGAGGCAAACCACTTCCACCCGGCATCGCCAAAAAACTGGATGGCCGACTGGTCGGCAGGCTGCCCCACTATGACGGCTACGAATGGCAGCAAGTCGGCACGGACCTGATCCTGGTTGCGCTGGCCACCGGGCTTGTCTATGAAATTCTCGACGGTGCGTTTGATTAAAGTGTGGAAGGTAGTCTTCCCGCTGATTCAAGGTGCTCCAGCCGTTTGTCGTGGTACTTGAACTGTTGGAGGGATATCGCGTCATACGTCACGCGATATCAACCTCCTACGGAAGCAATCATGCTTTTTAAAAACAAGAGTCTCGTTGCTGTAATGTCATGCGCCATGATGCTTGCAGCCGCCCCGTTACTCCCTGATAGCCTGTCGATCATGGGTTCGGCATACGCGAAGGACGGTGGCGGTGGTGGTGGCGGCGGTGGCGGCGGTGGAAATGGTGGCGGAAATGGCGGCGGAAACGGCGCAGGCCACGGCGGCGGTATGGGTGGCGGACACGCCGGTACAGGCCACTCCGGCAGTAACGGCCGCGGTAACGGGCTGGACAGCGACCATGCCGGCAAGTCCGTGCGCGACCGTGGCCTGAGCGGGAACCACTACGGTAGTGAGCGCAATGATGATAACGGTCATGGCACCACGACCTCGGGCCTCGCCCACTCCGATACCCGTGGCGTCGCCAAGGCCAGCGCTATTTCGGCCTCGACCCCGGGTGAGCACAACACCAAAGGCTTGAGTAAAGCCGGGCTGTCGACCTCGAAAAAAACCCATTGAGTTCGCAGCGGTAGAGATCAGATTCTGAAAAGCCAAAAACCCGCTGGAAGGCGGGTTTTTTTATACCCGGAAACTGATCAACGGCCACCGCACATCTTGTTCCCCGCCAGCCATCACTCAAAACCTGCCCCCCAGGTTCGCCGCACAACGGGCATTGCACGGACAGAAAACGAGCCGCCCGGACACATCGCGCAGTGATTTGCCTGCGCGGGCGATTTGTCATGTTCAGCGTCATTTCAATGTAGATATTAGTCAGCCCAACGGTATTCCAATGAGGCTGCACTGTGTTCCAACGACTTGTGTGTTCGCTGTCTGTTTTGAGCCTGTCCATCGCTGCCGCCCAGGCTGCCGAGACTATCCCCCTCAACACGCCACGCCTGAAGAGCATCGACAATTTCCGTGATGTCGCCGGTCTCACCACCGCGTACACCACGGCCAATGACGGCACCCTGCGTGGCGGGGTGTTTTACCGCTCCAACGCGCTGACGCCGTCTGCGGCGGATCTGGCGACCCTGAACGGCCTGGGCATCAAGGCGGTCTACGACCTGCGCACGCCCAGCGAGATCGCCGCCACACCCGACAAGATGCTCACCGGCGCGACGTACACCAACATCGACATCATCGGCGGCTCCACGTCCGGCGCGAACGTCACCAACATCGCGTTTCACAGCGCCGCCGAAGCCACCGCCATGATGCAGGACACCAACCGTGATTTCGTCAGGAACGCGGGGATGCGCAGCGAATTCAACCAGCTGTTCAATGAACTGGCCGCGGTCGACGGTGCCGCGCTGTTCCATTGCACGGCCGGCAAGGACCGCACGGGCTGGACCGCCGCCGTGCTGCAAAGCATCGCCGGGGTCGACGATGCCACCATCATGAGCAACTACCTGGCGACCAACGACTACACCGCCGCGCGCATCAAGGCGACCCTGGCGGCGTTGCCACCGGGCATGGCGACCATCTATGGGCCGCTGATCGGTGTGGAGGCCAGTTACCTGCAAGCCGGCCTGGACCAAGTGACCGCGCAGTACGGCACGATGGATAACTACCTCAAGCAAGGCCTCGGCCTGTCTCAGGAAACCATCTACGTGCTGCGCGGCAAGATGGTGTTCTACAACAGCTTGCCGGGCGCGGCGGACCTGGCCGGCAACGCCGCGGCCGGCGCGCAGCTGTTGCAACAACTGCAGAGCAGCAACCTGTCGGGCACCTACAGCGCCTACAACTATTACCTGCAATCGGCCATCGATGCGCGCAGCCTCGGCGGCGTCCAGTCCACCATCGGCGGCCAGGTGCACGCCGACGCTGCCAGCTATCTGCTGCGCCAGGGCGCGATGATCGAACAGGCTGCGGCGCCGTTCACCAGCGGCATCGACCTCAAGGCCGGGCAATATCGCCTGTGGAGCACCGCCCTGGCGGGGTATCTGGGCACCGACGGCTCGTCTCAGGCCTCCAGCAGCAATGAGCATACCCAGGGCATGATGATTGGCCTGACCCAGCGCTTTTCCGAACAGCTCAGCGCCCATGCCGGTTTCGGCTACAGCAGCGGCAATGTCGGTGGCGCAGGTGGCGAGGCCGATACCGACCTGACCTTCTTCAGCGTTGGCGCACGCTTCGCACCGAATGGTCTGGAGCGCGGCCTGTTTGTGGATGTCGATGCCAGCGCCGGCTATCTCGATTACGAGAGCAAGCGCGAACTCGGCGGCGGTCTGGGCACGGCCAAGGGCGACAGCCATGGCAATCTCACCGGCGCGACCCTGGCGCTCGGTTACCGTGTGCCGGTGAACGGCGTGACCCTCGAACCGAGCCTCGGCGTGCGGGTCAGCCACGTCAACCTGTCGGGCTTCCAGGAAAAAGGCAGCGAACTGGCCCTGGACGTCGACGGCATCCACCAGACCCGCAAGAGCGCGGTGGCCAATCTCAACGCATCCTTTGCACCTGTCGGCCTGGGCGCCTGGCAAGTGGTGCCTGGCGTGCAAGTGGGCTACGAGCATGTGTTGGGCGACCCTGAAGTCGACAGCGAAGGGCACCTGTTGGGCCTGGACGTTGAACAGCAAGCCGCCTTCGATAACCGTGACCAGTTCACCGGTGGCGTCAACGTCATGGCCAACCTGGGTGCGTGGAGCGTGGGTGCGCAAATCGGCGCCAGCGGTGGCGGCGACAGCCACGGCTTCAATGGCGGGCTGAAGGCCAGTTATCTGTTCTGACGATCAGTCTAGGCAATCAGTGGGAGCGGTGTTGTTTGTCCTACGCAGGACTGGTGGGGCGACACGGATTGAATGTGGGAGCGAGCTTGCTCGCGATCGCGATTTCGCATTCAACATCCATGTTGCCTGACACGACGCCATCGCGAGCAAGCTCGCTCCCACAGTGGTTTTTTGTCGTGCGTGGGAATTGTGTTCGACACCGATCAAAGGGTGGGGGCGAGCCTCAATTGGTCGCCATCGGCCGCGTTCGCTGGCCCTTTCTCACGTCTGCGGGACTGATGCCGTAGGCACTCTGGAAATACTGGCAAAACCGCCCGACATTGCTGAAGCCGTGTTGCAAGGCCACGTCTGTCACCGACGGCGAAACCCCCTGGGACAGCGCGGCATAGGCGCGTTCCAGGCGTACCTGGCGTTGATAGGCAACGATCGAAGTGCCCATGAAGCGCTGAAAACCTTCCTGCAATGCGCGCAGGCTGACGTTGGTCAACTGCGCCAGTTCCGTGCCGCTGGCCAGGTGGTCGGGATGTGCCTGAATGTACTCGACGGCCAGCTTCACATGCCGCGGCGCTATCAGTGGGGAAGGGCGTTGAAGGGCTTCGGTGAAGTTGTGCGGCCAGGTTTCGAGCACCGCATCGACCAGCATTTCGCGAAGGCGCGAAGGCATCAGCGAACCTGTGTTGATCAGCAGGTCGAACTCGGTGCCCGTGGCCAGGTCCACCAGTGCCTTGATGCCCTGAAAGGCGGATATGTTCAGATCCACCACAGGCTCGAAACAGATTTTTTGCAGGATCGGCTTGCCCAGCAGCATCGACAGTCGTTCGGTAATCAGCGCCCGGCTGATCGAAATCCCGTGCTGCGCATGATTGTCGACAAAGCGCGCCGAGCGGACCTCGGCTTTGTCGATCGCCAGGCCGACCTGGGCAAAACCTACCGACTCGGTAACGTGGTTGAAGATGATCTTGCCGGCGGTGGGAATGACGAAGGTGATTTCATCAAGGGGGGCGGGAAAAGCCACCGTGAAGTCACCGCGATAGTACATGCGCCGAAAACTGACACCTTCATGCCTGCCATAGACTCCGCCGATGATGATGTTTTTCGGTGGCGGTGGAGAGTCGGAATAAAGGTTGCCGAACAGGTTCGAGAACAACGCGCCAAAGTCGTCGCAGCTCATGTCGTTGGATCGGATGATGATTTGCTTGCGCGTCGTGCTTGAGTACACCTGAAGTGTCACCTTGAGCGGAGGGGCAAAGCCCTGGTACAGGGAACTGGCGATCGGAGATCGAGCGGATGCGGTTCGGGAAAGCGCTTGGACGTTATCAGTGAGTAATGACAGGTTTGTGACCGCAGCTTCTACCGGCCCCATTTGCACTCACCAGACGCCACCGCTCGCACCGGACAACCGGTGGCACGAGCGGTACCGAGGGCTGGCCTGAAATGGTCGCGGCTATTTCGCCGGCACTTCAGGCTTGATATCCCCGCAAAAAATATCGACGTTGCCATCGGTCGAAGCCGTTCGCACGACCACCGAATACTTGCCGTCAACCAGGGTTTGCAACGGCACAGGCGCGGTCCTGGTAAAAGACCAACCGCGTACGGGTTGGCGTTCGGTGTTGACGGTGTCGTTCATCGCGTAGGCGACTGACCCGGGTTGCTCGCAGCTGCCGTTATTGATGAAGGAGTAAAGACGCAGGGGCAGGGTAACCCCCATTGGAGCACCGCTGATGAAGAAACTGAGCCCGGTTTTCTTGTCCCAGTCCGTCAGCGTGACGGTGCCGATCTGACCGGCGTTTTGCCGGGTGGCGACCAGGGTAACGTTCACGCCGTGGGTCGATGAAGTGGTGCAGCCGAAAAGGCTTGCTGCAACCATGAGTGCTGCCAGTGAGGTTTTGAGCTTCATTGCCAAACTCCTGAGCTGAAGAACTGCAATGGGGGGAGTTAGCGGGTATAGCTCATTTATCGCTTTCATGGCGTCGTCCATATAAGGCTTTCCATTTTTGACCGGTGATGGTGGGGCGTCTGTCCCCTTCGCCAGCCATATGGCGGCGTAGCCGTGCAAACCGGCTACATTTGTAACTGGCCGAGCCTGCGTGGATTGCCTGCTGGTACACACGCTTTGATGCCGATGAAGGTTTGCAGTGGTTACGCGTGCAGTTAAAGGATTGTGCGGTCAGTTGAGTCTACTCATCATCCGCATGGGACGAATTGCGACTGGAGTGACTCATGAATCAACAAGGCAGCCATCCGCAAGAGCGGATTCCAGGCACTCCATTGCGGGGTACCGTGCGCAGCCTGTTGATCCCGGAATGGCTCGGCAATTACCGGCCCGACTGGCTGCGAGGCGATGTGGTCGCCGGGCTGACGGCAGCGGCGGTGGTCATTCCCAAGGCGCTGGCGTACGCCACCATTGCCGGCTTGCCGGTGCAGGTCGGGCTGTACACGGTGCTGGTGCCGATGGTGATCTATGCCGTGCTCGGTACTTCGCGCCCACTCAGTGTCAGCACCACGACCACCCTGGCCATTCTCGCCGGCTCAGCGTTGGGCCAGATCAGCCCCAATGGCGATGCGGCGACCTTGCTCGCGGCTTCCGCCACGTTGGCCCTGATGGTGGGCGCGATCCTGATCGTCGCGGCATTGCTGCGCCTGGGCTTCGTCGCCAATTTCATTTCCGAACCGGTGCTGGTGGGTTTCAAGGCTGGCATCGGCGTGGTCATCGTGCTCGACCAGCTACCCAAATTGCTGGGTACTCACATCGACAAAGGTGGCTTCCTGCACAATCTGCTGGCCACTGTTCAGAGCATCGGTCATGCCTCGTTGCCGACCGTGGCGGTCGGCGTGTTCATGGTCGTGCTGCTGGTCGGCATGAAGCGTTTTACGCCACGACTGCCCGCACCGTTGATTGCGGTGGCGTTGGGCATCATCGCCATGAGCCTGTTCGGCCTGGAGAGCTTTGGTGTGTCCGCCGTCGGCCTGGTGCCGATCGGATTGCCCGCGCCGACCCTGCCGGTATGGTCGTTGGCCGAAACCCTGTGGCCTTCGGCGATGGGCATCGCGCTGATGAGTTTCACCGAAACCATCGCGGCGGGACGCGCGTTCGCCCGCAGTGACGAGCCCGCGCCACAGCCGAATCGGGAGCTGCTGGCCACCGGCGTTGCCAACATCGGCGGCGCATTTCTCGGGGCCATGGTCGCGGGTGGCGGGACCACTCAAACGGCGGTGAACCGCTTGGCCGGCGCCCGTTCGCAACTCGCCGCACTGGTCACCGCTGCGCTGGCATTGGGCACTTGCCTGCTGCTGGCGCCGCTGATTGGCCTGATGCCCAACGCCACGCTCGCCGCCGTGGTGATTGTGTATTCGGTGGGCCTGATCGAGCCGGCGGAGTTTCGCGAGATCCTGTCGGTTCGCCGTACCGAATTTGCCTGGGCCGTGGTGGCCATGATCGGCGTGATGCTGCTGGGCACGCTGCAAGGGATCGTCGTGGCAATCGTGGTTTCGTTGCTGGCACTGGCCTATCAGGTCTCGGACCCACCCGTGCACATCCTCGGGCGCAAACCTGGCACCAATGTGTACCGGCCGCAGTCCGCCGAACACCTCGATGACGAACACTTTGACGGGCTGCTGTTGCTGCGACCGGAAGGCCGGATTTTTTTCGCCAACGCCCAGCGCGTCGGTATGAAGATGCGGCCCCTGATCGAACAAGCAAGACCCGCCGTGGTGATTCTGGACCTGCGCAGCGTGTTCGACCTGGAGTACACAGCCCTGAAAATGCTCACCGGGGCGGAACAGCGACTGCAGGAAAAAGGCATTTCATTGTGGCTGGTGGGCATGAGCCCGGGCGTCTGGGACATGGTTATCAAGGCACCCTTGGGCCATACGTTGGGCGAGGCGCGCATGTTCCTGAACCTGGAGCAGGCGGTTGAACACTACCAGCGCAGTCGAGGCTGAATGAACGTGGCCGGGCGCGCTCCGGACGCTATGTGACGCATTGAAGGAGGTAACGGGCATGGCAAAGAAGAAGGCTGCATCGAAAGGTAAACCGGCTGAAGGCGGCAAGCTCAAGAACAAGGTGTATCTCGAGGAGCTGGCGCAGCTGCATGTCGAGATGGTCAAGCTGCAGGAGTGGGTGCAGCACACGGGCGCCAAGGTCTGCATCATCTTCGAGGGCCGTGACGGCGCCGGCAAGGGCGGGACCATCAAGGCGCTCACCGAACGGGTCAGTCCTCGGGTGTTCCGGGTAATGGCGCTGCCGGCGCCGACCGAGCGGGAAAAAAGCCAGATGTATGTGCAGCGTTATCTGCCGCACCTGCCGGCGGCTGGTGAAGTGGTGATCTTCGATCGCAGCTGGTACAACCGCGCCGGTGTAGAGCGGGTCATGGGGTTTTGCAGCGAAGAGCAGGTGCGCAATTTTCTCAGCGTGGTGCCGCGCGTCGAGCATGCACTGGTCGAATCGGGAATCATCCTGATCAAATACTGGCTTGAAGTGAGCCAGGAAGAGCAGACCCGACGCCTCAAGGAGCGTATCACCGACGGGCGCAAGATCTGGAAGCTGTCACCCATGGACCTCAAGTCCTATAACCGCTGGTACGACTACTCCCGTGCCCGGGACGACATGTTCGAGGCCACCGATACCGAATTCGCCCCGTGGCGGGTCGCCAACTCGAATGACAAGCGACGGGCGCGACTGAACATCATCAGTGATGTGCTGAACAGTATTCCTTATGAAGAAGTACCGCGGGCAAAAGTGAAACTGCCCAAGCGCCAAAGTCCCGGCAACTATCGGGATCCGAACTATCCGTTCAAGTTCATCCCGGAAAAATTCTGATCGATGCATGCTGCAGGAGTCAGCCCAGGCCGGCTCCTGCAGCCTGTCATCAGGCCTTGAGCACGTACCCATACGCCCGGGTACGACCGCCTTCCTGCTTCAGGTACACGCCCTGCAGCTCCGGTGTGAAACCGGGCAAGCGGTTGATGCCTTCTTCCAGGGCCAGGAAGTACTTGAGCACGGCGCCACCCCAGATTTCGCCCGGCACCACGCACAAGACGCCCGGCGGGTAAGGCAACGCACCCTCGGCGGCGATGCGGCCATCGGCATCCGCCAGCGCCACCAGTTCGACGTTGCCACGGATGTACTCGATTTGTGCTTGCTGCGGGTTCATGGCCTTTTTCGGGAAGTGTTCCTTGCGGAACATGTCCTTCTGCAACTGCTGCACATTGTGGCTGCGATACAGGTCGTGCATTTCCTGGCAGAGCTGGCGAATGGTGTAGTTGCGATAGCGTTCCTGATGCTGCGCGTAGATCGCCGGCAGCACCCGGCTCATCGGCGCGTCATCGCTGATGAAACGTTCGAAACGGGCGATCTGTGCGGCCAGGTGGGTCATCTTCGCCCAGTCTTCGGCCGGGGTGAGCAGGAACAGGATCGAGTTCAGGTCGCATTTTTCCGGAACGATGCCGTTCTCGCGCAGGAAGTTGGCCAGGATGCCGGCGTGAATACCGAAGTCGGTGTAGCTGCCGTCCACCGGGTCGATGCCCGGCGTGGTGAACAGCAACTTGCACGGGTCGATGAAGTACTGCTTCTCGGCATAACCAGCAAAGGCGTGCCAGCGATCCTTGGGATGGAACTCGAAGAAGCGGATGTCATTGGCAATGTCTTCCGTTGGATAGTCTTCCCACGCACGCCCGTCAATGGTGTACGGCACGAACGGGCGGACCATGGTGCAGGCTTCGAGGATCAACTTGCGCGCTTCGATGCCGAACTTCACGCAGTCTTCCCACAAACGCAGGCCGCTGCGGCCCGAGTGAATGCGCGCGTTGACATCCAGCGAAGCGAACAGCGGGTAGAACGGGCTGGTCGAGGCCTGGGCCATGAAAGCGTTGTTGAGCCGGTGATGGTTGCAATAGCGGGCCTGGCCCTTGATGTGGCGATCTTTCTTGTGCACCTGGGAGGCCTGGGAAAAACCGGCCTGCTGTTTGTGCACCGATTGGGTGACGAAGATGCCGGGGTCGTTCTCGTTCAGATCGAGCAACAGTGGCGAGCAGTCCTTCATCATCGGAATGAACTGTTCGTAACCGACCCAGGCCGAGTCGAACAGGATGTAGTCGCACAGCTTGCCGATGCGGTCGACCACTTGCCGGGCGTTGTACACGGTGCCGTCGTAGGTGCCCAGTTGAATGATCGCCAGGCGGAATGGCCGGGGCAGTTGCGCCTTGTCCGGGGCGACTTCGGCGATCAGTTCGCGCAGGTAGCTTTCTTCGAAGCAGTGGGCGTCGATGCCGCCGATGAAGCCATAAGGGTTGCGCGCGGTTTCCAGATAGACCGGCGTGGCACCGGCCTGTAACAGCGCGCCCTGGTGGTTGGACTTGTGATTGTTGCGGTCGAACAGCACCAGATCGCCCGGGGTCAACAGGGCGTTGGTCACCACCTTGTTCGACGCCGAGGTGCCGTTGAGCACGAAGTAGGTCTTGTCGGCGTTGAACACTTGCGCGGCATGCTTTTGCGCCAGCAGCGCCGGGCCTTCGTGGATCAGCAGGTCGCCGAGCTTGACGTCGGCATTGCACATGTCGGCGCGAAACAGCGTCTCGCCGAAGAAGTCGAAAAACTGCCGACCCGCCGGATGCTTGCGAAAGAACTGGCCGCCCTGGTGACCGGGGCAGGCAAAGGTTGCGTTGGCGGCTTCGGTGTAATGCTTGAGCGAGTCGAAGAACGGCGGCAGCAGGCTTTCTTCGTAGGCTTTGGCCGCGGTCTCCAGTTGGTTGCCATGGTATTCGACGTTGCTGGGTGACAGGTCGAAGATGCCGTTCACTTGCAGCAGCACGTCATTCAGGTGTTTGTAGACTTCCCGGGGGTGGGTGCTGGTGCCGGGGGACGCCACCAGGAAAATCGGAATATCAAAACCGGTGCGCTGAATGGCGTCCAGGGCTCCGGCCAACACATCATTGACCGACACCACGGCCACGGCGACGTCGGTGAAGTCGGTGTGACCGAGCGGGACCACCTCGCGGGCGTTCAGGAAACATTCGGATGCGCCTTCACTGGCGGCGATTTTCAGAGCTTTCATCGGTGGTGTCTCCAGGCGGGCACTCAATTGTCCGCAGCTTTTTTAGAGATCAACTTCCGGGGGAGCCTTCCAGTTCCCCTGATCGGAAATCATGACACCACTGTTTATAGGCCATATTCCTGATTTGTCAGGCTTTTACCGCTTTGTTGTACGACCGGCACCGGTCAGGCGTGAACCAGTGCAATCGTAAACGAGACCACGATCATGCACGCAAAAGCAAAATTGATATTCATGAAGTTTCCATCCAAAACATGAGTGACGGCGCCATCTTGAACAGGTCACAGGAAAATGAAAAATTCGGCGTAATGATTTGAAAGATCGAAAAAAATGATACTTGGAGCTGTTTGCCCGGCCGCCCGTTTGTGTTTGCCCCGTGCATTGGCTAATCTCGCCTAAACGCGCAACTTAACGCATAAACGAGCAAAAACATGCATGACAACCATTCTGCTGCCGAACTTCCATCAGTGCGCCGGCAAAAAATCCTGTTGATCCTCGAACGTGACGGCAAGGTCATGGCGTCGGAGTTGAGCCAGCATTTCGCAGTGTCCGAAGACACCATCCGCCGCGATCTGGCGGAGCTGGCCAGTGTCGGCCTGGTGCAGCGGGTGCACGGCGGGGCGTTGCCCCGGCCCAAAGACACGGGCAAGGACTATTTCACCCGGATCAGTGAAACCGATGAAGTGAAAACCCATCTGGCGCAACTGGCTGCGCGACGGGTGCAGGACGGTCAGATCGTGGTGTTCGATTCCGGCACCACCACCTTGCAGATTGCGCGTTCGCTGCCGGCGGAGATCGCCATCACCGCGATCACCGCGTCCCCGATGACGGCCATTACCTTGTCCGAATACAAAGGCATCAAGGTGATCCTGGCCGGCGGCCAGCTCAACCCGGCGACGATGTCGGCCAGCGGCCACGAAACCCTGCGGCTGCTGGCGGGCATCAAGGCCGATCTGCTGTTTACCGGGGTCTGCGCGATCCACCCGCAGGTGGGCCTCAGCTCACTGCACTTCGATGAAGTGCCGGTGAAACAGGCGATGCTCGACTGTGCTTCCCACGTGATTGCCGTGACTACGGCGGACAAGCTCGGCGCGGTGGAACCCTTTGTCGTCGCGCCTTGTAACCGCGTGCACACGCTGTTCACCGAACGGCATGTGGCGTCAGGCAATGTCGAGGATTACCGGGCGCTGGGGATCGAGGTGGTGCAGGCTTGAGTGAGTTTTTGTGGGAGCGAGCTCGCTCGCGATGGCGTACTTTCAGCCGACATCACTGCTGAATGACACACCGCCATCGCGAGCAAGCTCGCTCCCACAGGGATCTTGGGTGACCAAATTTTTGCGGTCACTGAAAATCAAAATGTGGGAGCGAGCCTGCTCGCGAGAGGCCAGCCCAGGCAGCATCCATGCTGAATGTGCTGGCCAACAACCTCAGCGCAGTCGCTCAAGCATCTGGTAGTACCACATGCCCGCGGCGAGCATCGGGTTGCCGAGCAGGTCGCCCATGGGCACGCGGATGTGCTGGCAGGCGGCGAAGGTGTCGAACTGCTCCAGTTTTCCTGTGATCGCGCGGCCCATGATTTCGCCCATGATGTGGGTGGTGGCGATGCCGTGGCCGGAGTAGCCCTGGCAATACCAGACGTTGTCCGACAGCTTGCCCAGTTGCGGGATGCGGTTGATCACGATGCCCATTGCGCAGCTCCACTGGTAGTCGATGGCCACGCCTTTGAGCGCCGGGAAGGTCTGCTCGATGCACGGGCGCAGCTCGGCGGCGATGTCGCGCGAATCCTTGCCGCTGTAGTTGGCGCCGCCACCGAACAACAAGCGGCCGTCAGCAGTCAGGCGGTAGTAATCGAGCACGAAGCGGCAGTCGTACACCGCCAGGTCTTCAGGGTTGATCTGTCTGGCCAGATCGCCCAGCGGCGCGGTGGTGACGATGCCGCCCATGGCCGGGAAAATCTTGCCCTTGAGCTTGCCCGGTTCCAGCTTGTGGTAGACGTCGCCGGCCAGCAGCACCTGATTGGCGTCGATGTGCCCGTGGGCGGTGCGCACACCTGGTGTGTCTCCATGGATGATCTCCAGCACTTCGCTGTTTTCAAAGATCAACGCGCCCAGGCTTTCGGCTGCGCGGGCCTCGCCGATGCACAGGTTGAGCGGGTGCAGGTGCATGTTGCGGGTGTTCTTGATTGCGCCGTGGTAGAGGTCGCTTTGCAGCAGATCGCGCACCTGGCTGCGGTCGAGCAGGCTGACCTCATCGCCCATGCCACGGTGCACCGCCTCGTGGTAATCCTTGCGCAAGCCGTCCATGTGCGCGGGTTTGTACGCCGCGTGCAGGTGGCCGTGCTTGAGGTCGCAGGCGATGCCGTATTTTTTCACGCGCTGCTGGATGATCTGGTGCCCGCGCCAGCGCAGGTTCCAGATGAAATCGTCGACTTCATCGCCGATAGTCCGGCGCATCTGTTTGCGCATGGCTTCGTCGCCCGACAGGCTGCCGGTGACCTGGCCGCCGTTGCGTCCGGTGGCGCCCCAGCCGATCTTGTGGCTTTCGACGATGGCGACCTTCAGGCCTTTTTCCGCCAGCTCGACGGCGGTGGCCACGCCGGTGAAACCGCCGCCGATGATCACCACGTCCACCCGGTGCCGGCCTTGCAGCGTCGGGTAATCGGTGTCCTGGTTGAGGGTGGCGGTGTAGTAGGAATTGCAACGTGGAGTCATTGTTCTTGTCTCGCGTTGGCGCCGCACAGGCGCGCGAATTCAGGCCATGGCACAACGACGGGTACAGACCCGGGGCGTGCAGGCAAGGGATAACAAAGGAGAGGGCTCTACGCGTTGTTGACGCGATCAGGCGAGCAGGGTGCTATCCGGCGGACGTGCGGAGTGACGCAATTTGGAACGGCGCAGGGCCATGGGCAGGTTGACGATGCGCTTCATGCAATGCCGTCCACGGTCAGCAGCGAGGAGGCCTGGATCGAAATGTTCAGCAGGTGCTGTTCTGACGGCAAAGTACGCATGGCGCAGGTTTCCGGCGGCGGAAATCGTCGGTGGCCAGTAGAACAAGCCATCCGGGGATGGCTGGATACTAGGGAGGATTGTGACGCGTGTAAATGTTTGATTCAGAACATCAGGTGCACACCGAGGCCGATCAACCCGCAGCCGATCAACACCTCGATCACCCCGCGCTTGAACCGCAGCAATGCAATGCCGGAGCGCGTTGGATAGTCGCCTGATGCTGCGTATCTGCCCAGCGCGCGACGGCTGACCGGTCACTGTCACGGGCATCGACCCAGCGTGCGCCGCTCGCCACGTCTTCGCGTTTCCAGAACGGCGCGTCGGTTTTCAGGTAGTCCATGATGAACGCACAGGCTTCGAAAGCGGCCTGACGGTGCTGGCTGCTGACGCCGACAAACACGATCGGTTCGCTGATCGACAACGGGCCGATCCGATGCACGATCTCCACGGCCCGGAGTGGCCATCGGGCCCTGGCGTTGTCGATGATTTTCTGCAGCGAACGTTCGGTCATGCCCGGGTAGTGTTCCAGAAACAGCCCGGCGACCGCCTCACCCTGATTGATGTCGCGCACGTAGCCGACGAAGTTGACCACGGCACCCACGCCCGGATCGTTGGCTTGCAAGCTGTCGATCAAGCCGCCGACGTCGAACATTTCACGCTGGACCCGAACCGTCATGTCTCAGCCCCCGGTGACCGGTGGAAAAAAGGCGATCTCGTCATAGTCCTCGATCACCCGGTCCGGATGGCACAGCTCCTGGTTCAGCGCACACATCAGGTTATTTTCACCGAGCACATGGCTCCACAGCTCACCGCGGGCCATCAGCAATCGGCGCACGTCTTCGATGGTCCTGAGGCTGTCGGTCAGGGGCAGTTTTTCACCACCCAGGTTGAGCTGCTCGCGGTAACGGGCGAAGTAATTGATCAGGATCATTGTGCGTCCTCGAACTTGAAATGACCGGAGCGGCCACCTTGTTTACTCAGCAGCCGGATGTCATCGATGACCATGCCGCGGTCCACCGCCTTGCACATGTCGTAGAGGGTCAACGCCGCCACGCTGACGGCGGTCAGGGCTTCGAGTTCGACCCCGGTCTGGCCCTCGACGCGGCATGTGCCGACGATTTTCACGCTGTCCGGTGTGCAGGCCTTGAGTTCGACGTGGATCGAACTGAGCAGCAAGGTGTGGCACAGCGGAATTAGCTCATGGGTTTTCTTCGCCGCCATGATTCCGGCGATTCGTGCGACGGCAAACACATCGCCTTTGGGATGGCCGTTGCTTTGAATCAGCTTCAGGGTTTCCGGGCGCATCCGCACCCAGGCCTGGGCCTGGGCTTCACGCTGCGTCGGAGATTTTTCGCTGACATCGACCATGTTGGCGCGACCCTGGCTGTCGAGGTGGGTCAGGCCATTGGGCGATGCATCTGAAAGGTTTGTCATGGGAAGTTCCTGCGCTGGCCAGCGCGGTGATCAGGTGAAGGCATCATGCCGGGCTGTAAATGCGTGGTGCGTTGCGGTGGGGCACGTGAATCAGGTTGAGGCGATGTTTGATCGCCCATTGCACGGTCAGGGCGGTGGGCGCCGACAGACTGACCAGCGTGCCGAGCCTGGCCCTGACGGCTTTGTGAATCAGCTCCAGGCTGCAACGGCTGGTGACCAGGGTGAAGCCGCTGCGGCTGTCGATGCCGGCGTGCTGCAGGGCACCGATCAACTTGTCCAGCGCGTTGTGGCGGCCGATGTCTTCGCGGCAGATCAGCGCATTGCCTTGGGAGTCGAAGTACAGAGCTGCGTGCAGCGCGCCGCTGCTGCGGGCCATTTGTTGTGCCTGTTCGATGCGGTTGCGGATGTCGATGAAGTGCTCGGCGGGCGGCAGGGCAACCGGGTCGAGAATGTCCAGTTTCGGCAGGGCCTGCTCCAGCGCTTCCACACCGCACAGCCCGCAGCCACTGGTGCCGGCCATTTGCCGGCGATGGTTCTTCAGCGCCCAGAATGCGCGGCTGGAGATCTGTACGTCTGCCTGAACGGCCTGGTCGAAGTGGGTGAGGCGCAGGTCGTAGATTTCGCTCTGGTCCTCAACGATGTCGTTGCTGACGCTGAAACCACGGATAAAATCTTCGAGGTTGCCCGGCGACACCATCATCACGGCCTGACTCAAACCGTTGTAGGTGATCGCCAGGGCAATCTCTGATGCCAGCGCCGCCTGACAAACTGACGCGGCATTGTCGTACTCGCGAAAGTTCACACTCAGCGGTTTGGGCGCGGGGGCGTTAGTGTCGCTTCGAACATCGGCTTGTTCAACTTGGCACAACATGAAAAGAACCTCGAAGCGCTGAATTAAGTTCAGGCTACGGGTAACTTTTCATAGCGTCCAATCGCTTGTTCCGATGCGCCGATTGGTGATGTCTATCAAGCTGGGCAAACATGTCCGGTTCGGTTTTATATAAAGCTGAAACTTGATCAGTTGGTCCGGCTGAATAACGTTCGTGCTTCGGCGAAACACTTCTCGGCAATCGCCGAGCGCGGTTCGGTCTTGCGCATCACCAGGCCCAGGGGTGCGAGTACGCTGGCATCCGGTAATTCGATGAACGACAGGTGTTCAATGGGCTCTTCCAGGCCACTGTCCAGCGGCATGATCGCGCAGCAGAAACCTTCGTGAATCGCCTGCAGCAACTGGTAGGTCGAATCGCTTTCGAGGATCGGCTGCGGGTCCAGTCCGCGGCTGCGAAAGCTCAGGTCGATGGATTTGCGGTAGTGCATGCCATTGCTGAGCATCCCCAGCGGCAGTTCGGCGGCGTCCTCCCAACTCATTTGCGAGCCGTCGAAATGGAAGTGGCGGGTGTCGTACAGCAGGCCGACGCGGGTCTCGCCGATCTCGAAAAACTCGAAATAGCTCGGGTTGACGTGATCGAGGTAGCACACGCCCAGGTCCAGCTGATTGTTGCCAAGGCCCTCGATGATCTGGTCGGAACTCAAGGAAGACAGACTGTACTTGAGCTCGGGAAAGCTGCGGGACAGGCCCTGGATGTAGGTGACCGGGTTGAAGCTGCTGAGGGGCACCAGCCCCAGGCGCAAGTTGCCGACGAGCTGGCCCCGGCACGCGGCGGCTTCGGCGAAGAGCCCGTCGTGGGCGGCCAGCAGGGTTCTGGCCCACGCCAGTACACGTTCGCCGGCCTCGGTAAAACCTTCGAAGCGCTGGCCCCGGGTGACCAGCACCAGGTCCAGTTCATCCTCCAGGTTGCGCAGGCGCATCGACAGCGTGGGCTGGGTGATGTGGCAGCGCGCGGCCGCCTGGCCGAAGTGGCGGGTTTGCTCCAGGGCGATCAGGAACTTGAGTTGTTTGATGTCCATGACGGCACCTGCTGGCGGGGGAGTGAAGGGGTAAGTATTGACTCAGGTGCGCAAGACACAAGGCGAGGCAGGAATCGTTAGGTGCGGACGATCTCATTGTCTTTGGTGTGTGTCCAATCACTGGTATTTAAGAGGTTATCGATGTGCTCTATCGTCGGTGGTTTTCTGGTCTTTTTATATTGATAGACAGGCTCGATAGTCTGGTTGGTTAGAGTGATTAGACAGTGTCAGTTTTATCGATCTAGTCTCAGGAAGTTATTTAATTAATACCTGCTGGAGAATTCCATGAGCGTCAAACCGGATGCCTTGTTTATACCTTTGAATATTGCCGTGCTGACCGTTAGCGATACCCGTGAATATGCCAATGACACCTCCGGCCAACTGCTCGTCAGTCGTTTGCTGGAAGCCGGCCACACCCTCAGCGAGCGCAATCTGCTCAAGGACGACCTGTACAAGATCCGCGCGCAGGTGGCGAACTGGATTGCCGACGACGGCATTCAGGTGGTGCTGATCACCGGTGGCACCGGGTTCACCGGCCGCGACAGCACACCCGAGGCAGTGGCCTGTTTGCTGGATAAACAGATCGATGGCTTCGGTGAGCTGTTCCGGGCGATCTCGATCCTCGACATTGGCACCTCCACAGTACAAAGCCGGGCCCTGGCCGGGTTGGCCAATGGCACGCTGGTCTGCTGCCTGCCGGGTTCCACGGGCGCCTGCCGCACCGCCTGGGAAGGCATCCTCGCCGAGCAACTCGATGCTCGCCACCGGCCGTGCAATTTCGTGCCGCACCTCAAGCCTGTGCAAGCCTGCGGGACGCGGGGATGAGCGCTTCATCGCTGATGTCGGTGGAGCAAGCCGTTGACCGGTTGCTGACAATGGCCGAGGCGCAGTGGATTGAAGACAGCGAAGCGGTGCCGCTAAGTGCCGCCAGGCAACGGGTGTTGGCCAATGACCTGGTGGCGACCCTCGATCTGCCGCCCTGGCCGAACAGCGCCATGGACGGCTATGCCCTGAATGTCGACGGTTGGGACGGGGAACCACTGACCGTGTCGCAACAGGTATTTGCCGGTCATGCCCCCGAAGCCCTGGCACCGGGAACCTGCGCGCGCATCTTCACCGGCGCCCCGGTTCCGCAGGGTGCCAACTGCGTGGAGATGCAGGAGAACACGCAGGTACTGGATGACGGACGTATCCGTTTCAAGCAGCCCCTGAGCGCCGGCAGCAACATCCGCCCGCAAGGCCAGGAGAACCGCGTCGGCGATGTGCTGCTGCGCGCCGGCAAGCGCCTCGGCCCGTTCGAACTGGCGGTCGCGGCGGCGCAGGGTTGCACCCATGTGCAGGTCGTGCGGCGACCACGGGTGGCGTTACTGTCCACCGGCGATGAACTGGTCGAACCGGGCACGCCACTCAAGCCCGGCAGCATCTACAACAGCAACCGCACCTTGTTGAGCCATTGGTTGAGTGCGTTGGGTTGCGAGGTCATCGATGCCGGCATTCTCCCCGACGAGCCACGCCAGACGCGGTTCAAGCTCGAACAGCTGCAACACACGGCGGACCTGATGCTCAGCACGGGCGGCGTGTCCGCCGGTGACGCCGACTGCCTCGGCCAGGTGCTGCGCGAGTGCGGCAAGCCGTTGCTGTGGAAACTCTCGATCAAACCCGGCAAGCCATTGACCGTGGGCCACTTCGGCCGCGTGCCGGTGATTGGCCTGCCAGGCAATCCGACATCGGCGTTGGTGACTTTCGGTCTGTTGGCCCGGGTTTATCTGTTGCGGATTCAGGGCGTCGAAGACGTCGAGCCTTTGAGCTTCCCGGCCAGGGTCGGCTTTGCCTGGCCCAAACCCGGGAGTCGCCGCGAGTACCTCCGGGTGAAACTCGAAGGCGGTCAGGCGGTGCTGTATCCGAACCAGAGTTCAGGCGTATTGCTGGGCGCATCCTGGGCGGATGGACTGGTGGAAGTGCCGGAAGGTTGCACACTGGAAGTGGGCGATACGGCGCGGTTTATTCCGTTCAGCGAGTTGTTCTGAATTCCGCAAACAAACTGTGGGAGCGAGCTTGCTCGCGATGAGGCCGGCAAATCCAATAGAGATGTTGGCAGGCAGACCGCTATCGCGAGCAAGCTCGCTCCCACAGAATTTGTGTGTTTCTTGAGTATCAGTTCAACACAAAATCCACCGGCTCCAGTTGTGGCGGTAACTCCGTCACGCCCAGGGCCGCCAACACATCGCGCTCGATGTTGCGCACGATGGCGTCGGTGGGCAGGTCGTTTTCGTCGCGGCCGAAGGGGTCTTCCAGTTCATCGGCAATCGCATCCAGGCCGAAAAAGGTGTAGCTGACAATCGCGGTGAAAATCGGTGTCAGCCAGCCCAGGGGTTCGGCCATGGCAAACGGCAGGAGGATGCAGAACAGGTAGATGGTGCGGTGCAGCAACAGGGTGTAGGGGAACGGTAGCGGGGTGTTCTTGATCCGTTCACAGACCGCCTGGGCGTGGGTCAGGCTGGCCAGGTGGTTGGCCATGAGCGTGTAGCGCCAGTCGTTGATCGCCCCGGACTCGTTGAGTGTCGAACACTGCTGACCGACCTGCATCAGGATTTGCCCGCTGATGTCCGTGGTGTTGCCCTTGGGCATCGGCTGCAGCCAGTCGCCACTGGCGGCCAGTTCGTTTTCCTGGCGCAGCCGCGCGTTGAGGGCATGGGCGAAGCCGCACAGGTTGCTGAGGATCGTGTGGCGTTCATCCGTGTCCTTGATCACCAGGGTTTCACGAATCATCGAGCGGATCTCCACGATCACATCGCCCCAGGCCTTGCGCGCTTCATACCAGCGGTCGTAGCAGGCGTTGTTGCGAAAGCTCATGAAGATCGACAGCGACAAACCCAGCAGCGTGAAGGGCGTTGCGCTGACCTTGGAAAAGTAGCTGGGATGCAAGGTTTCAATGAGCACGATGGCCGAGGCGAGCAACGTCACCATCAGGCTGCGCCAGGCAATGCGCTTGGCGATCGAACCCTTGAGGGACGTCAGGACGCCGATCAGGTTGGGTTTGGGTCTCACGATCATGGGTTTCAGCCGCCCGTCATGTTCATGAAGCGAACAACCTGAACATCGTCGTTCACTTCGAAGTTGTGTCGATAAGGCTTGAGTTTCATCGCTTCGATAATGGCTTTTTCCAGGCGCTCGGGCTGTCCGGGGTGGCTGCGCAAGACAGCCTTGAGATCCACCGAGTGCTCATTGCCCAGGCACAACAGCAGACGTCCTTCCACGGTCAGCCGCACCCGATTGCAGGTGCCGCAAAAGTTGTGGCTGTGGGGCGAGATGAACCCCAGGCGAATCTGCGGCGCCTCGGCCAGGCGCCAGTAGCGCGACGGCCCTTGGGTCGACTCGGCGGAATCAATCAAAGTGTAGCGTTCGGCGATGCGTTCGCGGACCTGGCTGCTTGCGAAAAATGATTCGGCGCGGCTGTGTTCGTGGATGGTGCCCAGCGGCATTTCCTCGATGAAGGAGATGTCGAGGTTGCGGTCGATGGCGAAGCTCACCAGATCATTGATCTCATGGTCGTTGCGGCCTTTCATGACCACGCAATTGAGCTTGCTGTTGCGAAATCCTGCCTGGTTGGCCGCGTCGATGCCTTTGATGACCTGCGCCAGATCACCGGTGCGGGTCAGTTCGCGAAAACGTTGCGGGTCCAGGCAGTCGAGGCTGATGTTGAGGCGCTTGACCCCGGCTTCGAACAACGGCCCGGCCAGTTTGGCCAGCTGCGAACCGTTGGTGGTCATGCACAGTTCACGCAAGCCGGGCAAGGCGGCGATCTTCTCGCACAACTGCACCACGCCCGGACGGATCAGCGGCTCGCCTCCGGTCAGGCGGATCTTGCGGGTGCCCAGTGCGACGAAGCTTTCGGCCAGCTGATAAATCTCTTCCAGCGTTAGTACCCGTTGGCGCGGCAGAAACTGCATGTCCTCGGCCATGCAATACACGCAACGGAAATCGCAGCGGTCGGTGACCGACATCCGCAGATAGTCCACGCGCCGGGAGAAGCCATCGATCAAGACTCGTTCTGACATGACACCCTCGCTTGGCGCTTTTTTGTATGAAATTCCGTCATTAACGGACTTGTTGAGCGCAGGCTAAGAGCAACTTTAACGGGTGTCCAATCACTATTAATAACCGTGTGATCGAGCGGATCTATGATGAACTTTATTTTGTTCTTAAATGAAAGTTTATTGATTTTAAGCTACTGAAAAACAAAGAAAAAAATCCATGATAGAGCGTTTCGATAATGTGGTCGTAAATAGCGATTAGACAATATTTAAACGCCATTCATATGCTTCCTCCGCAAATCGAACAATGACCTGAATCAGGTCGAAGCCTGTGTGCATTGTCACGGAGAAGTACCATGTCTCAAGTCGACCGATACAAACCCTATAAAGGTGCCGCCGCCGGTTGGGGCGCGCTGATCGCTGTTACCAAGAACTGGCTGGGCAGTGAAAACGCGCTGAAGAATATTCGCGCCATGCTCAAGACCAACCAGAACGGCGGGTTCGACTGTCCCGGTTGCGCCTGGGGCGAGTCGCCGGAAAACGGCATGGTCAAGTTTTGCGAGAACGGCGCCAAGGCGGTTAACTGGGAAGCCACGGGCCGTTTGGTCGACCCGGCCTTCTTCAACAAATACAGCGTCTCGGCGCTGGCCGAGCAGAGCGATTACTGGCTGGAGTATCAGGGTCGCCTGACCCACCCGATGCGCTATGACCCGGCCACCGACCGCTACGTGGAAACCACCTGGGACGAAGCGTTCGCGACGATCGCCCGGCACCTCAATGCGCTGGAATCGCCGGATCAGGCCGAGTTCTACACCTCGGGCCGGGCCAGTAACGAGGCCGCCTTTCTCTATCAGTTGTTCGTCCGGGCCTACGGCACCAACAACTTCCCGGACTGCTCGAACATGTGCCACGAAGCCAGCGCGGTGAGCATGATCGAAAGCCTCGGCGTGGGCAAAGGCACCGTGGTGTTTGACGATCTGGAACATGCCGATGCGATCTTCGTCATCGGCCAGAACCCCGGCACCAACCACCCGCGGATGCTCGAACCGTTGCGCGAAGCGGTCAAGCGCGGTGCGCAGGTGATCTGCATCAACCCGCTCAAGGAGCGCGGTCTGGAGCGCTTCCAGCATCCACAGCACCCGATCGAAATGTTGATGAACGGCTCCGAGCCGACCAACACCGCGTACTTCCGCCCGGCACTGGGCGGTGACATGGCGGTCATGCGCGGCATGGTCAAGTTCCTGCTGCAGTGGGAGCGCGAAGCACAGGTCAGCGGCGGCGAGCCGGTGTTCGACCACGAGTTCATCGCTGAGCACACCTCGGGAATGGGCGCCTACCTGGGCGAAGTCGACGCCACCAGTTGGGAGCACATCGAACAGCAGTCGGGCATGACTTTGGCTGACATCGAACTCGCCGCCCGCATGTACGCCCGGTCCAAGCGGGTGATCATGTGCTGGGCGATGGGCCTGACCCAGCACACGCACTCGGTGCCGACGCTGCAGGAAGTCATCAACCTGATGCTGCTGCGCGGCAACGTCGGCCGTCCCGGCGCGGGGCTGTCGCCGGTGCGTGGTCACAGTAACGTGCAGGGCGACCGCACCATGGGCATCAACGAGCTGGCGCCTACCGAGCTGCTCAATGCCCTGGAAAAGCGCTTCTCCTTCAAGCCGCCGCGCGAGCATGGTCACAACACCGTGATGGCGATCGGCGCGATGGAACAGGGGCGCTCGAAAGTGTTTATCGCCCTGGGCGGCAACTTCGCCCAGGCCACCCCCGACACGCCGCGCACCCACGCTGCGTTGCGCAAATGCGACCTCACCGTGCACATCGCCACCAAGCTTAACCGCAGCCATCTGGTCACCGGTCGTGAAGCGCTGATCCTGCCGTGCCTGGGCCGCACCGACATCGACATCCAGGCCGAAGGGCCGCAAGGAGTGACCGTGGAAGACACCTTCAGCATGATCCACATCTCCCATGGTCAACTGAAACCCAAGTCGAAAAACTTGCGCTCCGAGCCGGCAATCATTGCTGGAATTGCCGCTGCGACGCTGGGCAAGCACCCGATCGACTGGAACTGGGCCATCGGCGACTACGGCCGTATCCGCAACATGATTGCCGACACCATTCCCGGCTTCGAAGACTTCAACCGGCGCTTGCTGCATCCGGGCGGTTTCCACATGCCCAATGACGCAGCCAAGCGCATCTGGAAAACCGCCAGCGGCAAGGCTCAGTTCACCCCGAGCGTGCTGCCGGAGCACCTGATCAGCGAGGGCGTGCGTAACCTGGCGGTCAAGCCGCATTTGATTTTGCAGACCATGCGTTCCCACGATCAGTACAACACCACGCTGTACGGTTTGGACGATCGCTATCGCGGGGTCTACGGCATGCGCGACGTGGTGTTCGCCAACGAGCAGGACATTCGTCGACTGGGTTTCGAACCGGGGCAGAAGGTCGACCTGGTGGCGCTGTGGGACGATGAGCGCGAGCGTCGGGTCAGCGGTTTCACCCTGATCGCCTACGACATTCCGGCCGGTCAGGCGGCGGCGTACTACCCGGAAACCAACCCGCTGGTGCCGCTGGAAAGTTACGGTGACCGCACCTTCACCCCGACTTCCAAGTTCGTCGCCATCCGGCTGGAGCAGGCGAAGGCCAGCAACCTGATTTCGACTTCCGCCGCCTAGCACCGGGGGCGGCCCGAAGCCGCTCACGTAACCCTTTCGACTTGTATTGGCTGCAGGCCCTCCGGCCTGACGGTGGCCCGGCCGTGTGCCGCCGTTTTTCAGCCGCGATGAGGATATCGACATGTTTAACCTGGAGGCACTGGACCTGGCGCGCATGCAATTCGCGTTCACGGTTTCGTTCCACATCATCTTTCCCGCCATCACCATCGGGCTGGCCAGTTTCCTGTCGGTGCTCGAAGGGCTTTGGTTGAAGACCCACAACGACACCTATCGCGATCTCTACCATTTCTGGTCGAAGATCTTCGCCGTCAACTTCGGCATGGGCGTGGTCTCGGGGCTGGTCATGGCCTACGAGTTCGGCACCAACTGGAGCCGTTTCTCCGACTTCGCCGGCAGCATCACCGGGCCGTTGCTGACTTATGAAGTGCTCACCGCGTTCTTCCTTGAAGCCGGGTTCCTCGGGGTCATGCTGTTCGGCTGGAACCGGGTAGGGCGTGGCTTGCACTTTTTCTCGACGGTCATGGTCGCCATCGGCACCTTGATCTCGACTTTCTGGATTCTTGCGTCCAACAGCTGGATGCAAACGCCCCAGGGTTTCGAGATTGTCGACGGTCGCGTGATGCCACTGGACTGGCTGGCCATCGTGTTCAACCCGTCGTTCCCGTACCGCCTGGCGCACATGGCGATCGCCGCGTTCGTGGCCACGGCGTTCTTTGTCGGCTCGTCGGCGGCGTGGCACCTGCTGCGCGGCAACGACACCAAACAAGTGCGCAAGATGCTGTCGATGGCGTTGTGGATGGCGTTGATCGTCTGCCCGATCCAGGCCGTGGTCGGTGACGCCCACGGTTTGAACACCCTGGAACATCAACCGGCGAAGATCGCTGCCATCGAAGGGCACTGGGAAAACAACGGCAGTGAAGCGACGCCGCTGGTGCTGTTCGGCATCCCCGACATGCAGGCCGAGAAAACCCGATACGCCATCGAGATTCCCTACCTGGGCAGCCTGATCCTGACCCACAGCCTCGACAAGCAGATCCCGGCGCTCAAGAGCTTCCCGAAAGAGGACCGGCCGAATGCGACGGTGATCTTCTGGAGTTTCCGCGTCATGGCTGGGCTCGGCATGTTGATGGTGCTGGCCGGCGTGCTCGGTCTTGCCCTGCGCCGCAGCGGTGCCATCTACCGCAATCGCTGGTTCCTGCGCCTGATGTTGTGGATGGGCCCAAGCGGCCTGATCGCCATGCTGGCCGGGTGGATCACCACCGAAGTCGGACGTCAGCCGTGGGTGGTGTATGGCCTGCTGCGCACTGCCGATGCCGCGTCCAATCACAGTGTCGCGCAGTTGAGCATCTCGCTGGCGCTGTTCGTGGTGATCTATTTCTCGGTGTTCACGGTGGGCATCGGCTACATGATGAAACTGGTCGGCAAAGGGCCGCAGCCGCATCACGGGCACCCCGTCGACGGGCATTCCGATCAGGTCATCACACCGCGCCGGCCGCTGTCCGCCGACGCTGAAATCCTCGAAACCGACGCCCGCGTCAATTGAAGGAAGGGAGTTGAGTCATGGGTATTCAAGGTATCGATTTATCGCTGATCTGGGGCGTGATCATCGCCTTCGGCGTGATGATGTACGTGATCATGGACGGCTTCGACCTGGGGTTGGGCATTCTGTTTCCGCTGATCCCGGATGCGAAGGAGCGCGATGTAATGATGAACACTGTGGCACCGGTCTGGGACGGCAACGAGACCTGGCTGGTGCTGGGCGGCGCGGCGCTGTATGGCGCATTCCCGCTGGCCTATTCGGTGATTCTGGAGGCGTTGTACCTGCCGCTGATCCTGATGTTGTGCGGCTTGATCTTCCGCGGCGTGGCGTTCGAGTTTCGTTTCAAGGCCAGCCCTGAAAAGCGTCATGTCTGGGACATGGCGTTCATCGGCGGTTCGCTGCTGGCGACCTTCTCCCAGGGCGTGGTGATCGGTGCTTACATTGCCGGCATCCCGGTGGTCGACCGGCAGTTCGCCGGTGGTTCGCTGAACTGGCTGGCACCGTTTCCGCTGTTCTGCGGAGTCGGCCTGATCGTCACTTACGCATTGCTCGGCAGCACCTGGTTGCTGGTCAAGACCGAAGGCATGCTCGAATCGCGGATGCGTCTGTTCACCCGGCCCCTGGCCTGGCTGCTGTTGGCGGTGATCGGGGTGATCTGTGTATGGACGCCGCTCCTGCATCCGGAAATCGCCACGCGCTGGTTTGCCCATGCACACCTGGCGGTGTTCGGTGGCCTGGCGGTGCTGGCCTTGCTGGCGATGTTCGGCTTGCTCAAGACCCTGCGCCAACGCCACACCCATTGGCCGTTCGCCTTCACCCTGATGCTGGTGTTCCTGGGCTACATCGGCCTGGCGTTCAGTATCTGGCCGAACATCGTGCCGCCTTCGATCAGCCTGTGGGCTGCGGCGTCACCACCGACCAGCCAGTTGTTCATCCTGATCGGCGCTCTGTTCATCCTGCCGATCATCCTGATGTACACGGTCTGGAGCTACTACGTTTTCCGCGGCAAAGTGAGGATTGGCGATGGCTACCATTGATTCCCGTGAACCAGCACCGGCGCCTTGGTACAAGCGCCTTGGGTGGCTGGTGTTGATCTGGCTGGGCAGTGTGGTTGCGTTGGGTGTGGTGGCGGGGGCGTTGCGGATGTTGATGCAGGCGGCCGGGATGAGCAGCCACTGATGGCAAGTCATTAAAGGGTTCCAGTTCACTTTGAGGCGTATGGATTGGATTGGGTGAATATCCATTCCTGCGGTAACGGCCACCTATGGTTCCGCTCTTACAGCGGGTCACTTTGGAAAAGCCCCAAAGTAACCAAAGGGCTCTTGCCCCTGACGTTCGGTGCCTCGCCTAGGCTCGGCATGCCCTCGCTCCGGTCCTGCTCCGTGGGCCCGCCGCCATCGGCCATCCATGGCCGGGGGCGGCTAACCCGGCATCCATGCCGGGTTGCCCACTGCGCAGAACCTCCACTCGGCCTCTCGAGGGGGCAAGAAGATCAAAAGCTAAAGCCAAAGCAAAAGCTTGGCGGCCTACCGGCCGGCCTGATCGCAATTGAACTCGTTTCCCTGTGGGAGCGATGCTTGCTCGCGATGGACGTCAACGATAACGCGTGCTGTCTGAATGATCGCGTTGTTCAGACGTTTTTCGCGAGCAAGCATCGCTCCTACAGGTACGAAGTAGCTCTGGCTTTTGATCTTGATCTGCCCCGTCGGAAGGCCGCCCACGCCACACTCTGTGCGCCAAGGACTTCGGTCTCACCGCAAAAACTTTCTTAAAGGGCACAGAGTCTTGTCTTTACTGCGCCCCAAACATCGCCGTCCAGTAAATCCCCGCATCACTCTTCGGGTCGGTCGCATACGCCGCGCCCAACTCGCGGAACTGCGGGTTCATCAGGTTGGCGCAATGGCCAGGGCTGGTCAGCCAGCCTTCGACCACCTTGCGTACGCTGTCCTGTCCGGCGGCGATGTTTTCGCCGATCTGCTGGAAGTCGTAGCCCGCCAGTTCCGCACGGTCACCCGGGGTGCGGCCATCGCGGTCCTTGTGGTCGAAGAAGTTGTTGTTGGCCATGGCGCGCGAGTGGGTTTCGGCGGCCGTGCCCAGTATGGCGTTCCAGGCCAGCGGCGCGGTCGCATTGAAAGACTGGGTGCCGCATTGACGCGGCTTGGCCCGTGCGGCGTTGAGTTCGATGAGCAGCTTCTGGCCCTCGGTCTGCCAGTCGCCCAGGCGTGAACTCAGCAGTGGCCGCGCCAAGACGATGCGCCACTGATTGTCCTGGCGGCTGACGCCGACATCGACGAATTGCGGGTCGAGTACGATCTGGCAAAAGCTCTCCTGAATTGCCTTCATCGCCGAGGCCGCATCACGGGGCCCGGACAGGCTGATGGCCTGCACATTCTTCATGGGATAACCCGCAGTGGCCATGGCCTGCTGCAGATTGCCGATGCTCGGGCCGGACAGTACCAGGCGCGGGTCGGCCGACAGCGGCGGCAGCTCCGATGAGACCTGGCCGGCACAGCGCTGCAGTTGGCTGCGGTAGACGTTGATCGATTCGATCAATTGCGCTTCGTCCGCCGCCACGGCGTGGGCGGCGAATACCAGGCCCAGAGACAAGCCGGTCAAACGCATTGCGGATGAGATGAAACCCATGAAGATCCCCCTTGAGCAGATTGCGCCCATGATGCGCGAAGTTGGCCCATCCAGGGCAACGGATTTATCCAGAGTGTAGTGGGGTGGGTGGAATCATTTCACTACTAGACTGAATCGAACCGCTCACCGAGTGACACTGACCATGCGTCTCGACTGGATCGCCACTTGCCTCGTCCTCATGTTGCTTGCCAGCCCGGTATCCGCTACGGATCAAGAGCAAAAACAGCAAGCGGCCGAGAACAAGGCCGAGGTGCTGGAACAGAAAGCCGCGGAGAACAACAACCCCGCACCGGTGCCTAAGGCTGAAGCGATTACCCCGTCCGAAGTCCAGGCCGTTGACCCGGCGGGTGTCGCGCCGCTGGACGACGCGATCACGTGCCTGGCCCGGTCCATTTACTGGGAAGCCAGGGGCAACGACCCCGCCGACATGGAGGCGGTGGCCAACGTGGTCATGAATCGTCTGGGGCACGAGGGCTTTCCGGACACGGTGTGCAAAGTGGTCAAACAGGGTTCGGAGACCAAGAGTTGCCAGTTTTCCTGGTGGTGCGACGGCAAGTCCGATTCGGTCCAGGAAGAGGTGCCTTATACGATGGCCAAGGAAATCGCGCGCAAGGCCCTGAACAAGGAGCTGCCGGACCGAACCCAGGGTGCCCTGTATTTCCATGATCGTACGGTCAAGCCGGATTGGGCCACGCAATACATCAAGACCGTGGATATCGGCTTGTTCCGGTTTTACAAGCCCCATGACGAATCGGCCAAATAGTAGCGGCGTTTTCGGCCAAATATTGTTTTTTTGCTTTGGTTGTGCGAGGCGTTATCGAAACTGAAATGTTTCTGTTTTATAAGCTTCATAACGAAACCGTGCGCGAATGACGCCATAAGCAGGAGCTATATATGAAGCTGACGAGGGTCTGGATCAGTAATCTCGCGCCGATCGCGGCGCAGTCGCAGGCGTGCATCCAATGACCGTTCTGGTCACCGGTGCGGCCGGTTTCATCGGTTTTCATACGGTCCAGCGCTTGTGCCGCGAGGGTCAGGAGGTTGTCGGGATCGACAACCTCAACGACTACTACGACGTGGAGCTCAAGCACGCACGCCTCAAGGTGCTGGAGACTTTGCCGGGTTTTCGTTTCCGGAAAATGGACATCGTCGACAAACCGGCCCTGATGAGCCTGTTTCAAGAACACGCTTTTACCGAGGTGGTGCACCTGGCTGCTCAGGCCGGAGTGCGCTACTCGCTGGACAACCCGGATGTCTATGCGCAATCGAACCTGGTGGGTTTCCTCAATGTGCTGGAAGCCTGTCGGCACCATCGCCCCGAGCATCTGATCTACGCCTCGAGCAGTTCGGTGTACGGCACCAACAGCAAGATGCCGTTCAGTGTCGAGGATCCTGTCGAACATCCCGTTTCGCTGTACGCCGCCACCAAGCGCGCCAATGAACTGCTGGCCGAAAGTTACTGCCATTTGTATGGCTTGAAAGCCAGTGGCCTGCGCTTTTTTACCGTCTACGGTCCGTGGGGCCGCCCGGACATGGCACTGTTCAAGTTTACCGACGCCATCCTCAAAGACCTGCCCATCGACATTTACAACGAGGGGCAGATGTCGCGCGACTTTACCTATGTCGACGACATTGTCGAAGGTATCGCCCGACTACGTCCGAAGCCTCCGGTGCCGGAAGGCTCCGCCGCCGGGGTAAACCGGCTTTTCAACATCGGTCGTGGCATGCCGGTGGCGTTACTGGATTTCGTCGACTGCCTGGAATCCGCCCTGGGCCTGCAGGCCCGGCGCAACTATATGCCGATGCAGGCCGGTGATGTGGTCAAGACCTGGGCCGATGTCTCGGCACTGGCCGAGTGGGTGGGCTTCAGCCCGCAGGTGACGCTCGAAACCGGCGTTGGCGAGTTTGTGAAGTGGTATCGACAGTTCTACCGGATTTGAAGCGTTCGCCTCTGATCTCGAAAAAATCAAAAAGGGCTAGAGAGACCCGATGAGCCAAGACATTTTTGTATCCGTACTGATCCCCGCCAAGAACGAAGCGAACAACCTCAAGCCACTGCTTGAGGAAATCCGCGTCGCATTGGCCGCTGAATCGTACGAAATCATCGTCGTCGACGATGGCAGCACCGACGCGACCCT
>NZ_JBFUBR010000021.1:0-82459 GCF_056405655.1 Pseudomonas sp. P1_F7
CCACTACCGCCACCACCCCCATCCTTGGCCTGAGCACTGGATACCCCGGACAGGCTGTCCGGAATCAATACGGTAGACGCCGACAGAACCGCGCCAATAGCTACTGCCAGTAAAAGCTTATTGATGTGCATGTCGTTCTCCGTCTTCTTATTCAGATTGGAACGTTGATGAACATTGCAACGTGTTGCTTTTTTCGCATGGGAACTTGTTAAACACCTCGACGGACTGATTTATTCAATTGGAGGTTGAAAAAATGCAACGGGCAGCGTGGCCCTGTTCCATATGGTCAGTGAATGCTTGAGGCCAGTTCGAAAATCGGGATGTACATCAGGATCACGATCACCCCGATCAACAGGCCGATGAAGGTCATGAGCAGAGGTTCGAACAGCCGCACGAACCATTCGATCCAGCGGCTGATTTCTTCGTCGTAGAAGTCGGCGCTGCGCTCCATCATCTGCCCGAGGTTGCCCGACTGTTCGCCGGCGCGCAGCAGGCGCAGGGACACCGGGGTCACCAGGTGATTGAGCTCCAGCGCGGCAGAAAGCGATTGCCCCTCGCGCACCCGGTCGCAGGCCTGGTCCAGGCGCGCGCGGGAGGCGACGCTGAGCAAACCACGGACCATGCCCATGGCGGTGACCAGGGGAATGCCGCCTTGCAACAGAATCCCCAGCGAGCGGTAGAAGCGCGCCAGCTCATACATGAAGATGCGTTGGTGCACCGCGGGGAGTTTCTCGATCAGGCGGTCCAGCCCCCGACGAAAGGCCGGTTGGCGCTGGAGCAGGGCGAGGGCGACGATGATGGTCAGCAAGCCACCGAAGAATTCGCCCTGATGGGCGTGAAGGAACATGCCGCTGCTCATCAGGATCTGCGACAACCAGGGCAGGTTCGACCCCAGACCTTCGAACACCAGGCTGAAGCGCGGTACGACGTAGCCCATCAAAAACAACACCACGCCACCGCCCACCACCAGCAGCAGCATGGGGTAGATCGACGCGCTGACGATCCTCTGGCGAACCTCGTCCATGCGCTGGCGGTAGCTGACATACCGGCCCAGGGCATCGCCCACGGCGCCGGTTTTCTCACTGGACTGCACCAGCGCCACGTACAAAGGCGGGAAAACGGCCGACATCTGGCTCAAGGCCTGGGAAAACGATTTGCCCTCGTAAAGCAAGCGCACCAGCTCGCTCAGGGTTTTGCGGGCTTGTGGCGCGTTTTCCTTTTCCGCCAGGCTTTCCAGCGCATCGATCAACGGCAGGCCGGCGTTGAGCAATGTGGTCAGTTCCTGGCTGAACAACACCAGGTTGAAGGTCTCGCGCTGGTGCAGGCGCAAGGCCCGCCAATGTCGCTCGGCGTGCAGGCTGACGACCCGCAGGCCCTGGTCTTCGGCGATGCGCCTGGCTTCGCTGTGCCCCGGTGCCTCGATGGTCATTGAGACGACACCGGCCTTGCCGACAGCTTTGAGATGAAAGCGCATGGTCGCCATTCCCGTCAGTTCCAGTTGGTGACTTCGGCGTTCTCGCCTTCGCCGCCGGGTTGCCCGTCCTTGCCCATGGACAACAGGTCGTACTCGCTGTTTTCACCGGGATAGCGATAGCTGTAGTTGCGGCCCCAGGGGTCTTGCGGGAGTTTTTTCTGCAGGTACGGGCCGGTCCAGTGCGGTTCGTCGGCGGGGGCAGTGACCAGCGCCTGCAAGCCCTGTTCGGTCGACGGGTAATGGCCGACCTCCAGGCGGTAAAGGTCCAGGGCTTTGCTCAAGCCTTCTATTTGCGCCTTGGCCACTTTCACTTCGGAACGGCCCAGTTGGGCGAAATACTTCGGCGCCACGATGCCGGCCAACAGCCCCAGCACCACCAGCACCACCAACAGTTCGAGCAGGGTGAACCCGCTTTGGATTCGCCTGGCGTAACACAGTCGCTGATTCATGATGACCTCCCTCAGTCGACAGCAGAGTCGCTATACAAGCGCATGCAATTGCCATGCTCATGACTGGGCATCCTTTTGCACCCCCCGTGCTATGGGCTTTTCACTTACGGCACAGTGCTTGCGTATGGCTGTTTTACTACCGGCCATTGGGGCAATACCCCCATTTTTCGGGGCCGGGCAGGGGAGGCATAACAATGAAAGCCATCACCGCAGGATTGCTCGGATTACTCGCGCTCGCTGGTGCCGCACAGGCCGATGTGTTCGTCTCCGTGGACGCCAAGGGCAGCTATGTCCTGTCCAATGTCCACCGCCCCGGACGCCACTATGAACGGGTGATCCATGAGCCCGATGCGGCGGTCGTCAGCCTCGACCAGCAACCGCAGATGATCGCCGCGCAACCCTACGCCGAGCTGGTGTCGGCGGCGGCCACGGCCAACGAACTGCCGGCGGCGCTGCTGCACGCAGTGATCAAGACCGAATCCAGCTACAACGCCCGCGCTACCTCACCCAGGGGCGCTCGCGGGCTGATGCAGTTGATGCCCGACACCGCCCGCGAAATGGGTGTGACCAACGTCTACGACCCCAAGGCCAACATCCAGGGCGGCGCCCGTTATCTCAAGCGCCTGATGACGATGTTCGACAACGACATCCGCCTCGCCGTGGCCGCCTATAACGCCGGCCCGCAAGCGGTGCTCAGCCGGGGCAACGTGGTCCCGCCGTTCGCCGAAACCCAGCGTTATGTGCCCAGCGTGCTGAACCAGTATCGGCGTTTGCAGGGGTTGTCCGCGGATGCGCCGTTGTGATCGAAAACCGGGGGGCGGTTTTCCCCAATAGTGGGGAATAGTGGCCCCGGCGAGAAAGTGGGGGGATTGGGTGGGGAATATCCCCCGGCTTATCAAGTCGTGATTATAAAGTGCTGATTAATAACGTATTTTTTTGTGGCATGCGGATTGCTCCGGACGAATTGTCGAGAAGTGTTTCCCGATAACCCGCAGCGAGGCCCGAGTACATGATTGGCATATCCCACGCGCCGTCCCTCATCAATTTGCTGTTGTTGGTGACATCGATGCTCGGCATCGAGATTGCCGGCTAGCAGATTCTGAAGGGGATTTTTGACATGGACAGGACCATCACAATCGCTGGCGGTGCGCTGATTCTCGGGATGGCGTTGATCGGGTTCGGGGTATGGCGGACCGTGCCCCCGACTGCGCTCGACGAAGTCGCCTTGCCCGACACCTGGAGCGAGCAGGCGCCGGAGCGTAACGGGATTTCGGTGGAACTTGCCGACATGCAATTTCGTGTGATGGACAAAGCCTCGGGCCAGCCCTTGTCCGGCGTCGCGCCGGGTGTTCGGGTCATACCCGGCGATACCCACTAAGAGGAAGCTGACATGAACCGATTAGCGCATCGCAGCCTGCTGACGTTCGGCCTGTTGGCCTTCGGTATCGGCCAGACGCTGGCCCACTCGGCGGACGAGCACACCGGGCACGACATGGCGGCCAATAAGGCCAGCCCGGAGACCGCCCGGATCAAGTTTGCCGATGTGGCCCTGCTGGACCAGAACGGCAAGGTCGTCAGCCTGGAAAAAGACCTGGTGAGCAACAAGATCGTGGTCATGGGCTTCATCTCCACCAGCTGCACCACGGTCTGCCCGGTGGTGTCCTCGATCATGGGCAAGGTGCAGAAACAGTTGGGGGCGCGGGTCGGCACCGAGGTGCAATTGGTGTCGATCAGCATCGACCCGCAGCGTGATGATCCCCAACGCCTGAACGACTACGCCCGCACCTTCCAGAACGGGCCGGGCTGGAGCTGGCTGACCGGTTCGCCGCAGTCGGTCACGGCCACCCTCATGGGTCTGGGCGCTTACAGCGGTGACGTCGAGAACCACTCGCCGATGATTCTGGTGGGGGACGGCAACAACCGTTTCTGGACCCGCTACTACGGTCTCACCGAACCGACGGAGCTGGCCCGGGCCGTCGAGAGGCTCAGAGGTGAACGCAACGCCCACGCCAAGCACACCGCCATCGCCATGGAGCATCAGCCATGAGAGCCATCGTCTGGTTGGCCCTGAGTATCTGTTACTGCATCTTCAGTTCAGTGGCGCTTGCCCACGAAGGGCATGAGCAGGCCGCGCCCGCGGTGGCGGCCGCGCAACCGTCCACTGGCACCGACGATTCGAAAACCTGGTTCACCGACACGCCGTTGCAGGACCAGAACGGCAACACGCTGCGCTTCTACAGCGACGCGTTGCAGGACCGGGTGGTGCTGCTCAATGTGATGTACACCCGTTGCGACGATGCTTGCCCGCTGATTACCCGCAAGCTCAAAGAAGTGCGTGAAGTGCTGGGCGACAAGGCCGACGGCATCACCTTTATCTCCCTTACCAGTGATCCGCTGCGGGACACCCCGGCGGTACTCAAGGCTTACACCTTGAAACAGGGCATCGATGGGCCCCACTGGTTTTTTCTTACCGGCGACAAGGCGCAAATGGACCTTGTATTGGATCGCATCGGCCAGACCGTGCCGAACCCCGAGCAGCACTCCACCCAGTTGATCGTCGGTGACGTGGCGACCAAGCGCTGGAGCAACATCCGTTCCGATGCCCCGGCCGCCGCCATTGCCCAGCGCTTGCAGTCGCTGACAATGCCCGTGGCCTGTCACTGAGCCACGGCCATGAACACTGCCCTCGTCCTTGGCCTGCTGCTCCTCGGCGGCATCACGCTCAGCGCCCAGGCGCTGCCGCTGAGCCTCAGCGAAAGTGCCGGCAAGCGGTTGTACCGCGAAGGTGTGTCGGCCAGCGGCGAACCGATCATGGCCTGGGTCGGCGCATCGAACATGGTGCTGCCGGCCAAGCGCCAGGCCGAAGACCGCGATCCGGGCCTGACCCCCGACAGTCTGCACCTGGGCACGTTGTTGCCGGGCACCGGGCCATTGAGCGAGGAGGGCGCCACGGTGGCGGCGGTGCTCAACGGCTGCGTGGTGCGTATCAACGAGGCGGGCGGAATTCATGGCCGGCAGTTGCGCCTGACCATCCTCGACCCCGGCACCGACCGTGCCAGTGCCGAAAAGGCGCTGGACCGGCTGATCGATGAAGAGCAGGTGTTTGCCCTGATTGCACCGCTGGCGCCGGCATTGGACATGGACCTTGCCGCGCGTCTGGAAGAGGCCGGCATTCCTCTGATCGGGCCGCTGTCCTTGCAGGGCACGCCCCACACCAGCCCGCAGATATTCGAACCGCTGCCGGGGCTTCGCGAGCAATTGATCGCCCTGGCCGATTACGCCGGTGCCAGCCTGCGGGTGCTGCCGGGGCCGACGCTGATCGCCTATCCGGACGAATCCGGCCAACGGCTGGCGGCGCAGGAACTCAGCCAGTACTTGCAGGGGCACGCCTGGCAAAAGGTGCGTCTGCAAGCCTACGACCCGACCGGGGATGATTTGCCCCTGGGGTCGCGCTCGGTGTTTTACCTGGGCAGCAGCAGCGGCTTCAGTCGACTGGCCGAGCGCTTGCAAACGGCGGGGCAGGTGCCGTACCTGTTCGCCGCCTCGAACCAGGTGGCGGGCAATCTGATGCAGGTGCCCAGCGGATTTTCCCGGCGGGTGTTCCTGGCCTTTCCGTTCGTGCCCAGCGACTGGACCCTGGCCGGGCGCCTGGCCTTGACCCAGTTGCGCGAACACCAGGGCCTCGGTGGCCAGCACGCGGTGCTGCAAGTGGGCGCGTTCAGTTCGATGATGCTGCTCAGCGAAGGCATGAAGCAGGCCGGGCGGGATGCCAGTCGCGAGAAGCTGGTCAGTGCCCTGGAAGGCCTGCATGACTTCGATACCGGGCTCACGCCGCTGATCAGCTTTGGTCCGGGCCGGCGCCTGGGCTTGAGCGGTGCCCATATCGTCACGGTGGATCTGCCGGGCCAGCGTTTCTACCTGGTCGCCCCCTATAAACCCTATAAACCCTATAAACCCGTTGCTACCACGCCCTGACCGGAGGCCGATCATGAATCTCAACACCTTGCCGGTCCTGCTGACGCTATGGGGGCCCGGTGCAGACGCTTCCACTGTCGAAGCCGCGCGGCTACGCTTAACCGGGATGCGGGCGTCGGCGCCATTGCGCTCGCGCAATCGAATCGAGCGGATTGACAATGAATAGGGGGTTTCCCCAACAGTGGGGAAAAAACCTCAATGCCAATCCGGTCGCTTTCCCCGTTTTTGGGGGAATGGGATATCTGTACAAGAAGGCATTGTTTTTAAATTCAAGGACATGAAGACCTGAAATTACCGGTGCTAAGCCTGGCGTGAAGTGTGCATAAGCCCCATCAAGGCGCGCACTCAGCCAGGTTCAAAACCCGGACCTGAGGTTTCAAGGAGTCGACCTTGTTAAACAAAATACTGGTTGTTGATGACGAACAGTTGCTGGCGGAAAACCTCCAGGGTTACCTGCAGGGGCAAGCACTGGAAGTCCGGATTGCCCACGACGGTGCGCAAGGAATCGCTGAAGCTGACGATTTCGCGCCCGATGTGATGGTGTTCGATTACCGCTTGCCCGATATGGAAGGCTTTCAGGTGCTCGATGCCGTCCGCCGGAACAGGAAGTGTCATTTTGTGCTGATCACAGGGCATCCCACCGCAGAAGTTTGCGAGCGGGCCCGGCAAAAGGGAGTCAGCCATATCCTGTTCAAACCGTTTCCATTGGCGGAGCTGGCCCGTGCAGTGCTTGATCTTCTGGGCAGGCAGCGCGAGCCCAAAGCGGGCGTGAGCACTTGCGAAGGATTCGTCGAACGACGCCAGAGCAGGACCGAGAGTTTCCCGCTGCAGTTGTACGACGGTAGTTGGGTGCTTGCAGATCGCCGAAAAAGTACATCGGCCTCCATGGCACCAGACGACGAACAATTGCTCACCGGGGAGTAGTGGCGCGACAAGACGTTCCGGCCCCCGCCGAAATGGCTCGCCGCGCCGACAGGGCTCAAAGCCCCGGGCGTTGGAGAGCAAGCCATGGACCGTCTATCCCTTGCCGTAGAACCGGCGCAACCGGAATGTGTACCGACTCGCTTTACCAGTGAACAACTGGCCCAGGCCCGAGCCCTGGCCACCAGTTCCGGCGAGCGGATGCTGGACGCCCTCGGGGGGCTGTGCGAACTGGCTCCCATGCCGTTCATTCAATGCCTCGGCGTAACCCTGCACTACCCGGTGCTCGATACCGATAGCCTGTTCAAATCCACGCCGGTGTTCGACCGGGTGACCCTGGCCCAATGCCTCAAGCGCGAATTTATCCTGCTGCGTCACGACGATGCGGTCATTGGTGTGTTCGCCGACCCCTTCGACAGCGCACGCCTGGCCTGGATCGATGAATGCCTGCACGGCGCGCCGCTGTACCTGGTGCATGCCGATGACCTGAAGGCCTACCTGGCGCGTCACGAAGAAAGCTTCCATGCGGTGGAGTCGCTCAACGCCCAGAGCGACGCCGGCGCAGAAATCGATAACCTGCAAAGCCTGTCCCTGACCAGCATCAGCGAAGATTCCAGCGTGGTGGTCAAACTGGTCAACTCGACCCTGTACGACGCGCTGAAAATGCACGCCAGCGACATCCACCTCGGCACCACCGGCAGCGGTCTGGTGATCAAGTACCGGATTGACGGCGTGCTCAACAACATCAGCAAGATCCAGGGCAGCGAGTTCGCCGAGCAAGTGATTTCCCGGGTCAAGGTCATGGCCGAACTGGACATCGGCGAAAAACGCGTGCCCCAGGATGGCCGCTTCAAGATCGGCATCAGCGGCCGGCAGATCGACTTCCGGGTGTCGATCATGCCGAGCATTTTCGGGGAAGACGCGGTGCTGCGGGTGCTCGACAAACAGGACCTCGCCGACAAGGTCTGTGGCGTGCAGTTGCAGGCCCTGGGCTTTGAAGAAGAAACCCTGCGCCAGCTGCGCCGGCTGGCCGCCGAACCTTACGGCATGGTGCTGGTGACCGGGCCTACCGGTAGCGGCAAGACCACCACCCTGTACGCGATGATCACCGAGATCAACCACGGCGTGGACAAGATCATCACCATTGAAGATCCGGTGGAGTACCAGCTGCCGGGCGTGCTGCAAATCCCCGTCAACGAGAAGAAAGGCCTGACCTTCGCCCGGGGTCTGCGCTCGATCCTGCGGCATGACCCGGACAAGATCATGGTCGGTGAAATTCGCGACCCGGACACCGCACAGATCGCCGTGCAATCGGCGCTCACCGGTCACCTGGTGTTCACCACCATTCACGCCAACAACGTGTTCGACGTGATCGGCCGTTTCACCCAGATGGAAATCGATCCCTACAGCCTGGTCTCGGCACTCAATGCCGTGCTGGCCCAGCGTTTGATCCGCCTGGTCTGCACCAGTTGCAGCAGCCCTTACAGCCCGACAGAAGAAGAGCTGGAGGTCTCGGGGCTTGACCCGCAAAAGGTCGCTCACTACCAGTTCGTCCACGGCAAGGGCTGCGGGCATTGCCGGGGCACCGGTTATCGCGGACGTAGCGCGATTGCCGAGCTGCTGCACCTGGACGACGAACTGCGGCAAATGATCGTCGAGCGCCAACCCATTTCGAAAATCAAGGCCCATGCCTGCAAACGTGGCCTGCGCCTGTTGCGCGAGTCGGCGCTGGAGATGGTGGAACAAGGCCGGACCACTCTCGAGGAGATCAATCGTGTCACTTTTGTCTCGTGAGCAATTTGTCGCCGTGCTCGGCGCCAGTGGGGTTGGCCTGGGGCAACGGCAAGGCAGCGCAACCCATTGGCTGGGCAGCGTCGGCTACATCGACGAAGGCTTCCAGGCCTGGGCGGTGGCCCTCGACACCCTCGACCGTTTGCTGGCCGAACACAGCGTTGCCAGGGCGGAACTGACCGTGGTGATCTCCGGGCACTTCAGCCGCTATTGCCTGGTGCCCTGGAGTGAGCAGATCAGCAGTCCGGCCGAATTGCGCAGCTTCGCCCAACTGTGTTTCGAAGACCTCTACGGTGCCCCGACGCAACCCTGGAGCCTGGTGCTCTCGGCCGAACCCGCCGGTTATGACCGCATCGCCACCGCACTGCCACAGGACCTGCTCGAACACCTGCGCGCCCTGGTCAGCGCTCGCGGATTGCGTCTGCGTTCGGTGCAGCCGTACCTGATGGCGGCGTTCAATCATTTCGATAAAAGCTTTGATCCCGGGGACTTCCTGTTCGTAGTCGCCGAACCGGTACGCAGCGTATTGCTGCTGGCCCGGGAAGGGCGCTGGACCTCGGTGCGTTCGGTGGGCAGCAGCGACAGCGATGCCGCGCTGACCGCGTTGATCGGCCGTGAAAACCAGTTGCAGGCTTCCACCAGCGAACGGCCGTTGAATGTCTACCTGCATGCACCGGCGCGCATCGATTCGCATCCTGACGTGCCCGGTGTGCATCTGCGCACCCTCGAAGAAGACCGGACAGCCGTACGCGATTGCCTGTACGTCATGTCTCGGGCGGTGGCCTGACATGCGCCCGTTGATGCTCGACTTTCAGCCGCGCCGCCGTGCAGGTCCTCTGGGCTGGAGCCTGCTGGCCGGTGGCGTGGTACTGACACTGACTTGCGCGCTGGTGCAACAGCACCTGAGCAACGAGGCCGAACAACAGCAGGGCCACCTGCAAACCACACAGCGGGTGCTCACCGGCGATACCGGCACCAAGCTCAGCCTGACTCCGGCGCAAATCCGCGAGCAGGCGCAGAACCTGGCCGAAATGCGCAAGGTCTCCCAGCAGTTGCGCCGCCCCTGGGAACGCCTGTTTGCCACCCTCGAAGCCATGCCGCGGGACAACATTGCCCTGCTGACCCTGACCCCGGACGCCCGCAAAGGCCAGGTGCGGATCAGCGCCGAGGCGCTGGACCTGGACGCCATGCTCGATTTCCACCGCCGCCTCGAAGCCAGCGACGAGCTGTCCGACGTGTCGCTGCTGAGCCACGAAATTGTCGCCAACGTGCCGGAACACCCGGTGCAGTTCAGCCTGTCGGCTACCTGGGAGATCGGCGATGCAAATCCATAAATTGATCGTCCACGAATACCTGCAAGGCCTGGGCGTTCCGGGGCTGGCAGGGCTGGCCCTGTTGGTGCTGGCGCTGAGCTATGGCCTGGTCGGGTTGCTGCCGGACTGGGAGTCGCTGCAAAGCCTCAGCCAGCAGACTCGCGAAGCTACCGAGTATCTGGCCAAGGTCGAAGACGGCAGCGTGGCTGCGCCGGTGGTACCGCAGCGCCAGCTCGACGATTTCCGCAGCAAGTTGCCGTCCCAGCCTCAGGCCACCGTGGCCATCGACAAGATCTACGCCCTGGCCGCCCAGGAGCGCATCACCTTGTCCCGGGGTGAATACTCGCTGGGCGTGGACCCCAAGACGCACCTGGCCCGTTATCAGATTCTGCTGCCGGTGCGTGGCAGCTATCCGCAACTGCGGCGTTTCCTGCACGCCTTGCTCGGCCAGTTGCCGGCGGTGGTGCTGGAGGATGTGGAGTTTCAGCGCAAGAACATCGCCGATACCGACCTGACCGGGCGGATCCGCATGACCCTTTACCTGTCGAGGTCATGATGAATACCAAACGAGCGGTGGGTTGGGGGGCGTTCTTCGCTGTAGCGGCAGCGCTCGCCTGGTTCCCCGAATACTTCAAACAGGCTGACGACAGCGACCCTGTGGTGGCCACCGTGGCCGCCGTGACCACGCCAGCCAAGGTCAAGGCCCCTGGCGTATCGGCGACTGCATCGAGCGCCGCGGCGGTAGCGCCGATCAAGGACCTGAGCCCGGCAGGCGACCTGTTCGCCGCCCGCAGCTGGAAAGCAGCGCCGGCCCCCGGCACCGTCACTGAACAACCGGTCGTCGTGACTCCGGTGGTGCAAGTCCCCACTGCACCGCCGTTGCCCTTCCAGTTTGTCGGCAGGCTGGATGACCGTTCCGACCTGCAGGTGTTTTTGCAGAACGGCGAAAAAATATACGTCGTGCGCAAAGGGGATGTCATCGACGAAACCTGGCGGATCGAGCGGATTTCCGATGAGGAACTGAGCCTGGTTTACCTGCCGCTGCATGTATCGCAGACCTTGTCTGTGGGGAGTACGGAATGAACAAATCCCGTTTGCTGATGAGCCTGTGTCTCTGTGCAGGGCTGGCCGCGTGCAGTTCGGCGCAGATCGCCAGGGACGAAGCTTCCGCCCTGATGGAGTCGGGACAGTACGAAGCCGGTCTGGCCCGCATCGAACAGGGATTGCGTGAAAACCCTCGCGATACCGATCTGCACATGGCCCTCAACAACGGTCGGGCCCGCGCCGTGACGGCGCTGCTGACCCAGGCCGACATGGACCGGGCCCAGCGTAATTTTGCCGGGGCCCGCATGGCTTACAGCCGGGTCTTGAACATCGAACCGAACAACCGTCGTGCCCAGGATTCCCTGCGCCAGCTCGACTATCTGCGCAGCATGGATGAGAAACTCGAACTGGCTCGTGGCGACCTGCGTCGCGGTGACATCTACGGTGCCGACCGCCAGGTCAAACAGATTCTCGAACTGGACCCGAAGAACGAGGGGGCCCTGGAACTGCAGGACAGCATCCGCCTGGTGCAGAGCCGCAACGTGGTGCAGTACCCGCAGCTGCGCACGCGCCTGGACCGGCCGGTGACCCTGGAATTTCGCGAGGCCAACCTCAAAACCATTTTCGAAGTGCTGTCCCAGGTCGCCGGCCTGAACTTTATCTTCGACAAGGACCTGCGCCCGGACATGAAAGCCACGATTTTCGTGCGTGACGTGCGTATCGAAGACGCCGTGGAACTGCTGCTGCAACAGAACCAGCTGCATCAGAAAGTGGTGAACGAAAACACCTTGCTGATCTACCCGGACTCGCCGCAGAAGATCAAGGATTACCAGGAGCTGGTGATGCGCACCTTCTACCTGACCAGCATCGATGCCAACACGGCACTGAACATGATCAAGACCATGCTCAAGACCCGCGACGTGTTCGTCGATGAGCGCCTCAACACCCTGACCATGCGCGATACCGGTGACGCGGTGCGCATGGCGGAAAAACTTCTGCAATCCCAGGACCAGTCCAACCCGGAAGTGGTGCTGGAAGTGGAAGTGATGGAAGTCGCCCGCCAACGCATTCTCGACCTTGGCCTGCAATGGCCCAACACCTTCGGTGTGGTCAACAGCGACGGCTCGGCGGTGACCCTTCTTGATCAACTCAAAGGCATCGACTCCAGCCGGATTACCATCTCGCCATCGCCGCAGGCCAAGATCAACGCCCAGGACAAAGACATCAACACCCTGGCCAGCCCGGTGATTCGGGTCAGCAACCGCGAACAGGCGCGCATCCACATCGGTCAGCGCGTGCCGATCATCAGCGCCACCTCGGTGCCTTCGACCCAGGGCCCGGTGATCACCGAAAGCGTGACCTACCTCGACGTCGGTCTCAAGCTCGAAGTGCAACCCATCGTGCACCTGAACAACGAAGTGGCGATCAAGATCGCGCTGGAAGTCAGTAACGCCACGCCGCTGACGCCGACCGCTCAGGGCACCATTCCGGTCCAGGTCGATACCCGCAACGCCCAGACCACCTTGCGTCTGCATGACGGCGAAACCCAGATTCTCGCCGGCCTGGTGCGCAACGACCATGGCAGCACCGGCAACAAGATTCCCGGCCTGGGTGACATTCCCGGCTTGGGCCGCCTGTTCGGCAGCAACAAGGACGACGTCAGCAAATCCGAACTGGTGCTGTCGATCACCCCGCGGATCGTGCGCAACCTGCCGTACCAGAGCCCGTCCGACATGGAGTTCCCGACCGGTACCGAAACCAGCATGCACATCCAGGCACCGGACCGTTCGATGAGCACGACGGTTCAGACCAACCCCATGAGCGCACCGATCGCCACCACCGTTACCGTTGGGAAGCCTTGATCATGAACGTCTCGCAACGCGGTTTTTCCCTGATCGAAGTCGTGGTGACGCTCGCCCTGGTCGGCCTGCTGGCCGGCATGGCCGCACCGCTGACCGAGACGGTGGTGCGCCGGGGCAAAGAGCAGGATCTGCGGACTGCGCTGTACGAGATCCGCGATGGCATCGACGCCTACAAACACGCCTTCGACGCCGGCTACATCGAGAAGTCGGTCGACAGCAGCGGCTACCCGCCGAACCTGAAAGTGCTGGTCGATGGTGTGCGTGACGTGCGCAGCGCCAAGGGGGCCAAGTTCTACTTTCTGCGGCGCATCCCCCGTGACCCGCTGGCCATCGTCAAACGTGACGACAATGGTGGCTGGGGCCTGCGTTCCTATGACAGTTCGGCTGAGAACCCGCGGGAGGGCCAGGACGTCTTTGACGTTTACTCCAAGGCCCGGGGCAAGGGTCTCAACGGTATCGCCTACCGAGAGTGGTGAGCCTATGCGTCGGCAAAAGGGTTTTACCCTGATTGAACTGATGGTGGTCCTGGCAATCATCGCGACCCTGATGACGATCGCCTTGCCACGCTACTTCAGCAGCCTGGAGGCCTCCAAAGAGACCACACTGCACCAGAGTCTGTCGTCCATGCGCGAGGCGCTGGATCACTACTACGGGGACACCGGGCGTTATCCCGATTCCATCGAACAGCTGGTCGAACTGCGCTACCTGCGTAACCAGCCGCTGGACCCGATTTCCGAGCGCAAGGACACCTGGGTCATGGTCGCGCCACCGGATGGCGTGGCGGGCGGGGTGGCCGATATCAAGAGTGGGGCCGGCGGGAGGGCGCGTGATGGCAGCCTGTATTCCGAGTGGTAAGCCATCGGGCCAGGACGGTTTCACCTATCTGGGTGTGCTGTTTCTGATCGTCGTGATAGGCATGGGCCTGGCCAGTGCCGGCGAGTTGTGGGCCACCGCTGCGCGCCGGGATCGCGAAAACCAGTTGCTCTGGGTCGGTACGCAGTATGCCCAGGCACTGCGCAGCTATTACCGCAGTTCGCCTGGTGTCGCTCTGTACCCGAAAGAACTCGCGGACCTGTTGCAGGACGAGCGTTTCCCTTCGGCCAAGCACCATATCCGGCAGTTGTACCCGGAGCCGATGACAGGTGGCGAATGGGAGCTGATACGCGGTATCGACGGACGGATCAGCGGTGTGTACTGCCCGTCCACCGAGAAGCCGCTCAAGCAGGCGAATTTTCCCAGTGAGTGGTCGGACTTCAACGGCATGGCCAGCTACAAGGACTGGCAGTTCGTGGCCGAAAAAGCCTCCCTCGAAGATACCGGCGGGCCGCCGAAAGCACAGTCCACCGAGCCTCAGGCATTGCAGCCTTGAACCGCAGGAGCGAGCTTGCTCGCGAAGGCGGCCTGACTGCCGACCTGTCTTTTGTTGACTGTGTACATATCCGTTTTTTTGGTAACGGCGGCTTATGGTTTCGCCCTTACGGCGAGTCACTTTTTTTACAAGCGCCTAAAAAAAGTAACCCAAAAAACGCTCGGCCTGTTGAGTGGTGAAAAGCAGCAGGTGTACGTCGTTTGCACTTCTGTGGGAGCGAGGACGAGTTATCACATTTAATTTAACTTTACGTGAGGATTTGGCGATCTTCCGGCTCCCATAATCGGCTCCAACGAACAACAACCGGGAGCCGGACATGTCGCAGACCACTGCTTCACCCAAGTCCAGTCATCCACGCTGGCTACGCCTGACCCATTGGCTCAACGCCCTGGCGGTGTTGGTGATGGTGACCAGCGGCTGGCGCATCTACAACGCCTCACCGATCTATGAATTCAGTTTTCCCAAGTCGATCACTCTCGGCGGCTGGCTCGGCGGCGCGCTGCAATGGCATTTCGCGGCGATGTGGCTCCTGGCGATCAACGGCCTGATCTACCTGGCCTTCAACCTGTTCAGCGGACGCCTCAAACGGCGTTTCTTCCCGGTTTCGCCCAAAGGCGTGCTGCAGGACCTGTGGGCCGCGTTGCGCGGAAAACTGCCGCATGCCGATCTCAGTCATTACAACCAGGTGCAACGGCTGGCGTATCTGTTCGTGATGGTCGACATCACGCTGCTGGTGCTCTCCGGGCTGGTGTTGTGGAAGTCGGTGCAGTTCCCGCTGTTGCGTGAATTGCTGTTCGGTTACGAAGGCGCACGTCGTGTGCACTTCTTCGCCATGGCTTTATTGGTGGCCTTCGTGGCGGTGCATCTGCTGATGGTCGCACTGGTACCGAAAACGCTGTTGGCCATGATCGTCGGTCGCAAGGAGCAGGTATGAAAAAGCGTATTCAAGTTCCCGGGCTGGACGAGTCTTCGATCCTCACCGACGCCCGCAAGATCCTCGCTCCGCAGATCGAAGACCGCTCGCGCCGCTCGTTCCTGCTGCGTGGCCTGACCCTCGGCGGTGTGGCGATGTTGTCCGGTTGCAACATCACCGACAACGAAAGCGTCGAGACTGCGTTGTCGTCCATGTCGCGCTTCAACGACCGGGTCCAGGGCTGGTTGTTCAACCCCAACGCGATGGCGCCGACCTATCCCGAGTCGATGATCACCCGGCCGTTTCCCTTCAATGCCTTCTACGGCATCGACGAGGCACCGACGGTGGAGGAAGAGGGCTATCGCCTGGAGGTCACCGGCCTGGTCGCCGACAAACGCAGCTGGCGCCTCGAAGAACTGCGCGCCATGGCCCAGACCGAGCAGATCACCCGGCACATTTGCGTCGAAGGCTGGAGCGCCATCGGCCGCTGGGGCGGCGTGCGCTTCAGCGATTTCCTCAAGCGCATCGGCGCCGACACCGACGCCAAATACGTCGGTTTCAAATGCGCCGACGACTACTACACCAGCATCGACATGGCCACCGCGCTGCATGCGCAGACTCAGTTGACGCTGACTTACGACGGCGCCGTGCTGCCCCGCGAGTACGGCTTCCCGATGAAGCTGCGCATGCCCACCAAGCTCGGCTACAAAAACCCCAAACACATTCAGGCGATTTTCGTCACTAACACCTATCCGGGTGGCTACTGGGAAGACCAGGGCTACAACTGGTTCGGTGGCAGCTGACGGGGGCCTGGCCATTTCACACCCCCACAACCCACGCTCCAAGGAGTTTCATCATGAAAAAGTTGACCACTGTTGTTCTGTCCATGTGCCTGGCCGTTGGCGCTGCCTCTGTGTTCGCCGCTACTGCTGTTGACAACGGCAGCATGAGCAACGGCAGCATGAGCAACGACAGCATGAGCAAGGATTCGATGTCCAAGGACGCCATGTCCAAGGATGCGATGAAGAAAGACGCGATGAAAAAGACCGATTCGATGTCCAAGGATGCAATGTCCAAGGATGCGATGAAAAAAGACGCGATGTCCAAGGATGCGATGAAAAAAAGCGAAATGTCGCAGTAATTACAAGCGACCCGATACCTGTGGGAGCGAGCTTGCTCGCGATGAGGGCCTGACAGTCGACATCGATGTTGACTGATCTGCCGCCATCGCGAGCAAGCTCGCTCCCACAGGTTTTTCCGCAGGGCTTCGGGGTAGCGTGTTGCACAAGATTGATCAGCCCACTTGATACCAGCCACTTGGCTGTATCAAAAATGAATTTTCCGCCGAGTCCGCTGCTCATACCCTATAGGTAGCGGATCAGAACCCGCGAAATCATTCAGGCAATCAGGGAGCGACACGGTCATGAGTCGAGTACCGACGGCGGGTGGAGATCTTCCTGGCGGGTTGATTCTGGTGGTTGAGGACGACCCGCTGATCCTGGAGTTTCTCTGTGAGATTCTTCAGGAGGAAGGTTTTGTCGTCGAGCCGCAAGTCAGTGCGGACGCAGCGGCAATCTATCTGGAACAGCATGCGCCGCAGGTGCACATGCTGCTGACAGACATCACCATGCCCGGCACGCTCAATGGCGCGGACCTGGCCAACCAGTTCGGTGATCGCTGGCCGGACAAGCCGATCATGATCATGTCCGGTTTCGAAACGCCTGAAAGCGCAGGCGTGCGGCACGCCGTTTCTTTCATCAAGAAGCCCTGGATGATCGGCGGGCTGCTCGATTGTGTGGGCGAGACCTTCAAGACCAAGCGACTCAACTGATCCGCTCGCAGATGCTACATTGCCGGGCAAATCCGTCCGGCACCTGCGAGGTTCTTTTCCTTGGCTGATCACTCTGTATTCAACTCGACTTACCGTGCCTTTCTGTTCGACATGGACGGCACGGTCCTGACGTCCATTGCCGCCGCCGAGCGGGTCTGGACAACCTGGGCGGTGCGCCATGGCGTCGATGTCGACAGCTTCCTGCCGACCATTCACGGCGCCCGTGCCATTGACACCATCAGGCGCCTGGGCTTGCCCGGGGTGGATGCCGAGGCCGAAGCTGCATGGATTACCGAAGCGGAAATCGACGACGTCGACGGGGTGTTCGAAGTGGCTGGCGCGGCGAAATTTTTGCGGTCATTGCCAGCCGATCAGTGGGCCATCGTTACTTCCGCGCCGCGGGAACTGGCGTTGCGGCGGATGGCCGCGGCGGGGATTCCCGAACCTGCCGTCATGATCACCGCCGAGGATGTGACTGCCGGCAAACCGGACCCCGCGGGTTACCGCCTCGCAGCCCGGCGCCTGGGTGTCGAGCCTGGACAGTGCCTGGTTTTTGAAGATGCCACGGTGGGGATTCTGGCGGCCGAGGCGGCGGGGGCGGACTTGATGATTGTCACGGCGACCCATGAGCAGCCGATCGAGACGTTGCATGCGACGTTGGCGGGTTATGAATCGGTCCGGGTTCAGGTGGATGCCGATGGTTCGGTTCGATTGAAGTCTGTGTAAACAACAGCAATCCCTGTGGGATCAGTGTTCCAGTTAGTAAAGTCCGGGAATCAGCCGCCAGCTGCGGGCGCAATAGGCCTCGTATTCGCTGCCGAACTGCGCCCTGAGCAAGGCCTCTTCCGACTGAATCCGGGCAATCAGCGGGATCAAGGTCAGGGCTGCCAGCAACAACCCAACCCCCGAACGAAACGCCAGTGCCCAGCCCACGGCGATGACCATCATCCCCAGATAACTGGGGTTGCGCAGGTTGCGGTAAATCCCCTCGGTGACCAGTCGATGTCCCGGCTGAATGGCCACCAGCCCGCTGAAGCGCTTGCCCAGCACAAACACCGGCCACAACCGCAGCGCGCCGCCGGTGATGAATAACAGCGCGCCGAGCCAGCGCACGCCTTCGCCTCCGAAGGTCCAGAAATCGATACGGTCGGTGTAGGCCGGCAGAAAGCCGCTCAGCACACCGATCACGCCGAAGGCCGGGATGACCCAGCGATTGGCCCGGTCTTCGCGTTCCCCCGAACTCAGGTTGACTTCGGTGAACAGTGATACGACGGCCATGATCAGGGTGGCCAGGGCCACGACGACCAGTGAACCGTGGCTGAAGTAAGCCGCGAAACCACCTAGTCCCCAGATCGCCAGGGCGAGGTAGGCGAGGGTGCTGACGACGGCGAAAAACGCCAGTTTGGCCGAGATTTTCATGGCGCCTCCCAAAAAAAGCCTCCGGTACGTTCAGTGTAGATAGCGATGGTTCCCTCGCCGGGCGAGGGCGCGATCAAAGCACCTCTGCTCTGGCATTGCGCCGAATCACCTGTGGTGGTTGTCCGAACACCCGCAGGAAGGTTTCACGCATGCGTCGGCGGTCAGTGAACCCGGTTTCCAGGGCGATCTGGTCGAGGGTCAGGCGTCCGCGTTCAAGCATCTGTCGCGCCGTTTCCAGGCGCAGGTTTTCGATGGCCTTGGCTGGCGATTGCCCGGTTTCGGCGCGAAACGCCCGGCTGAATTGCCGGGGGCTGAGGTTGGCCACTTGTGCCAGTTGCTCCACCGAAAGGGGCTGGGCGAGGTGTTCCCGGGCGTAGCCAAGCACGGTTTGAATGCGGTCGGATTTCGGCGCCAGCTCCAGCAGCGCCGAGTGCTGCGACTGGCCGCCAGCGCGGCGGTGGTACATCACCAGCTTCTGCGCCACGGCCCGGGCCAGCTCAGCGCCGTGGTCCTTTTCCACCATGGCCAATGCGAGGTCGATACCCGCGGTCATGCCGGCGGAGGTCCAGATCGAACCGTCGATCACGTAGATGCGATCGGCCTCGACCTTGATCGCCGGAAACCGCGCCTGCAGTTCCCGGGCGTAGGCCCAGTGGGTGGTGGCCCGCCGCCCGTCGAGCAGGCCGGCCTGGGCCATGACGAACGCCCCGGAGCAGATCGACGCCGTACGGCGCGCCGTGTTGATACTGGCCCGCAGGTAATCCAGCACGGCCTCGGGTGCCTGTTCGACGATGGAGTCGCCACCGACCACGATCACTGTGTCGAACACGCGCCCGTCGAATGCCTCTGTGCCGACGTTCAGGCCACCGGAGGCCCGCAGGTTGTGACCGTTTTCGGACAGCACGCGCACGTCATACAGCGCCTCTGCGGCACTGAAATTGGCGTACTCGAACACCGGCATGGCGGCCAGCGCCATGGACTGGAAACCGTCGAAAACCACGAACGCCACGCTGATCATCGGCCTGTCCTCAAATGCTGATGTCCGAAAAACGTACTTTAAACGTCATTTGAGACAAGCGTAAGTCCCTCTATAACGGTTTGCACCCGGCGAATCTCTCGCCTCACCGTAGAGGAATTGCACCATGGCGCTCTCATCCAAAGGCACTGCACTGATCACCGGCGCTTCTTCGGGCATTGGCGCGGTGTATGCCGATCGCCTCGCTCGCCAGGGTTACGACCTGATCCTGGTGGCCCGCAGCCAGGCGAAGCTCAATGCCCTGGCCAATCATTTGAGCGACCAGACCGGGCGCACCGTGGAGGTAGTTGCTGCCGACCTGAAGAACAAGGCGGATTCGCTGCGGGTCGAACAGATCCTGCGCAGCGACGCCAGCATCACCCTGTTGGTCAACAACGCCGGGGTCGGTGGCGTCATGCCGCTGCTCGGCAGTCCAGTGGACGACATGGAAGCGATGATCAACCTCAACGTGACCGCGTTGATGCGCCTGGCCTATGCCGCGGTACCCGGCTTCGTCGCCCGGGGCGCCGGCACCGTGATCAATATCGCCTCCATCGTCGCCATCGCCCCGGAAATCCTCAACGGCGTGTACGGCGGGACCAAGGCGTTCGTCTTGAGCCTGAGCCAGTCGATGCAACATGAACTGGCGGACAAGGGCGTGCGCATCCAGGCGGTGTTGCCGGGGGCGACCGCCACCGATTTCTGGAGCGAGGCCGGCAACCCGGTGGAAAACCTGCCGCAGGAAATCGTGATGTCCGCCGAAGACATGGTCGATGCCGCGCTCGTTGGCCTGGCGGCCGGCGAAGTGGTGACCATTCCGGGTCTGCACGATGGTAGCCAGTGGGACCGTTACGAGGCCCAGCGCCGGACGCTGTCCGGGTTGTTTGGCAACTCCGCGGCGGCGCCGCGCTATCGCTGAGACGGTCGCCCCGAGGCCGGGTGAACTAAGCTTGGGAGAGAGGACCGTTCACCACCGGCTCGCGCAAGCTCGATGAGCCGGTGGCGTGTAACAGGAGCCCATATGCTTCACATCCGAACGCCTTTGATCCTGCATCCCGGCCTGTCGACCCCGACCCGCCGTATCTGGCTGAAACTGGAAAACCTGCAACCCAGCGGCTCGTTCAAAATACGCGGCATTGGGTTGCTGTGCAGCAGGGTGGCGCAGCAGGGCAAGCGCAAGGTGGTCTGTCCCTCCGGCGGTAACGCGGGACTGGCCACGGCCATGGCCGCTGCATGCCTGGGGCTCAAGGCATGCATCGTGGTGCCGCATACCACCCCGCAAAGCACCCGGGCGCGGATCAGCAATACCGGAGCCGAGGTGATCGTGCACGGCAAGGTCTGGGACGAAGCCAATCAACGGGCACGGGAACTCGCCCAGGACCCACGCAGTGAATTTGTGCCGGCCTTCGACCACCCGGTGTTGTGGGAGGGGCACAGTACTATGGTCGATGAAATCCTTAACGACTGCCCGCCAGTGGATGTGCTGGTGGCATCGGTGGGCGGCGGTGGCTTGCTGGCGGGGCTGCTCACCGGCCTGATTCGTCATCGGCACACTGATTGCCGCATAGTTGCCTGCGAAACCGAAGGCGCGGCGTCGTTCGCCGCGGCAGTGGCGGCCGGGTACCCGGTCAAATTGGCGAAAATCGACACCGTCGCCACGTCCCTGGGCGCCGCGCAAGTGGCCGCCTGGCCGGTCAAGCACATCGGCGATTTCCCCCATGAATGCGTGGTGCTCAGTGATGATGAGGCGATCATGGGCGTGGTGCGTTACGCCAATGATTTGCGTCAGTTGGTCGAGCCGGCGTGCGGTGTTTCATTGGCGATTGCCTACCTCGATCACCCGGCGATTGCCGACGCCCATGACGTGGTGATCGTGGTGTGCGGCGGGGTGAGTATCAACGCGCAACTCGTGGCCGGGTGGGCACGCTTGTCCACTGGCACGCACGTGAGGTAGGGCTGGAAACGCTATCCCGGTGTCACAAGCCCCACCGCTGGCGATGACGATCTTCAGTGATCGGTCGCAACGCCTTCCTGGACCAGAATGGCGCGGGCCAGGTCTTCGTCGCTTGCGTTGTTGAGGGCGGGATTGTCCTGGCGGATCTTTTTCAACACCGACTCCAGGTAAGCACCACGAATTGCACCGCCGCTGGCGACGAAGCTGGATGCGTCATCCCGGGCGGGAATCATGAGTTTGTCGTCTTTGAACGTTGAGTACAGCGAGGCGGAAACCCCGGCGGAAGTGGCGACGTCACCGGCATCCACTTTGGCCAGAGCCGAGCCGAAGGGTAAACAAAGTACCAGGGAAGAAATGATAAACATCCGGCGCATGACGGTGTCCTCCGACAGCATGAAGCATAAGGGAAGTACCACATAGTTTAGGATGCGCGGCGGTCGCCGAGAGTTCCCTGGCAATAGCGAGGAACGGGCTGAGAGGGAGGCAGGGTCGTTGAACGTCGATATTTAAAGCGTGGTGATCGGGGCTGGTGTGGTCGGGCTGGCGGTGGCCAGGGCCCTGGCCATGAGCGGGCGGGAAGTGCTGGTGGTCGAAGCCGATGGGGGGATCGGCACGGGCATCAGTTCGCGTAATTCGCAAGTGATTCATGCTGGTATCTATTACCCGGACGGCAGCCTCAAGGCGCGGTTGTGCGTGGAGGGCAAGCAGCGTCTCTACGCGTACTGCGATGAGCACGGTGTCGATTACCGGCGCGTGGGCAAGCTGATCGTGGCCACCGATGAGCTGCAGCGCACGGCTTTGCAACGTCTGTTGGAGCAGGGGCGTCTTAACGGTGTCGATGACCTGCAATGGCTGGATGGTCCACAGGCCCGGGCGCTTGAACCGGCATTGTCCTGCGTGGCGGCGCTGTGGTCGCCGTCTACCGGCATCGTCGATTCCCATGGACTGATGCTGGCGCTTCAGGGCGATGCCCAGAGGTTCGGCGCGACGCTGGCCTTGCGCACGCCGCTGCTGTCGGCCCGTTGCATGGAACAGGGCTTCGAGCTGCACATGGGCGGCATTCAACCCATGACGCTGTGCTGCCGCGAGTTGATCAACTGCGCGGGGCTGTCCGCTCCCGAGGTGGCGCGCGCTATCGTCGGTCTGCCCGGGCAATTCATTCCCCGGGCGCATTTGTGCAAGGGCAGTTATTTCAGTTACAGCGGCCGGGCGCCGTTTCGCCACCTGGTATATCCGGCCCCGGAGAGCGCGGGACTGGGTGTGCACATGACGCTCGACCTGGGCGGGCAGGCGCGCTTCGGGCCGGATGTCGAATGGGTCGAGCACATCGATTACCGCGTCGAACCCCGCCGGGCGGAGGGGTTCTATCAGGCGATCCGCCGTTATTGGCCGGGTTTGCCGGACAACAGCCTGCAACCGGCCTACAGCGGCATTCGCCCGAAAATCAGCGGGCCGACCGAGTCGGTCGCCGATTTTCTCATCAGCGGCTGCGCCGAACATGGCGTGCCGGGGCTGGTGAATCTGTTCGGCATCGAATCACCGGGGCTGACCAGTTGCCTGGCGCTTGCCGAGCGCGTGGTGGAGCAGCTGAACGACCGATGATCAGTGCTGGCGCTGCCTGGCGGGCATCGGGTCTATGCTAGGGAGTGCGCTTACTGCCATCGGAGAACTCTGATGATCACTGTACGCACTGCCTGCCTGCTGGCCGATTACAAACGCTGGGCCAATCAACGCCTCTTTGACAGCCTCGCGGCGCTCCCTCCGGGCGAAGTCAAAAAAGAACGGGTGTCGGTGTTCAAAAACATGATCGGCACCCTCAATCATGTGTACGTGGTGGATTGCATCTGGCAGGCGCACCTCGAAGGCCGGGGGCATGGCTTCAAGACTTCACACGACCTGCTGCATGCCGATCTGTCCGAACTGCGCCTGGCGCAAAAAGACATCGATCGCTGGTACTGCGACTGGAGCGCCCGGCAAACCGATGCCTCCCTGGACAAGCCCCTGGAATTCACCTTTGTCTCAGGCGAAAGCGGCACCATGAGCGCCGGCGCGATGCTGATGCACGTGGTCAACCACGCCAGCTATCACCGTGGCTGGGTGGTGCAGATGTACTTCGAGATTCCGGCCATGCCACCGGTGACCGACATGCCGGTGTATTTGCGCGAGTCCGAGCCGGTGGTCCTGCAGTCGATCAATGCCCCGATAGTGGCGCCGCCATGTGCTGTGCAATTTTCGAGCGCAACCAGCGTTCTGCCGGATCGTTATCGCTGACCCCGTTCCAGACCATCGACAGTTCGGACAGCTTGATATCAAACGGCGCATCGTCCGCCCGTAACTGGCTGCTGCCTTCGATCAACGCACTGGCCGCGTAATCCGGCACGGTGGCGAGCATGTCAGTACCTGCCAGCAAGGCCCGCAGCCCCGCGAACTGTGGCACTGCCAGCACCACTCGGCGCGAACGGCCGATCCGGGCCAGGTCATTGTCGATGGCACCGCTCAGATCCCCGGAAAACGACACCAGTGCGTGAGGGCGTTCGCAGAACTCATCCAGGGTCAGCGGGCCCGGACGATCATCGCCGCGCAGGATCTTCACACTCAAGTCGCGCAATTTCTTGCGCTTGGCGTTGGCCGGCAATTCCGTGGTGTAGCTGATACCGACGGAAATCTCGCCGCTGGCCAGCATCGACGACATCAGCAGGAAATTCACCCGGCGCACCACCACCACAACGTTCTGTGCCTCCTCGCGAATCTGCTTGAGCAGCGGCGGAAACAACCCGAACTCGGCGTCGTCGGACAGGCCGATGCGAAACACCTCGCGACTGGTGGACGGCTCGAAATCCTTGGCCCGGCTGACCGCCCCGGAAATGGTGTCCATCGCCGGCTGCAATTCCTTGAGAATCTGCAAGGCCCGCGGGGTCGGCTCCAGGGTTCGACCGTTGCGCACCAGCAACGGGTCGTCGAACAGATCGCGCAACTTGGCCAGCGACGCGCTGACGGCGGGCTGGCCGAGGAACAGTTTTTCCCCGGCGCGGGTCAGGTTCTTCTCGAACATCAGGGTTTCGAAAATCACCAGCAGGTTCATGTCCACGCGGCGCAGGTCGTTGCGGTTCATGGTGGAGGGCTCGCTGGGGTTTGGGGTCTTTTCAGTAAAGCAGCAAACCCTGTGGAGCGACGCGCAACCTGTAGGAGCGAGCTTGCTCGCGATAGCGGTGGGTCAGTCACATGGATGTTGGATGTGCTGCCGCCATCGCGAGCAAGCTCGCTCCCACAGGAGTTGATTGGGTTACCTGCTAATCGGTGGGATCAAGTCGATCCAGCGCCCGGTTCACCGCCAACTCACCCAGCATGATGACCTGGGCAATGCCCAGCAGCGTGTTGCGATGCGAGCCCTCCAGAAAACCCGCCAGATCGTTGGTCATCACATTGGCCGAGGCCAGTGATTCGCAGGCGTGGGCCAGCAGGGTTTCGGTGTCGATGTCGGGGTTGATGGTGAACATCGCGGAGGGTTTGTGGGGCGTGGCCATGATGTTGGCGGCGGGGTTGAGGTAGTGATTGAGGGCGCGTTCGGCCGCTTCGTGGAATTGCCTGGAATCGGGGCTTTCGTAGGGGGAGGCTGGATCGGCTTCTGGCGGGTTGGGTGTTGGTTTGATCATCGATAGAACTCCAGTACTGTAAAAATTGGAGCCATCACTTTCGCTACCAAACGAAGGGCGGTGGCCATGCACAGGTTGGTAGACCGGAGTACTGGAACCGGCGCCCCCGAAGAGGCCCTGCGCATGACGACCATAAAAGCAGCAACTGCTTGAAGTGGCGCTACGCGCAGTACTCCGGGCTACCAAACCCGATCGCTGTTTTTCAGCGACCGGCTAACGATAAAGCCCGGACCCAAGGCGCGTAAGCCGGCGGATTCTGGCGTACCCGTAGGCAATGACGCAAGGCGCTGTAGCTTTCATCAAGTTACGCTGACAGCCGTTAAACATGCGCTTTAAACAGGCGCCGCCATCGCGAGCGAGCTCGCTCCCACACTGGATTTTCAGCGAGCACAAATGCTGCGTACGACACCAATCAACTGTGGGAGCGAGCTTGCTCCTACAAGGTTATGTGGCGGCGTCAGGCTCCGTCAGCACCTTCCTGAATGTCTCCACCAGCGGCCGCAGGTTGATCCGGTGCCACGCCGCCCACAATGGCGTGGTGAAGCAAATCCACGGCACTTCCCGCAGCACCACACCCGGCGGGGCGTTGCGGCTCAGGCCTTTCTGGATCATCGCGATGCCCAGCCCCGACGCCACCAGCCCCAGTGCGGTGAAAGGCTCGGTAGCCTCCATGCGGATATCCGGGGTGAAGCCGGCGCGGATGCAGGCGCTGACGAAGTCGTCGTGGCAACTGGCGTTCAGCCGGTGTTGCACGCCGATCCACTCCTGGTCGGCGAAGTCCGCCGGGGTCAGCACGGTCTGCTGCGCCAGCGGATGGTGCTCGGGCAGGGCCAGCAGCATCGGGTCGTCCAGCACCTGAAAGCCCAGCAGGTCCGGGTCGTCATCGGTCGGTGGTTCGCTGACCAGGGCAATGTCCAGGCTACGCTGGCGCAAGCCTTCGAGTTGTTCGGCCGAGCTGAGGTTGTACAGCGCCACGTGCACGTTCGGGCGGTCGACCCGCAGCACGCGCAAGGCATTGGGCAGCACGCCGGCGTGCATGGCGTTTTCGATGTAGCCGATGCACAAGCCGCCTTCTTCGCCGCGGCCCAAACGCTTGCCGAGAGATTCCAGACGATTGGCGTGGGTCAGCAGGGCGCGGGTTTCGGCGAGGAAGGTCTGGCCGTCGCGGGTCAGGCGGATACGTTGCTGGCTGCGTTCGAACAGGGTCAGGCCCAGGCGTTCTTCGAGCTGGGCGATCTGCCGGCTCAGGGGCGACTGGGAAATGTGCAGGCGTTCGGCGGCGCGCCCGACGTGTTCTTCCTCGGCGACGGCAACGAAGTAGCGCAATTGGCGGATGTCGATCATGTCAGACCTGTAGGGACTCAAGTGCTGCGCATTATGTCTTGGACGGTCCGATCCTCGCAATCTAGCATCTGCTCAACGGTCATCACTGACCCCTGACTACTGACGAGGAATCATCCATGAGCTTGAAAGACAAACTGCCCGGCGCGCTGGGTTTCGGTACCGCGCCGCTGGGCAACATGTTCCGCGCCATCCCTGAAGAGGAAGCGCAAGCGACCGTCCACGCGGTCTGGGATGCCGGCGTGCGTTACTTTGACACCGCACCGTTCTACGGCTCGGGCCTGTCGGAAATTCGCCTTGGCGCCGCACTGTCGCGCTACAACCGTGACGACTATGTGCTCAGCAGCAAGGTCGGTCGGGTGATTCTCGATGAAGTCGAAGACACCGCCGCCCGGGATTTGGGGGAGAAGAGCGGGGTGTTCGAGCACGGCCGGCCGAACAAAATCGTCAACGACTACAGCGCCGACGCGACCCTGCGCTCTATCGAAGACAGCCTCAAGCGCCTGCAAACCGATCGCCTGGACATCGTCTGGGTGCACGACATCGCCCAGGATTTCTATGGCGATCAATGGCTGGAGTACTTCAACCAGGCCCGCACCGGTGCCTTCAAAGTGCTGACGCGTTTGCGTGAAGAAGGCGTGATCAAGGGCTGGGGCCTGGGCGTTAACAAGGTCGAGCCATGCGAGTTGACCCTTGATCTGAGCGAAGCGCAGCCGGACGGTTTTCTGCTGGCGGGTCGCTACACTCTTCTCGACCATGACCGCGCCTTGCAACGCTTGATGGACGCCGCTCGGGCGAAAAACGTCGAGATCGTGGTCGGCGGCCCGTACAGCTCGGGCATCCTGGCCGGTGGCGCACACTTCGAGTACCAGAAGGCCAGCCCGGCGATCGTCAACAAGGTCGAGCAGATCAAACGCATCGCGGTGGCCCATGGTGTCGACGTCAAGGCCGCTGCATTGCAATTCTCGTTGGCTAACCCGGCAGTTGCCGCGGTGATTCCGGGCTCCAGTCGCCCGGACCGGATTGCCGAAGATGTGGCCGCATTGTCGGCGGTGATTCCCGCTGCGTTCTGGCAGGCGATGCGTGAGGCGAAGCTGGTTTCCGAGCGCGCACCCTTGCCCCTCATTGGAGCTTGAGCATGAAGATTGATTTGAGCGGAAAACTGGCGATCGTCAGCGGCAGCACCGCCGGCATTGGCCTGGGCATCAGCCAGGCACTGGCCGAGGCGGGCGCCACGGTGGTGGTGATCGGCCGCGACACGGCCAAGGTTGAACAGGCGTTGGCGAGCATTCGCCAACGCGTGCCCGGCGCGCAATTGCGCGGCGTGACCGCCGACCTCGGTACCGCCGAAGGCGCCGAGACCCTGTTCGCAGCAGAACCTCGGGCAGACATCCTGGTGAACAACCTCGGGATCTTCAACACGGTGGATTTCTATGACGCCCCGGACAGTGAATGGACGCGCTTCTACGAGGTCAACGTGATCTCCGGCGTGCGCCTGTCGCGGCACTACACGCCGGAGATGGTCAAGCAGGGCTGGGGCCGGGTGATTTTCCTGTCTTCGGAATCCGGCGTGGCGACACCGGCGGACATGATCAACTATGGCGTGACCAAAAGCGCCAACCTGGCGGTGTCCCATGGTTTGGCCAAACGCCTGGCCGGCACCGGCGTGACGGTCAACGCGATCCTGCCCGGCCCGACCTTTACCGATGGCCTGGAGGACATGCTCAAGGACGCCACCGCCGAATCGGGGCGCAGTGCCCGGGACGAAGCCGATGCGTTCGTGCGCAAGGCCCGGCCGACGTCGATCATCCAGCGCGTGGCGGATGTCGAGGAGGTTGCCAATCTGGTGGCCTACATCGCTTCGCCGTTATCCTCGGCCACCACCGGTGCTGCCTTGCGGGTCGACGGCGGTGTCGTCGACAGCCTGGCCATCTGAACCTTATTGATTAGAGAGAACATTTCATGGCAACTGCATCAGCCTTCATCGACATCCCGGCTTCGGCCGAACAGGTCTGGCAATTGATTGGCGGTTTCAACTCGCTGCCGGACTGGCTGCCGTTCATTCCCAAGAGTGAACTCAGCGAAGGCGGGCGCGTGCGCAGTCTGCAAACGGCTGACGGCGCGGTGGTGATCGAACGTCTGCAAGCGTTCGACAACGCGGCTCAAACCTACAGCTACTCGATTTTGCAGGCACCCTTTCCGGCGACTGATTATCTGGCGACGATCAAGGTCGAGGCGCAAGGCGAGGGCGCGCGGGTGACCTGGTCCGGAAGGTTCGAGCCGGTGGGTGTGAGCAACGAGGAAGTGGAGGCGTTGTTTACCGGCATCTATCAGGGTGGGCTTGAAGCGCTGCGGGCCAATTACCCGGCCTGATTCACCCAGCGGAAAACACCACCAATCCCCTGTGGGAGCGAGCTTGCTCGCGATAGCGGAGTGTCAGGCGATACATTTTTACCTGATACACCGCTATCGCGAGCAAGCTCGCTCCCACAGGGGTTGATCATTGTTTGTAAGAGTTTGTCAGGCCTGCGGTATCAAACTCTCCCGACAATCAAGCACCAGCCGCGCGCCACCCAGTTCGCTACTGCCCACCTCCAGGGTAAAACCGTGCAGGCTGACAATCGCCGCGACGATGGACAGCCCCAGCCCGAAGCCGCTTTTTTGATTGCCCGCCTCGGCGCGATAGAAACGCTGGAACACTGCTTCACGTTCCGCCTCGGGAATGCCTGGACCGGAGTCGAGCACTTCGATCCGCGTGTGCCCGCCATCATTGATCCCGCGCAAGATCACCGCGCCACCGGGCGGGGTGAATTTGATCGAGTTGCTGAGCAGGTTCGCCACCGCTTCGAACAGCAGTGCCCGGTCGCCATGGAGGGGTGGCAATGACGCGGGCAGGTGCAGCTGGAACACCAGGCCGTCGTCTTCCGCCAGGGGCAGATAGAACTCATGCAGCTCTTGCAACAACGCCACCGGGTCCACTTGCACGAAACCGGAGCGGCGCTGGCGGTCTTCCAGTTCGGAAATCCGCAGCAAGCCACGGAAACGTGCCATCAGGGTATCGGCCTCGGCCAGCACCAGGTCCAGTTGCATGGCTTGCGGTGAACCTTCGCCGGCTTGCTGCTGCATACGATAAAGCTGCGCGCGCAGGCGGGTCAGGGGCGTGCGCAGGTCATGGGCGATGTTGTCGCACACGCCCTTGACCTCGTTCATCAAGCGCTCGATGCGTTCGAGCATGGCGTTGACGATGGCGGCGAGCATGTCCAGTTCGTCACGCCGGTTGGACAGTGGCAAACGCCGGCTCAGGTCGCCAGCGACGATGGCTTCGGCACTGGCCTGAATCCCGCGAATGCGTCGCAACGGCCGGCGCCGCAGCAGATACCAGCCGACGATGCCCGGCACAATGGTCAGGGTCACACCCCAGAACAACGCGTGAAGGATGATCCGGGTCACGGCAAACAACGAACCGTTGTCGCGCACCAGCACCAGCCAGCGGCCGTCGAGGGTGCGGGTCGCCACGGCGTCGCAACTGTCGGCGGGCAGCGTCTGGTCGTCGCTGTCGTCGGAGGCGTCGCAGTCGCGCAGCATGTGGATCTTGCCATCGAGCGGCAAGCCGTCGGGAATGTAGCGCAGGGCGCCGCTGAGGTAACGGTGTCGGGCATCGAACAGGCCGTAGGCGTCGATGCCGCGGATGTCGAAGGTCATGCTGACGGCGAGGGCATCCACCAGTTGCTCGCCTGAGAAGCGCGAAAACAGGTGCTGGCGTTGCATCAGCGAATGCTTGGCCAGGTTGTCCAGGTAAGCGGAAACTTCGTAGTACATGACCCCCATGAGAATCCCGCTCCAGATCACGAACAGCGAACTGTAGAGCGCCAGCAAACGGCTACTGGAAGAGCGCCAGCCTTTAGACGGGTTCGGCAATGACATAACCCGAGCCTCGCACAGTCCGAATCAGTGGGACATTGCCAGGCGGGTCGATCTTCTTGCGCAGACGGCCAATGTGTACGTCGATCAGGTTGGTGCCGGGGTCGAAGTGGTAACCCCAGACTTCTTCGAAAATCATCATCCGCGAGAGGATTTGCCCGGTATTGCGCATCAGGAATTCCAGCAGTTTGTATTCGGTGGGCAACAGCGTCAGCAGTTGACCGTCGCGGCTGGCTTCGTGGCTGATCAGGTTCAGCTCCAGATCCGCCACCCGCAGCGTGGTGGCCTGGGCAGTCACGGTGTTCTGCCGGCGCAGCAGGACTTCGACCCGGGCGGCCATTTCATCGGTGGCGAAGGGTTTGGTCAGGTAGTCGTCACCGCCGGCGCGCAAGCCGCGTACGCGCTCATCGACATCGGACAGTGCGCTGATCATCAGGATCGGCGTGGCCACGCCCATGGTCCGCAGCGTGGTGACGATCGCCAGGCCATCGAGCTCGGGCAACATGCGGTCGAGGGTGATCAGGTCATAGTTGCCGCTGACTGCACGCTCAAGCCCTTCGCGACCATTGTCGACCCAGTCGACGTCGAGGCCGTGGCTACTCAGTTCGGCGACAATTTCCCGGGCGGTCACGGCGTCGTCTTCGATGGTCAAGATGCGGGTCATAAGGCTGGCCTGATAAGCAGTTCAATACGAAGTTGCAAGCATTTTGCCAAGAATTGTCCGCGACTTAATAAATTAACTTTCATCTAGCTCGCGATAGCGGGCTGACAGGCAATTCATGTGTCGACTGACACGACGCCATCGCGAGCAAGCTCGCTCCCACAACGGATTGATGTCGAACACAAAGCCCGCGTACGACGAAAATTACTGTGGGAGCGAGCTTGCTCGCGATGACGGCAGATCGGGCAAAACGAATCTGTCAGTCAATCGGCGTACTGACAAACACCTCAAGCCCCTCGGCATACTTCGTGAACGCTGCAATCTTCGGAAACTGCACCGCATTCACCTGATCCGGCACTACCAGATTGGTAAAACTCCAGGCTACGGCAAGGGTAATGCCATCCTGCTCAAGTGAACCGTCAGTCTTCAGCGGCTGCTTTTCCAGCTCCCGCTCCAGCGCCGAATAGGCCGCCGTCAGTTGTCCTTCGACCCGCTCAACCCAAGGTTCGAATTGAATTTCCGCCGGCCGCAGGTTGCGCTCGTAGTAAAGCTGCACGGACTTTTCGCTGGCGGCCAACGCCAGGCCAATCAGGCGCAACGCGCGCAGGCGCTGATTCGCCTCGACGGGCATCAGGCCGTTATCGGCCAGGGTTTCCAGGTAGTCGATGATCAGCGTCGAATCCATCAGCACCTCACCGTCATCCAGCACAAGGGTGGGCGCCTTGACCACCGGGTTGATCTGCTGGAATTGTTCGAAGTGGCGGAACACCGAGACCGATTGATGTTCCAGGGCGATTCCCAGGCATTTGGCAGAAATGGCGGCGCGCCTGACATAGGGCGAATCCAGCATACCGATCAGCTTCATGGTCCTTTCCTTTATATGGCCATTTCGGGAGGGACAACCTTAGCTGAGGTTCGCAGCCCTGCAAATGACAGCGAAAAATGCCCGGTGCAGGCCGTTTGTCTTCTATATACAGCCGCTCGATTGAATTTCTTGCTATAAACGCACTCCGATTACCACCTCAAAGCCTGCCGTAGAGCATTTTCGGGGCTTTGTCGGACAAATTCGCTGTCTTTTCAGTTGCTGAGGCCTCAAGTCGGCCGTAGACTGCCGCCCCTCGTAAATTGAGTGCCGGGTGGCGCTTGGAACAAACGGCGCCTTTCCGATGGCCTGCCCAGGTCTGCCGGAACGCTCCCTTATTCGCCTTAATGCACGTTTTTTTATAGAGATATCAATGACAAAGGACAAGTTGCTGGCCATGCCGGCGGATGACTACATGAATGCCGAGCAACATGCTTTTTTCTCCGAGCTGTTGCAGAACATGAAAGTCGAAACCCATGAGCGCATCGAACAGAACCGCATCGCCATCGAAAGCCTGGACACCCCGGCCGATCCGGCAGACGCGGCTTCGGTCGAAGAGGAGCGCACCTGGCTGGTAAACGCGATCGATCGCGACCAGCGCATGCTGCCTCAGTTGGAACAAGCCCTTGAACGCATCAAGGAAGACAGCTTTGGCTGGTGCGACGACAGCGGCGAGCCGATTGGCCTCAAGCGCCTGCTGATCAGCCCGACTACCAAGTACTGCATCGAAGCTCAGGAACGTCACGAGCAAATCGACAAGCACCAGCGTCAGGCCTGATTCTGCGAGGCAGTCCATCAAGATGGACTGCCTTTGAAAAGATCGCAGCCTGCGGCAGCTCCTACGCAATTGAAGTAGGGTGCTGCCGCAGGCTGCGATCTTTGCTTTCTGCCGTCTTCGATTTCCCGGTTCTTCTATTGATCTGCTGCAACGTTCGCGACTAAAGGCTCATGGATAATGGCTTTATGATGGCGTTTAATGCGAAGACAACAATTAGAAGCTTTCCGGGGTGACGATGATGACGAGAGACGGGTCTCTGGTTGCGGCAGTGCCTGCACCAGTGCTGTTGCCGAGAAACCGCTGGCTGACACCGACGCTGCAAAGCATCGCCCTGGTGCTGTTGTTATGTGGCATGACGCTGGGTGACGGGTCGCTCTACCTTGGCCTGCCCCTGGCCGTATTGATTATCTGGCTGCCTCGCCTGCGTTCGCGCGCGACCCCTGAGGCTGCTTGCCCCGACAACCCCGATGCCATCGGCGAGTTGACTCGCGATCTTTCCTACACCACCAGTCATAACGCACTGTCAGCCGCTGGTGTGGCGTTTTCGGTTCGGCAACTGGCGGACAAACTGCAATCGCAGCTCACGGCGGCGGCACAGATCGTCAGCAACGCCGAGGTTATGATCACCACCGAACAGGCCACCTCGGCGCTCAGTCGCCAGGCGCTCAGTGCTGCCAGCGAAGCTCATCAAAGTGGCGCGGTCGGGCGTACGGAACTGATCGAGTCCATTGCGCGCATGCATCAGCTCAGCCAGCGCGCCAGCAACAGCCGTGAACTGATCGAAGCCTTGAGCCTGCGCAGCGATGATATCCAGAGGGTGACCCTGGTGATTCAGTCCATCGCCAGCCAGACCAACCTGTTGGCGTTGAACGCAGCCATTGAAGCGGCGCGGGCGGGGGAGCACGGTCGCGGGTTTGCAGTGGTGGCCGACGAGGTTCGTGGGCTCGCCGCACGCACAGCGACCGCTACAGGTGAAGTCGGTGAGATGGTGGCGGACATCCAGCAACGCACGGCGCAGGTGGTGGAGCAGATCCGCCAACTGTCCAGCGACCTGGATACCGGCGTCGAGCAGGTCGAACGGACGGGACAACACCTGGAGAACATTGCCCGTCTGGCGGCCAGTGTCGAGTCCCAGGTCGGGGAAATCGCCCAAGGGGCAGACACCAACCGTGAACAACTCGACAGCCTGTTTCATGCCATCGAACAGATGCGCAGCGACCTGGCGGTCAGCGACCAGCAGACTCAACGTCTGGCCCATGCGGCGGTGCAAATGGAAGGGCAGGCCGAAACCATCAGCGAGCGTCTTGCCGAGGTGGGGCTGGATGACTATCACCAGCGGATCTATGACCTGGCCCGGGAGGGCGCGAGCCAGATTGCCGCGCGTTTCGAAGCGGATATTGATGCCGGTCGGATCAGCCTCGACGATTTGTTCGACCGCAATTACCAGGTCATCCCCAATACCAGCCCGGCCAAGTACCAGACGCGTTTCGACCGCTACACCGATCAGGTTTTGCCAACGATCCAGGAGCCGTTGTTACCGCGTCACGAAGGATTGGTGTTCGCCATCGCCTGCACCCAGCAGGGTTATGTGCCGACCCATAACAAGGCGTTCAGCCAGCCGCTGACGGGGGACGCACAGATCGATGCCTTGCAGAACCGGACCAAACGCAAGTTCGCTGACCGCACCGGGATCCGCTGTGGCAGCCATCAGAAGGCCGTGTTGTTGCAGACCTATACGCGCGATACCGGCGAGTTGATGCACGATCTCTCGGTGCCGATCATGCTCAAGGGCCGGCATTGGGGCGGTTTGCGCCTGGGCTACAAACCGGAAAAGCCGCGTTAGAAACCCCGGGCTGCCGGGCGATTGTTACGAATTCTGCAATTAACCTGTGCAGGGTTTTGCTGTTTCCTCGTCGAAAGACTAATTAACATACCTATTAATTAGGTTGCTAATTAAATTCGGGAGGTCAGTATGCAAGGCAAAGTTGATGTCGCGGTCATGATCGGCAGCGGAGTACCTGCCAATCTGCGCTCCATGGGACGCAAGGTTTGCTGGGTGGTGTTGCTCAATGGCGAGCGCCGGGGCACGGCGTTCTCCAGTCGCGAAGAAGCGCAAGAGTGCAAGGCTGCCTGGTTGGCGCAATTGAACGCCGAAAGAACTGGCAGCCTGCATTGAGGTTGTCAGTGCGTCTGGTGCATGCGCAGGTTCAGGTCGTCAACCACCCGCGCCCAGTCGGCGTCTTCGCGTAATTGTTCTTTGAGGAAGCCGGCCTGCTGCGGTGACCAGAACTCGGCGTCGATGAGTTTCTTGTCGTCAGGCAGGGAATGGCCGGCAATGAAGTCGTCGATTGCATTCTGGCTGGAGTCCAGGCCGAGCTGGTCGAACAGGCCTTTCAAGTCGTGGGTCGGTGATTCCATCTTCATCTCCTTGCAGGTCATCAGTCGGGTCGAGAAGCGAAGCGCGGTGTCCTGACTTCGAGGGCGCCGCACCGTTGGAGTGCGATCGCGATATTCAAGCGCAACAATGAGCATAGACCGCCAACCCGACAATCAGGCTTTCAATGCGCCCGCATCGACCGCCGTCTTCAGTTCCCTGGCCGACTCCTGGGCCGCAATGGCGGCGACATCCGGGGTTTTGAACCAGCGATCTTTTTCGACCTGGTGATACGTCACGGTCTTGAGCGGTGGTTTGGCGCGCATGACAATCACGGCCTGGAATTCACCGTCGATTTCTCTGGCTTCACCCCGGATAAAAAACTCGCCGATATCAAATTCCGTCACGTTGCAGACTTCCCCTGGAAATACATTGTTGTTGTCAACGCAACCCGATTTTTGCGGATCCGTTTTATTGGGCGGGCAGTATGGCAGTAGTTGCCCGCCGACGGCTGAGATAAGTCGGCGGGCAGACGAAACGTCGATGGCGATGAGTGCGGCGGGCATGTCAACAATGTGATTCAAGAAACCGGGCGAGGGCACACGCTTCATTATGATCAGCTCGGAAACCTCTTACGCAGCCTGTCGAAATATCCTTGATATGAAAGAATGCAATGCCCGCCATCACCACCTGAAATCGCGGGCGGCCCGGGACATCGGGAAGCGGTTCGTGGTGGCGGAACCGTATCGGGTGCGAGATCGGCGCTGTTTCTGTGTCAGGCACCAAGGGATAAGCAAAGTGAGTCAGCGTGCACATATGAAGTCCTTTTCATTGTTTACCGACGTATGTACGTCGTTTTGGCTAGTCTCCAAGAGCATCGCTGCTCTAGAATCACCCCTACTGGTGGGTGAATGATGTTTATCTAAAGCAATTTTTTGCGGACGATATGTAGGAAAAGATTTTTTCTTGATGAGATTTTTCCCCGAAGTTGATAGTCCATAATTTTCTGGCAGCAGGAAGGGTGTTTTCCTTCAGCCTGTGACGAACGCCAGGCAGGACGACGCGAGCGACGTTCCAGTAGTCTTCTCAAGCTTCGTGATGAGTGAGCGCACTGCTCATTCAGGACTTCAATCCGGGTTCTTTGGCGACACCTTCGGCATTGCCGCTTTTTTTGGCTGTGCGTTTATTTTTCGCGCACGGCACCATTTTTCAGATGTGGGGATGTTTCCTTGGCAGTAAGTAATCTCGATATGCATGCTTTGTTCGTGCTGGGTGATTTGCGCGCAAAGCTGGTCAAGCAGTTTCAGTCACGTTTCGTTTACATCACTGAACAGAACGCTGAAGGCATTTACATTGCCGAAATCGACACCGAATCAGCCCTGGTGGTGGACGACAAACCTGGACTCAAACTCAAGGTCGGCGATCATTTCAGCGCGTCCGTGCTGCCCAGCCGCGAAGGCGGCAAGCTGGACATCAAGTTCCGCGACATCAAGCTGACGGTTTACGGCATTGGCGATTACGCCTTCGTGACCACGGCCGACGGTCAGGGGATCGTGTTCAAGGAAGGTCACAGCGTGGTGATGGTGTTTGCCGCCCATCAACAGTTGCAGGAAGGCCTGACCAAGACCCTCAAAGCCGTCACCGCCAAAGCGGCCAAGTGGCGCAAGGGCGAACTGGTGACCTTCAAGGCCAGCGAGTGACGACCCTGACCCGCGCCGACTTCCACGAACAGAACCTGGCCAGCGCTCAAGACGAGGCGCTGCGGCTGTTCGGGCAGAAGACCATTCTGCAAGGGGCCTGGCTGAATTGGGTGGCGTCACAGCTTTACCAACTGCAACCGGCACAATACGCCAGCATGGTCAGACGAGAGCTGATGCGTTTGCAGGAGACCTGCGAAAACTGATCCACGCACCTCGAAAGCAGGAACCTCTACTACAGTCATTGGACTGAGTATTCAGAGGCTTCGCGGTCTACTGCCAGGCCATCCTGCTATTGCTGTGAACAGCACGAGGTGCAAAAGCATGAACGGATTTCGACAGTTGCTGGCTGCGGTCCTGGCCACTTTCGGTTTGCTGGCGACACCCGCCCCGGTGTTTGCCGCCCAGACGCCCATCCACTTCGCCGACCTGAACTGGGAAAGCGGCAGCCTGATTACCGATGTTCTGCGCATCATTGTCGAGAAGGGCTACGGGCTGCCGACCGATACCTTGCCGGGCACCACCATCACCCTGGAAACCGCGCTGGCCAACAATGACATCCAGGTCATTGGCGAAGAGTGGGCCGGTCGCAGCCCGGTCTGGGTCAAGGCGGAAGCCGAAGGTAAAGTCGTCAGTCTTGGCGACACGGTCAAGGGCGCCACCGAGGGCTGGTGGGTGCCGGAATATGTGATCAAGGGCGACCCGGCCAAGGGCATCAAGCCGCTGGCACCGGACCTGCGCAGCGTCAGCGACCTGCCGCGTTACAAAGACGTGTTCAAGGACCCGGAGTCCCCGACCAAGGGACGTTTCCTCAACAGTCCTATCGGTTGGACCTCGGAAGTGGTCAACAAGCAGAAGCTCAAGGCCTATGGGCTGGACGACAGCTACGTGAACTTCCGTAGCGGTTCGGGCGCGGCACTGGATGCAGAGATCAGTTCGTCCATTCATCGTGGCAAGCCGGTGCTGTTTTACTACTGGTCGCCCACGCCATTGCTCGGCCGCTTCAAGCTGATTCAACTCGAAGAGCCACCGTTCGACGCCGAAGCCTGGAAGACCTTGACCGACGCCGACAACCCCAATCCACAGCCGACCCGTTCCCTGGCCTCCAAGCTGTCGATCGGTGTGTCCACATCCTTCCAGAAGCAGTATCCGCAGATTGCCGAGTTCTTCGCCAAGGTCGACTTTCCGATCGATCCCCTGAACAAGGCGCTGGCCGAGATGAGCGAGAAACATACACCGCCGCGTCAGGCGGCGCAGGCGTTCATGAAGGCCCATCCGGACGTCTGGCGGGCCTGGCTGCCCAAGGACGTGGCGGATAAAGTCTCCGCCACCCTGTAGGAGCTGCCGCAGGCTGCGATTTTTTGATCTTGTCTAAAAAAGCAAAATCAAAACATCGCAGCCTGCGGCAGCTCCTACAATGTTCTGTTCATATCCCTTTCAAGGATTCCTGAACCATGACCCTGTTGTTGGCTCAGTCGCTGGTGACGATCTTCGCCGTGATCAGTCTGGTGCATGTCTATTGGGCGTTGGGTGGTGAGTGGGCGGCGGTGGCGGCGGTCCCGCAAGTACCGCAGGAGGGCAGCGCGCAACTGCGACCGGCGTTCAAGCCACGAGGCTGGATCACGCTGGTGGTGGCTGCGGTGTTGCTGTTGATTGCCGCGCTGGTGTGCTTGCGGGTGGGTTGGTGGCTGCCACCGTTGCATCACTGGTCGTTGCAGTGGGTGATCAGCGCGATCGCGATTTTGCTGTTTGCCCGGGCGATTGGCGATTCGGAACTGGTGGGTTTTTTCAAAGAGGTCAAAGGCTCGAAATTTGCCCGGCTGGATACCTGGGTCTACTCGCCGTTGTGTGTGGTGCTGGGGGCTGGGTTGTTGGCGGTGGCCTGGGTCTGATTGAGTGACGTTTCTGTAGTGACAGTACTGGCCTCATCGCGAGCAAGCTCGCTCCCACAGGAATCTCCAGTGAACACAATTTCTGTGTACGAAAAGGATCACTGTGGGAGCGAGCTTGCTCGCGATGAGGCCGGTCCAGTCAATACAATCCTTTCTAACTACCGCTCTCGGTCCGACGGCTGCTCACCTCGGCCGGCACATCATCCCCGGCCATGCGTTTGCGGAACAGCGCCGCCCGGGCCAGCAACAAGGTGGTCACCGGCACGGTAATCGCCAGCAGGATCGGAATCAGCCAGGCGTGCAATACCGGCGCGGACTTGAGCGCGGAAAAGTAGATGATCGAAGCCAGCGCCACGCACCAGGCCCCGAGCGTCGAGGCCAGGGCCGGCGGGTGCATGCGCTGGAAATAGTCCTTCATGCGCAACAGGCCCGTGGCGCCGATCAACGCAAACAGACTGCCGAGCACCAGCAGGATCGCCACCGGGATTTCCACCCACAACGACAATGGCGTATTCATTCGATCACCTCACCACGCAGCAGGAATTTCGCCAGGGCGAACGAGCCGACGAAACCGAACAGTGCTATCAGCAGCGCCGCCTCGAAGTACGTGTCACTGGCATAGCGAATACCCAGCGCCAGCATCATCAGCATCGCGACGATGTACAGGTAGTCCAGCGCCAGGACCCGGTCCTGGGCCGACGGCCCCTTGAACAGGCGGATCAGGGTCAGGATCATCGCCAGGGAAAAGAAGAACAGGCTCATCAGGATCGCGTTCGACAGCAACGGGCTCATTCGAAGATCTCCATCAACGGACGTTCGTAGGTCGTTTTGAAGTGCTGGATGAACAGCGCCTCATCACCCAGGTCGAAGACATGCAACAGCAAGATGCTGCGGTCCAGCGCCAGCTCCGACCAGACCGTACCGGGCACTACCGTGGTGATCATCGACAGCGCGGCCAGGCCGTTGGCATCGCGCAAGTCCAGCGGCACCTTGATGAATCGCGAGCGGGGCGGGCGGCGACCGGCATTGAGTACGTTCCAGGCCACGGCGAGGTTGGACACCAGCACATCGCGCCCGACCAGCAGGACCAGACGCAGGATCACCCCGGGACGACGGATGCGTACCGGCAGCGGACGCAGCCTGCGCATCATCAGCGGCGCACAAAACCCCAGCGCCGCACCCAGCAGCAGGTTGCCGGGGCTTGTCGACAGGTTCAGCAGCAACCACAGCAGCCACAAGGCCAGCGACAGCAACGGTGCAGGAAACAGACGCTTCATGGTTGCACCTCCTGCGGGGCCGCTTCGGCCGACGGGTTCGGTACGACGCGCGTGTCGAGCACCGCCATCACGTATTGCTGCGGGTTGTACAAGGCATCGGCGGCGGCCTGGGTGTAGCGCAGCAGCGGCTCTGCCTTGAAGGTCAGCGCAATACTCAAGCCCAGCAGCGCGAAGATCGGCACGCATTCGAAGCGTCGCAGCAGGGGCGATGGCCGTTCCGCTGGCGTCCAGAAACGCTGGATGCCCAAGCGCGAGAACGCAATCAGCGACGCCAGCCCGGACAAAATCAACAACACCAACAGACCCCACGCGGCGTTGGAAACCGGTTCGTCGCCGCTGTTGCCCAGGCCCAATGGGTTGAGCAGGGCACCGATCAGCCCGAGTTTGCCGATAAAGCCGGAGAGCGGCGGCATGCCGATGATCAGCAAGGCGCAGGCGATGAAGCTCAGGCCAAGAAACGCCATGGTCCAGGGAATCACCTGGCCGACCACGGCTTTCTGGTCGTCGTCGAGGTTGATGCCTTTGGGCGGATGCAGGGATTCCAGTGGCCTTGGCAGCAGTTCGGTTTCATCTTCGAGCAGGATTTCGTTGGCCGAGCGCGAGCGCTCGATCAGTTCGGCCAGCAGGAACAGTGCGCTCAACGCCAGGGTCGAGCTGAACAGATAGAACAGTGCCGCGCCGACCAGGTTCGGCTGGGCGAAACCGATAGTCGACAACAGAATGCCCGCCGACACCAGAATGCTCAGGCTGGCCATGCGTTCCAGGCGTTGCGCGGCGAGGATCGCAATGGCAGCGCAGACGATGGTCGCCATGCCGCCGTAGATCAGCCAATCGCCGCCAAAGAACGCCGATGCCCCGGCCTGGGCGGAGAACAGCAGCGTCCACAGGCGCAGCAAGGTGTAGACGCCGACCTTGGTCATGATCGCGAACATGGCTGCCACCGGCGCGCTGGCCGAGGAATAGGCCGGCACCAACCAGAAGTTCAGCGGCCACATGCCGGCCTTGGCCAGGAACGCGATGGCCAGAATTCCCGCGCCGGCGTGCAGCAAGCCCCGATCAGCTTCGGACACCAGCGGGATCTTTACGGCCAGGTCAGCCATGTTCAGCGTGCCGGTGACGCCATAGATCAGCGCCGCGCCAATCAGGAACAGCGACGAGGCCAGCAGGTTGATCGAGATGTAATGCAGCCCCGACGACACCCGCGCCCGGCCCGAGCCGTGGAGCATCAACCCGTAGGACGCCGCCAGCAGCACCTCGAAGAACACGAACAGATTGAACAGGTCCGCGGTGAGGAACGCGCCGTAAAGCCCCATCAACTGGATCTGGAACAGCGCGTGAAAGCTCGAACCGGCGCTGTCCCAGCGGGCCATGGCAAACAGCAGGGCACTGACGCCGATGATGCCGGTCAGCACCAGCATCAGCGCCGACAGGCGATCGACCACCAGCACCAGGCCGAACGGCACTTGCCAGTTGCTCGGCAGGTACACACCGATGGAGCCGGGCACGCCGGTGGTTTGTGTCCATTGCCACAACGCCACGGCAATGCCCAGCCCGAGCAGGCTGGAGAACAGATTGATCTTCGCCTTGAGCGGGCGGTGCTTCTCGCCGAGCATCAGCATGATCGCGGCGGTCAGCAGCGGCAGCAGAATGGGCGCGACGATCAGGTGAGTCATCGCCATCATTCCTTGGGCTCCCGGCCGTCCACATGGTCGGTGCCGGTCAGGCCCCGGGAGGCCAGCAGCACCACCAGGAACAGCGCGGTCATGGCGAAGCTGATGACGATCGCCGTCAGCACCAGGGCTTGCGGCAATGGGTCGGTGTAGTGCAGCAGATCCTGCGGCACGCCGTCCTTGATGATCGGCTCTTTGCCGATGAACAGGCTGCCCATGCTGAAGATGAACAGATTGACGCCGTAGGACAGCAGGCACAGGCCCATGACCACCTGGAACGTCCGTGGGCGCAGGATCAGCCAGACGCCGGACGCGGCCAGTACGCCGATGGCGATTGCGATGACTTCTTCCATCAGACGACCTCCTTCATGGCAACGGATTTAGGCTGGGCAGCGGTTTTGTGACCCCGCACCGATTGGTGGGCGAGGGCGGTGAGGATCAACAGAGTCGAGCCGACCACTACGCCGTACACGCCGATGTCGAAGAACAGCGCACTGGCGAGGTGAATGTCACCCAGCAACGGCAACGAGAAATGCCAGGTGTGGGTGGTCAGGAACGGATAGCCGACCAGCATCGCACCCAGGCCGGTCGCGGTGGCAATCATCAGTCCGGTGCCCATCCAGCGCAGCGGCCGCAGGCTCATTTGCGCCTCGACCCACTGCGTGCCGGCGACCATGTACTGCAGGATGAACGCCACCGACATCACCAGCCCGGCGACAAAGCCGCCGCCCGGTTGATTGTGCCCGCGCATGAACAGGTAGAACGACACCACCAGCGCCACCGGCAACAGCAGGCGCACCAGCACCGCCGGCACCATCATGAAGCCGAGTGCGGTGTCGCTGGCGTGACGCGGGTTGACCAGGTCGGTGACCACATCCGGTGCGAGCAAGCGTTGCTGGGCCGGCAGTTGCAGACTTTCTTTCGGCGGACGGAAGCGGCGCAGCAGGGCGAACACGGTCAGGGCCACCGCCACCAGCACGGTGATTTCACCGAGGGTGTCGAAACCACGGAAATCCACCAGCATCACGTTGACCACGTTGCTGCCGCCGCCTTCAGGCAAGGCGCGACTCAGGTAGAACGAGGAAATATCGTTGGGGGTCTGGCGCGTCAGCATGGCGTAGGCCAGCAATGCCATGCCGACACCGACCGCGGTCGACAGCAGCAAGTCGCGGATACGCCGCACCCGCGCCCGGCGCAGGCTGCCGGGCAACGGCGAGACTTCTTCGATCCGTCGTGGCAACCAGCGCAGGCCCAGCAGGATCAGCACCGTGGTCACCACTTCGACCGCCAGTTGGGTCAGGGCCAGGTCCGGCGCCGAAAACCAGACGAAGGTGACGCAGGTCATCAGGCCGCAGACGCTGACCATGGTCAGGGCCGCGAGCCGGTGATACTTGGCCTGATAGGCCGCGCCAAGGGCACAGGCGATGGCCAGCAACCACAAGGTGACGAACACGATCGACCCCGGAATTTTCGGCCGGTCGCCCCAGTGAAGGCTGCTGTGCAGCATGGGAATCAACCCGGCCAGCACGGCGGCGAGCACCACCAGGAACAACTGCATTTGCAGGCGCCGGGTGCCAATTCGGGGCTCCAGACGACGGGCCAGGCGCAGGATGGCGACCAGCGCGTATTCGAACAGGTGCTTGCCGTCCAGGCGACCGATGACGGGCGGACGGTCGAAGCGTCCGCGCTTGAATTGATTGCGCAGCAGCAAATAGAGCACGGTGCCGCAGGACAATGCGATCAGGCTCATGATCATCGGCGCGTTCAGGCCATGCCAGATCGCCAGGCTGTACTCGGGCAGCGTGCCGCCGACCACCGGTTGCGCCGCCGCCGCGAGCAGCGGGCCGACCACCTGGGCCGGGAAGATCCCCACCAGCAGGCAAGTGAACACCAGCAACTCGACCGGTGCGCGCATCCAGCGCGGTGGCTCGTGGGGCGTGTGAGGCAAGTCGGTCGCGGGTGGACCGAAGAACACATCCACGGTGAAACGCAGGGAGTAGGCGACGCTGAAGGTGCCGGCAATGGTTGCCACGATCGGCAAGCTCAGTTCGACCCAGCGCGTGGCATTGATGAACACGGTTTCGGCGAAGAACATCTCTTTTGAAAGGAAGCCGTTGAGCAACGGCACGCCGGCCATCGAGGCGCTGGCGACCATGGCCAGGGTGGCGGTAAACGGCATCAGCTTGTACAGGCCGCTGAGTTTGCGGATGTCACGGGTACCGCTTTCGTGGTCAATGATGCCCGCGGCCATGAACAGCGAGGCCTTGAACGTTGCGTGGTTGAGGATGTGGAACACCGCGGCGACGGCGGCCAGCGGGCTGTTCAAACCGAGCAGCAGGGTGATCAGGCCGAGGTGGCTGATGGTCGAGTAGGCCAGCAATCCCTTGAGGTCGTTCTGGAACATCGCGCAGTACGCCCCGAGCAACAGGGTGCAGGCGCCGGCGCCGCTGACGATGTAGAACCATTCTTCACTGCCGGAAAGCGACGGCCATAGCCGTGCGAGCAGAAACACCCCAGCCTTGACCATGGTCGCCGAGTGCAGGTACGCCGACACGGGTGTCGGCGCGGCCATGGCGTGGGGCAGCCAGAAGTGAAAGGGAAATTGCGCACTTTTGCTCAGTGCGCCGATCAGGATCAGGGGCAACAGGATCGGGTAGAGGGCATGGGCGCGAATCAGGTCGCCGGCGGCCAGGACCTTGTCCAGGTCATAGCTGCCGACCACATGGCCGAGCAGCATGACCCCCGCCAGCAGGCACAAACCGCCCGCACCGGTCACCATCAACGCCATGTAGGCACCGCGCCGGGCATCGGCGCGATGGTGCCAGTAGCCGATCAACAGGAAGGAGAAGAGGCTGGTCAGCTCCCAGAAAAACACGATCTGGATCAGGTTGCCGGAGATCACCAGCCCGAGCATGGCGCCCATGAAGGCCAGGAAAAACGCGAAGAAGCGCGGCACCGGATCGTTCGGCGACATGTAGTAGCGGGCGTACAGCGAAACCAGGGTGCCGATGCCCAGCACCAGCATGGAGAACAGCCAGGCGAAACCGTCCATGCGCAGGACGAAGTTCAGGCCCAGGCTGGGCAGCCATGAAAACTCTTCGCGAATGACGCCGCCATGGGCGATCTGCGGGTACAGGAACGCGACCTGAGCGGTGCCGATCAGGGCGATCAGGCCAGCCAGCAGGGATTCGGCGTTACGGGCATTGTGCGGCAACACGGCCGCCAAACAGCTGCCTATGAAAGGCAGAAGCAGTAGAACTATCAGGGACATAGGCTTCTAATCTGCGGAAGTTTGTTAAGCATCATACGTGCCAGCTCCCGGATCACCAAACGCCAAGCTGTCGCAGAATCCTACACGGTAGACGGAAAAGTCCTGGTTCACATTGTTTCTGGTAGAGGGTTTTCGCCTGTGCTGACGCCATCGCGAGCAAGCTCGCTCCCACAGGTTTTGAGGTGTACATACAGTTTTGTGCGCAATACAAAACACTGTGGGAGCGAGCTTGCTCGCGATGGCGGCCTATCAGGTAATGCAGAATCCGCGGCTTATCACTGTGTTTCCTGCTCCAGCTCCTGCTCTTGCGCCGCAGCCTTACCCTTGGTCTTCAATTCACTGACTATCACCGCCGCCACAATCAACCCGGCCCCGACCAGAGCAATCGCCGGCAGGCGTTCCCCGGCAATGCGCCCGACAATTCCGGCCCATACCGGCTCGCCGGCATAGATCAGCGTGGCGCGGGTCGGTGAAACGCTTTTCTGTGCCCAGTTCATCGCCACCTGAATCGCGGCACTCGCCGCCCCAAGGCCCAGCGCGCTGCACAGCAGCAACCAGGAAAAGTCCGGAATCGCCTCGTTGGTCGGCACCACCATCAGGAACGACAGCACCGAAGTGACCGCCAGTTGCACCACCGTCACCCGGCGCACATCGACCTGGCCGGCATAGGTGCTGATCAGGATGATCTCGGCCGCAATGGCCACGGCGCTGATCAAGGTGGCGATTTCACCGGGGCTGAAGTTGAACGACGCACCGGACGGACCGGACAACAGCATCAACCCGGTAAAGGCCAGCATGATGCCGATGCTCGGCATCAACCCCGGGCGCCGGCCCAGCACCAGCCATTGCAGCAACGGCACGAAAGGCACGTACAGCGCGGTAATGAATGCCGATTGGCTGCTGGGAATGCTTTGCAGTCCGACCGTCTGCAGGCCGTAGCCGAGCATGATCGCCACGCCGATAAACGACCCGGCCTTGAGTTCGAACAAGGTCAGGTCGCGCAGGTGACGCCAGGAAAACAGGGCGACGATGCTCGCGGCGGCGGCAAAGCGCAGGCCGACGAAAAACATCGGGCCGCTGACGGTCATCGCATGCTGTACCAGCAGGAAGGTACCGCCCCAGACCATCGTGATGAGCACCAGCACGCATTCGGCCTTGCTGAACCTTGTAAAACGGGAGGAAGCCTTTGGGGAGTTCACCGACGTCATGACCTTGCACGCTACTGGAGGGGGACGCACAATGCGCCGAATGTTGCGCAGTATACTGCCCAACCCCACTAAGTGAGCAATATAGTGCACAAAGATTCTACCCAACGGGCTTCGGTCCTCCAGCACGTCAGTCAAAACGTCCGTCGTTTGCGTCATGCCGCCGACCTGAGCCAGACCGCGCTGGCCGAAAAGTCCGGTGTCAGCCGCCGAATGCTGGTGGCGATCGAGGCGGGGGAAAAGAACGTCAGCCTGACCACCCTCGACCGGGTGGCCGAAGCCCTCGACGTCGCCTTCAGTGATTTGATCCAGGCGCCCGACGCCCGCGATCCCAGCCGTATCAATGAGCTGGCCTGGACCGGCACCATCCCCGGCAGTAAAGCGGTGTTGCTCTCCAAGGCCCAGGCCAGCCGCGAAGTCGAGCAGTGGGAATGGTGCCTGCAACCGGGCGAGGTGTATCCGTCGGAGCCGGACGCCGATGGCTGGAGCGAGCAGATTTATGTCTTCGAAGGTTGCCTGACCGTTATGCTCGGCGACCAGCCACAGCATATCGCCGCGGGTGAATTCTTCATGTTCGCCAGCAACCAGCCGCACTGTTATCGCAATGACGGGGCGGTGGCGGCGAAGTTTGTGCGTAATGTGGTGATCTGAACAGGGAGAGCACGATGGACCAGACCTTGACCAATGACGCCGACATCCTGATTGTCGGCGGTGGCCTCAGTGGCGCGATGCTGGCGGCGCAGTTGATGCATCTGCCAGGGCAGCGCCGGGTGCTGGTGATCGAGCCCAGGGCCGAATTGGGCCGGGGTGAAGCCTACAGTGCGGTGGAACTCGGCCATACGCTCAACGGCAATGCGGCGCGAATGAGTGTCGACCCGGACAACGCCGACGACTTGACCCAATGGTTGACCGAGTACATCGCGGCGGGCGGCTGGCCGGAATCGGATCAGCAGCACGTGCCGATCAGCGAGCTGTTTCCACCACGGGGCGTTTTCGGTCTGTACGCCCGGCAGCGCCTGGCCGAAGCGCAGGCGGTGGGCGCACTGAACGGTTCGACGGTCGAGCATGTGCAAGCCGAGGTGGTCGATTTGCAAACCGATTCCGACGCCGTGCGGTTGACCTTGAGCGACGGCCGATGCGTGCAGGGTGCGTTTGCGGTACTGGCCACCGGGATGTTTCCCGCCGCGCGCACGCCACAAACCGTATCTAGCGGCTTGAATGCGGCCGCCCTCGATCCATGGGACGTGGCGGCCATGCAGCAGCTCGATCCGCAATCGACGGTCATGATCATTGGCTCGGGCCTGACCATGGTCGACGCCGTGGTGTCCCTGGAGCAGGCCGGGCATCGCGGGCCGATCGAAGTGTTTTCCCGCCATGGGCTGCTGCCCCATGTGCGTCGCCAGCCACCGGCCTGGGTGGATTTTCTCGCTGAGGACCAGAGCATCCGCACGCCTCGCCAGCTGATGCGCGAACTGCGTCGACACTGTCGGGACGCCATCACCCAAGGCATCGACTGGCAGGCGCCGCTGGACACGGTGCGGGAGCACATTGGCCGCTTGTGGCATCAGGCGACGGATATGCAGCGTCGGCAGTTCGTGCGGCATGTGCGGCCGTGGTGGGAAAGCCATCATCACCGCTCGCCACCCTTGAGCGCCGAACTGGTGGAGCGCTTATATAAAGAAGGGCGGTTACGTATTCACGCGGCCTCGTTCAAGGACCTTGAGCTTTCGCTGAATGGCGAGGTGAGTATCCGCCTTCGACGGCGCGGCGAGGCGCAGACTTGTGTGGTCAGCGGTGCCGCCCTGATCAACTCCAGCGGTATCGAATACGACTGGCGCCGTGTCGCGCGGCCGCTGCCCCGGCAATTGCTCGTCCGCGGCCTGGTGCGGCCGGGGCCGTTGGCCTTGGGCATCGCGGCAGAGGTCGATGGCGCGGTCCTGAACGCCGAGGGTCAGCCCGCCCGCCGTCTGTTTGCCATGGGGCCGCCTTTGCGCGGTATGTGGTGGGAAAGTACCGCCGTCACCGATGTGGCCAGCCAGGCCAAGGCGTTGGCCGAGCGACTGGTGCGCTAGTCGTTCATTCAACACACCGCGCAGTCAGCGCGGTGTGTTGGCGCTCAGCCAGCGCCTCTTGCCAGTGTGCCACTGACGGGACTCGTCGATCAGGTTGTGGGTCTGAGTGCATATCCGTTTCCTTAGTAACGGCGGCTGGTGGTTTCGCCCTTACGGCGAGTCCCTTTTGGCAAACGCCCCAAAAGGAACCAAAAGGTCTCGCCCCTTACGTACGGCCCCTCGCTGAGGCTCGGGGTTCCTTCGCTCCGGTATTCATCCGGGGGCATTGCCCTCCGGTCGGCTTCGCTTCGACCTACATGCAATGTGTTCGACTGCGTCGAACGGCGCTGCGCGCCAATCCCCGGATGAACACCAGCGCTCAGCCTGCCGAGGGGGCGGGTGGATCAAGATCAAGAGCTGCAGGCGAGCTAACGCTCGGCCTGATGAGTGGTGAAGAGCGTGGGTGTACGCCGCTCTGCCTTTGCTCTTCTGTGGGAGCGAGCTTGCTCGCGATGGCGGCCTGCCAGCCGACCAATTTCTTGCAGATGTCCCCGATCCCTGTGGGAGCTGGCTTGCTCGCGATGGCGGCTTACGAGCCAACCATTCACTTGCAGTTGTCCCAGCCCATTGGATTGAGCTTGGTTGGGCACTGCTCCAGTGATGGTAGCCAGACCACTGCTGGATTGCTTCTATCAATGCACCCGGCAAAAAACCGCGGCCCCCCACCCGAGGCCGCGGTTTTCCATAGGGTTGAAGCCGGCCCCATCAACCAACGTGGCTAATGGGGCGCAGGCTCAGTTGGCGATCACCGGCACCGTTCGCACGGAGCCTTGGGACGAGGTGATCGTGGCAGTCGGGTTCGCCGATGGAACGACCGTGGTGGTGTTGTTCACCGTCAACCGCCAGCGACCGTTCCCCGGTACGGTGGTGGTGCCCAGGGTGACCAGTCCGGTCGGCGTGGTGACCTTGATGGTGATGGTGTTGCCGGTGGTCACCGATGAGGTGCCGGCAAAGTTCCAGGTGAAGCGGTTATTGGAGCGGGCACTCACCGTTGCGGTGGTCACTGCGAAGGCTTCCGCAGCAGGCCGTGGCGAGACCTGCACCGTGACCGTGGCCGGCGACGTCGACAGGGCGCCGAAGCTGTCCCGGGCGATGTAGGTGAAGGTCGTGGTGAAGGCCGTGGTGACTGTGCCCGGCGGGGTGTAGGTGAGCACCGTGCCGTTACTGCTGACGGTGCCGCGACCTGCCGCTGGTTGAGTGAAGCTGTCGACCGCTAGCGGCACGTTGCCCTCCGGATCGGTGTCGTTGGCCAGCACGTTGATTGGAATCGCCACCCCCAGTGTCGTGACGGCATCGGCGACTGCCACCGGAGGCCGGTTAGGTGCCACGGTAATGGTCACGGTTGCCGCCGTCGTCGAGGCCAGGCTTTTGATGTCCTGGGCCTTGTAGGTGAAGGTCGTGGTCAGCGGCGCGTTGACGACAGCGGGAGGGGTGTAGACCACCGCCGTAGTGCCGCTCAATGCCACGGTGCCCTGGTCGGCGGCCGGTTGGGTCAGCGCGGTAATGCTCAGCGGCGTATTGCCGTCAGGGTCCCTGTCGTTGGCCAGCAGGTTGAGGGTGATCGGCACGCCGAAGCTGGTGCTGCCGGTATCGGCGACAGAGATCGGAGCCTGGTTCGCGCCGGTGTCCGGTGCAGTGCCGACGACTACGACCGGCTCGGTGTCACTGCCGCCGGCGGCGGATTTCACCGTAACGGTTGCAGGGGGTTGAGTCAGGTCGGCCACCGTCAGGCGTTGCAGGATTCCGGTTTTCGACAGCCGTCCGTAACCCTGGGCGACCATGTCCGGTACCACCACTTCGTCTGTGGAGGTGGCCTCGATCAGCAGGCTGTGGTTGCTCCAGTCGTAACGAGCGGTCTGGATTTTCACCACGTCCGAGAGCTTGCCCGACACCGCGGTCGGGCGGGTGGTCCCGGCGGGATTGGTGGCGGTGACCACCACGACCGGTGGCACGGTTCCGTTGCTCAGCAGATGCTGGCCAAAGAACACGCCGTTGTTATCGCTCAGCATGTTGGTCTGGCAAGGCGACAGGGGCGGGCCGGGCACCAGGGCGATGCTCTCGCGAAAGCACAGGGTCGAACCGTTGGCGGCTTTGGCAAACACTTCGACCCGGGTGTTGTTACCGCCCGTGCCTGCTGTACGGCGGTAGGTGGCACGGGTCATGTCCACCGCGGTTTGCGCGCGATTGTCGAGCACCTTGCCGGACAGGGTGAAGAGGTTGGTCTGGAGGGTCCCGGCCGGACCCTGGATGCGCACGAAGTTGGTGTTGTTCGGGCTGCCGGTCACGGCTTCGGTGAGGTTCGGGTCGCCGACGAAGGTTTCGACGGCGCCGGTGTCCGGGTTCACCTCGGTGTAGGGGCCGTTGACGCTACGCAGGAACGGCCCGATCGCCCCGTTGACTGCACCGCTGAAAACCCCCGGTGCACCGATGCCGACGTCCCTGGTGATGTTGATTGCACGACGACCGGGGGTGGTGACGTTGACCGTTTCCACACCATAGGGGTGGGTAATGGTGTAGGTCCCGGCCGTGGGAATATTCACCCGCATACGAATCCGCGCGAAGCTGATCTGGTCGCCGTCGACCGGGTTGCCGCCAGCAAATGCAGCCTCGATCCCGGCGACATAAGCGTCCATGCCATAGCCGGCGGCATTGTCGGGGATGCTGGTCTCGGCAAGGAACCAGAAGGCTTCGTCCGGCCAGTTATCCGGGAACACCATCGGCAGGGTGTCGTCGAAAATGCCGGGTGTCGGCAGCAGGGTGCACATGTAGGCCGGTGGCACACTGGCCGGCACCCGCGAGCTGGCGGCGCGGGACTGGCACAGCTCCATCGACAGTAGATTGTTGTCCTGATACCAGATCGGGAATTTCCCGGTGGCAAAGGTGTAAGGGCCGGGATCGACGGCGGCGAGTTGCGCAAAGGCACTGCCGGACAGCGATAGAGTCAGTCCCAGGGCGTTGAGCGCCAGGCGTGGCCATTTGTTCATGATGCCTCCTGATGAGGATCTGGGCATGTAAGCGTTCATTGCACGATGACCACTTCTTCGGTATCGCTGCCGCCATTGGATGACGTCACGCGAACCTGGGCTGGCGGAATCGGCGAGATGCCGGTGGCCAGGCTCTTCACTGCGCCGTCGCCACTCAGGGCGCCGATGGCGAGACCGGTGCCGGAGGTGGCAGTGAGCACCGGTGGCGATGTTTCATCGCTGGTCGAGGCCACGATGGTGATTTGCCCGGTGCTCAGGCTGTATTCGGCACGTGAGATCGTCACCAGGTCGGTCAGGGGCATGGGCAAGGTGGTCGGGGTGCTGCTGGCGATGGCCAGGTGGTTGTCGGCGGTCACTTGCAAGGTGCCCGGCAGCGTCGGATTGTTCGGTGACTGCGCATACCAGTGGCCGGTGGTGTTCGCTTCGGTGAAGTTCAGGACCGGGTTGTTGCTGGCCAGGGTCACGGTGGCCGGTGGCGGCGGGGCCATCACGAACACATCTTGCTGGGCCACCGGTGCGCTGGCGCCGGCCTGTCGCGAGTAGGTGCTGCGCTCGGCGATCACCGGGGTCGGCCGGACCACAGTCGACAACTTGCCGGAAACGGCGAAGAGGTTGGTGCGCAAGTCCAGGCCATTGGGGCCTTCGATGCGTACGTAGTTGGTGTTGAACGGGCTGCCAGTGACGGCTTCGGTGAGGTTCGGATCGCCGACGAATTGTTCGGCCTGGCCCGTGGTCGGGTTGGTCTCGGTGTAGGGGCCATTGACGCTGCGCAGGAACGGCCCGACGTCGCCCTTGAGCGCGCCGTCGTAGGTTTTCGGCGCACCGATACCGATGTCCCGGGTCATGTTGATCGCCCGCCGGCCGGGGGTGTCGACGTTGAACACTTCGACGCCGTAGGGGTGGGTGATGACGTAAGTGCCGGCGGTGGGCACGTCGATGCGAATCCGGATACGGGCGAAGCTGATCTGGTCGCCCTCCAGCGGATCTCCGCCACTGAAGGCGGCTTCAAGCGCCGAGACATAGGTCAGGTCGATGCCCCGGGCGGCATCGACGATGGTGGTTTCGCCTGTGGCCCAGAACGCTTCGTCGGGGAAGTTGGTCGGGAAGACCAACGGTTGAGTGTCGTCGAAAATACCGGGATTAGGGATCAACGAGCACATGTATGTCGGGGCACCCGGCGCACTGGCAACCCTGGAACTGACAGCCTTTGATAAACACAGGTCAAGGGTTCGGCCGTGAGTATCTTGATACCAGGCGGCGAAATTGCCATTGGCTGGCAGGTAGGGTCCGGGGTCTACGGCAAACAGCGCTGCCTGGGCAATGCCTTGGACTAGAGCGGTCACGAACAGGGCGGTCGCGGTTTTGCACAGTAAAGGGTGCATGAGTATTCCCTCTATCGAAGTACCTGCCCCTTGGGGACGGGTCAGTTGGCAGGGTGTTTGGCAACTTCCATACCAATCAGCGAAAACGCCCGTGAGAAGCCCGCAGTAAAGGCGTTGGTGCAGTCGCGGGTGACAGACCGGGAAGTTGGAGCGCGGGCAACTGTCCCCAACTTTGGGGGTGGATGGGGGCCGCGGGACGGGAGGGGATCGCAGTACCCCGGGCAAACGGCTATGGGTGGGCTATAAACCTATAGGGGGTTTCCGGGAACCGTGTCCATGAACTCAATCACCAAAGTGCTTGTGACCGAAAGCGAAGCCCGCTTGAACACGCGCAAGCGGCCGTTCGATCTGCTGCGCTGGTTTTCGCTGATCAGCATGGCGGTGATCGGCACGGTGGCGGTGGCGCTGGGGGCGGTGTCCTCGCAGTTCGTGATTACCGAAAGCGTGCAGCGCGATGCGCTATTGACCTCGCAATTCATTCAGGCGATTGCCTCGGTCGAGGTGCGCAATGGGTCGATTCCCAACATCCGGACCATGGGCGAGTTGCTCGACCCACGAAATGACCAGGACTTTCCTGACGTCGACCCGCTGTTACGCGCCAATGCCCGTGATGATTTCCTCGACCATATCGCAAATTTGCCGGACGTGATCCTGGCCAACATCTATGCCCCCGACCGCAGGGTGATCTGGTCGACCAACCCGGCCTTGATGGGCACCACGATCCATGGCGATGAAGACCTCGACCGGGCGTTCAGCTCCAAGCTTCCCGTGTCGACCAGTTACCACGATGTGGACAAATCCCGCATGGAACAGAAGTTCGTGGAGCCCCCCAAATACATCTTCATCGAAAACTACATTCCCCTGTTCGACGCCGATGGCCGCACCGTCACGGCGATGGTCGAGATTTATAAGGAGCCGCAGGACCTGATCAACCGCATGGAGCGCGGCCTGGTGCTGATCTGGCTGGCGACCGCCCTGGGCGGCGCTCTGATTTACCTGGGCCTGTACTGGATCGTGCGGCGGGCGGCGATCCTGCTGGCGACGCAGCAGAAGCAATTGATCACCAACGAAACCTTTGTGGCGCTGGGGGAGATGTCCTCGGCGGTCGCCCACAGTCTGCGCAATCCGTTGGCGAACATCCGTTCAAGCGCCGAGCTGGCGATAGAGTTCGACAGCGGTCCGGCACACGGGAACATCAACGACATCATTGCTCAGGTCGATCGCATGACGAAATGGGTACGGGAGTTGCTTCAGTCCCTGCGACCGCTCAATGACGAGGCCGAACCGGTGAACCTGGTGGCGGCGCTGCATGACAGCCTGATGGCTTACGAGCATCAGATCAGCAAGGCCAGGGTCAAGGTGGTGTTCGAGCCGGACCAGACGCCCATGGTCCTGAGCCAGCAGGTGCAACTGACCCAGATCCTCAACAGCCTGCTGTCCAACGCGGTGGAAGCCATGGACAGCGGCGGTGCGCTGACCATCCAGATCGAGCCGCGCGATGCCCGGCACGTCAGCGTGAGGGTGAGCGATACCGGCAAAGGCATGAGCGAAGAGCAGCGCACCATGGCCTTCCGGCCGTTCTTCACCACCAAGCAGGGCGGGCTGGGCGTCGGGCTGGTGCTGGTCAAGCGGATCATGGAGCGTTTTGGCGGTGCGGTGACCCTGGAAAGCCGTGAAGGCGAGGGCACCACTGTCCGCCTGTTGTTTAATTTGGCCCCCTGAAAACGGGGATGAACTATCCCCAATATCGGGGGTTCAATCCCCGGTCATTTCCACGGTCATCGCCCATTGATTTTGATAAATCATTGTTTTGTTGAGTGTTAGTACTTTTTTATAAAAAAAACACATGATTGGCGAGGTCCTTGCAAAACCATCATGACCCCCTTCACGACATCGAGGCGGCTGGTGATGGAAAAAAAAGAGATGCATTCACCACGCTCACGAGCCTTGGGCATGCACCTGGTGCTGATGGTGGTGACCGGTTTGCTGGCCAGCCAGCTGCTGGTCGCCAGCCAGCCAACGTCGACGCCCGCACCTGCTCCGGCATCCACTCCCGAACCCGCTGTCGTTGAAGACGCCACCCCGTGGGGTGGCAACTATTTCCCCAACACCCTGCTGACCGACCAGGACGGTCAGCAGCTGCGTTTTTTCGATGACATGATCAAAGGCAAGGTGGTGGTGATCAACTTCATCTTCACCTCGTGCAGCGACTCCTGCCCCCTGGAAACCGCGCGCCTGCGCCAGGTGCAGAAACTGCTGGGGGATCGGGTCGGCAAGGACATCTTCTTCTACTCCATCAGCATCGACCCCCTGAGTGATACCCCCGAGGTGCTCAAGGCCTATGCACAACGCTTCCAGGTGGGGCCGGGCTGGAAATTCCTCACCGGGGAGTTCGCCGACATCACCGAACTGCGGCAGAAACTGGGGCTGTTCATCGAAGGCGTCGATAACGGGCGCAGCAAGAACCACAACCTGAGCCTGATCGTCGGCAACCAGGCAACGGGCCGCTGGATGAAAGCCTCGCCGTTCGAAAACCCGTGGATTCTGGCAGACCAACTGGCCAATACCTTGCACAACTGGAAGCAGCCCAGCGTCGAAGAAAGCTACGTCAACGCGCCGGAAATCCGTCCGCCGAGCAATGGCGAAGAACTGTTCCGCACCCGCTGCGCGTCTTGCCACAGCCTCGGTCCGCTGGACGGGCAGGGCATCGGCCTGCACAGCATCGGCCCGGACCTGATCGGCGTGACCTATCAGCGCGATCCGGCCTGGCTCAAACGCTGGATCCGCGAACCGGATCGCATGCTCGCGGAAAAGGACCCGATCGCGCTGGAGCTGTTCGATCGCTACAACAGGATCTCTATGCCCAATCTGCGGCTGGATGAGCATGCCGCCCAGTCCATCATCGATTTCCTGCAAGAAGAAACCGACCGTCAGCATCCGCCAGAGGCGCCAGTGGTGCCAGTGGCCAGTGGTAACGAGGAGCCCGAACATCATCATTCGGTCGCGCAACCCGACATGACCAAGGCGCAATAGTGTCAAAAAAATTACGTTGGCCAGTTAATGGCTATCAATGCCACCTACACTGATCCAGAAAGCGGCTGAACAGGTTCGTTTTCAAGCATCCAGGACACCGCCATGCAGATACTGGAACAACAAAAAGTAGCTGCGCCGCAGGCTCCGGCAGCACCGCGCAAGGGCTGGCGACCGCAGTTCAACTTGCTGCGCTGGTTCTCCCTGGCAAGCTTTTTCATCATTGCCGCGGTGGCGCTTGGGCTGGGTTACATCTCCACGCGCTTTGTGGTCGATGAAAGCATCGAGCGCGATTCGATGCTGACCGCACAGTTCATTCAAGCCATTGGCGAGGCCGAAATCCGTCATGCCGGGATTTTGCCAGGCAAAACCATGGGCGAAATGCTTGACCCGCGCCTGGATCATGCCGATTCCGGCGTCAGGCCCGAAGCCCGGGCTGCTGCGCGCTTTGAGTTTCTCGACCATGTGGAGCATCTGCCGGACATCCTGCTGGCGACGGTGTACGCCCTGGACCGCACCGTGGTCTGGTCGACCAACTCCGAGTTGATCGGCGTGCGCATCGACAACGACGATGAACTGGACGAATCCTTCGAAATGAAATCGCCGGTGTCCACCAACTACCACGAGATCGATGAGGAGCGTCCCGAGCAGCGTTTGCTGCGCGAACCGGAGTATTTGTTCGTCGAGAACTACATTCCGATGTTCAACGCCGACAGAAGCAAAGTGATTGCCATGGTGGAAATCTATAAAGAGCCGCTGGATCTGGTGGAGCGCATCCAGCGTGGCTTCAAGGCGATCTGGCTGGCCACCCTGATCGGCGGGGCGGCCATTTACCTGGGGCTGTTCTGGATCGTCCGGCGCGCGGCGATACAGCTACAGAGTCAGCAGAGCCAACTGATCGCCAACGAAACCTTTGTCGCCCTTGGCGAGATGTCTTCGGCGGTCGCCCACAGCTTGCGCAACCCGCTGGCCAATATCCGTTCCAGCGCCGAACTGGCCCAGGACATCGCCAGCCAGACCGCCCAGAAAAACATTGGCGACATTATCAGTCAGGTCGACCGCATGTCGCGTTGGGTCCGTGAATTGCTAGTGTCGTTGCGGCCGATGAATGACGACTGTGAAACGGTCGACCTGGTGCTGGCCCTCGAAGACACCTTGAGTGCCTTTGAGTCCCTGATCAACCGTTCGAACGTCGAAGTGCATTTCTCTCCTGTCAGCGTGCCTCCGGTCGTCAGCCAGCAGGTATTGCTCACGCAAATCCTCAATAGCCTGTTTGCCAACGCACTGGAAGCCATGCCCAAGGGTGGCGTGCTGACGATCGAGATCGATTCCTCGGTGCCCGGCGACGTGAGCATGACCCTGACCGACACTGGCAAGGGCATGTCCAGACAACAGCAACAAATGGTCTTCAAGCCGTTTTTCACCACCAAACAAGGAGGGTTGGGCGTAGGCCTTGCCCTGGTCAAAAGAATAATGGAACGGTTTGACGGCTCGGTCGAACTGACCAGCCGGGAGCAGGAAGGAACCCGCGTTTGTCTCAATTTCAAAGTGGCAACGGGAGGGGCATATGGAGCACAGCATTCTGCTGGTCGAGGATGACGAAATTCTCGCCGAGAATATTCAGACTTACCTGGAGCGCAAGGGCTTCGAGGTGACCGTTTGCCACTCGGCCGAAGATGCACTGGAGCAATTGGGTTCTTGCGCTCCCGACGTGGTACTGACCGACAACTCGCTGCCGGGCATGAGTGGTCACGACCTGATCCAGAAGCTGCGCATCAGCGCGCCGGATCTGAAAGTGATCATGATGACCGGCTACGGCAACGTCGAAGACGCCGTGGCGGCGATGAAAGAGGGCGCCTTTCACTACGTCACCAAGCCGGTGGCCCTGCCGGAGCTCAAGCAACTGCTGGACAAGGCCCTGGCCACCGACCGCATGGAGCGCACGCTGTCGTTTTATCAGGAACGCGAGGCCCAGAAGTCGGGGGTGCAGGCACTGATTGGCGAATCGGCGCCGATGGCGTACCTCAAGGGCACCATCAGCCAGTTGCTCGACGCCGAACGGCGGATGGCCAACAGCGATTTGCCACCGGTGCTGGTGGAAGGCGAGACGGGCACTGGCAAGGAGCTGGTAGCCCGGGCCTTGCACTTCGACGGCCCGCGCGCCAAAGGCCCGTTCATTGAATTCAACTGCGCGTCGATCCCGTCCAATCTGGTGGAATCGGAACTGTTCGGCCACGAGAAGGGCGCCTTCACCGACGCCAAGGACCGTCGCATGGGGCTGGTGGAAGCGGCCGATGGCGGCACGCTGTTCCTCGATGAAATCGGTGAAATGGACCTGCTGTTGCAAGCCAAACTGCTGAAACTGCTGGAAGACCGGACCATTCGCCGGGTCGGTTCGGTGAAGGAGCGCAAGGTCGATCTGCGGGTGATCAGCGCCACCAACTGCAATCTCGAACAAATGGTTCAGCAAGGCAAATTCCGCCGCGACCTGTTTTTCCGCCTGCGCATCATTTCCATCAAGGTGCCGCGCCTGTATACCCGGGGTGCCGATATCCTGCTGCTGGCCCGGCACTTCCTGGGGCTGCATGGCAAACGCTACGGCAAGCCGAACCTGCATTTCAGCAATCAGGCCGAAGATTTGCTGCTCAGCTACAGCTGGCCAGGCAATGTGCGCGAATTGCGCAACATGCTGGAGCAAACCGTGTTGCTGGCGCAAAGCGATACCATCGCCGCCCATCAGTTGAACGTCTGCCTGAGCCTGGTGGATGAGCCACCGATGTTTCATCACGAGCCGCAGCATTTTAGCGAACCGCGTCCGTCCCACAACGGCAACGAATCCATGAACCTGCCGGAAGTGGAGCGCGACATGGTGCGCAAGATGCTCGACAAGACCGACTGGAACGTCACCAAATCGGCACGCCTGCTGGGTCTTAGCCGTGACATGTTGCGCTACCGGATCGAAAAACTCGGCCTCACCCGCCCGGACAAACGCCAGTGGTAGTGCTCACTGCAACACCGGGCCTTGCCTCAGACAGGACAGCATGCACCCGGGGTTCTCGACTTCCTGGTTCACGTAGACGCCACGCTCCGGATCGTAGGTGCGGATAAACACGCGAACCGTGGCGTCGGCCACGGTCGGCAGGCGCGAGTCGGAGAACACGTGCTCACTTGAAACCGGAATGAATTCCCCGGGGGCGGTCGGGATGTACGAACCTGGTGGCACGGTGCTCATGGACAGTGGTGCGGGGTGAGCGAAGGGTTGGTCGGCGCCGTAATAGTTGAATTCACTGCTGTAGTCAGTGGTGTTTGGCATGTCGTCGGCGTGGGCGACAGCGGTTGCGCTCAGGCAGACGGCGAGCAAAAGCGTCAGGTCGGTCTTTTTCATGGCAACACCTGCTAAATCGGTTTAACCACATTTCTCCCAAGGTTATTAACTATAGCTGCCGCCGTGGGCAGCCGTCGGCGCTGCGCGGATTACAACTTCGCAACACATGCCAAAATAAGGTTGATCTAGACTCCGACCGGTCAAATCGACGACCCGAACCCTGGAGCGTGCAATGGAACTGCCGACAAAAGAACAAGCCATCGCCAGCAACCGCGATGCCTGGAATGACTCCGCCCGTCACCACAAAGACTCCAGCGAATGGCAAACCTTGTTGAAGGACGTGGAACACGCGGATTTTTCCTGCCTGGATGGCACCCTGACCGCCTTGCTGGCCCAGACAGGAGTCGATGGCAAGGAGGTGGTGCAACTGGGCTGCAACAACGGCCGCGAAAGTCTGTCGCTGTTTGCCCTGGGTGCGCGCAGTGTGGTGGCCGTCGACCAGTCTGAAGCATTTCTCGGGCAGGCACGGGAACTGGCGTCTCGCTCGCCCCATGCGCCGCAATTCATCGAAGCGGACATTCACCACTTGCCTGCGCAATTGCAGGAGCGCTTTGACCTGGCGCTGATCACCATCGGCGTCCTGAACTGGATGCCGGACATCGGCGAATTCTTCCGCCATGTGGCGAGCACGCTGAAGCCGGGTGGGGCGCTGGTGGTGTACGAAACCCACCCGTTCCTGGAAATGTTCGACCCCGAGGCAGCCGATCCTTTTCGTCTGGCCAGTTCATACTTTCGTCGCGAACCGTTCGTGCAGCACGAACCGATCGTCTACGAAGGCAAGGTCGAACAGCCGTCGGCGGCGTCCTACTGGTTCGTCCACACCCTGGGCGACCTCTTCAGCGCCGCCATTGCGGCAGGGTTGCAGATCCGTCACTTCAAGGAGTACCCGCACTCCAACCGCGAAGAGCTCTATGACCGTTATCAGCAGCAGGTGGCGCAGTTGCCGTTGTGTTTTACGTGGGTGGTGGTGAAGCCAGCGATATAACGCGGAGAATCAAATCAGAGATTTGAGTGATTGACTGTATGCCCCGGCTGCGCGCAGAGATCTATGCCCAAGGCATGAATGACCTTCAGAACCGTATCGAAACGTGGTTTTGCTCCCGGTGCGAAGGCTTTGTAGAGGCTTTCGCGACCCATTCCCGAGTCTTTGGCTATCTGTGTCATGCCACGGGCTTTCACCACATAGCCGATAGCGCGAAGAAACTCCTCATTGTCACCGTCTGCCAGTACCTGAGAGAGGTACTCGCTAATGGCTTCATCACTGTCGAGCAGCGCCGCCATGTCGAAAGTCGTCAAAGTCTGGCTCATGGTCAAACCTCCTTTGCCATTTTTTTTGCGCGTTTGATATCGGCGGTTTGAGATGACTTGTCACCCCCGGCCAACAGGACAATGACTACGCCACCTCGCATCGTGAAGTAAACCCGGTATCCGGCACCCACGTCTACGCGCATTTCAGAAACGCCATCACCGACAGGCTTGTTGTCGCCAAGATTACCCGCAGAGGCGCGGTCAATGCGACGAGCGATAGCTACTTTGGCTCGCAAATCGCGAACCGAGGCGTGCCATGCTGCGAAAGTAGCGGTTTGCTGGACAAGATAATTAATTGCTCGATCGTATCCAAATGGATACGAGTGAGCCGTCAGAAATTTCCGCGTTCAGGAGGGTTTTTTCCGGGATGTTTGTGGGGTCCCCATCGCGAGCAAGCTCACTCCTACAGGGTTTGCGGTGTTACTCCATAACGGCCTGTGAACGGTGAGGTGCGGCGTTGCCAATAGCGGTATAGGCCACCCGCGGCACACCCGGCAAGCGCTGTTCCAACAGTGCGCTCAAGGACTCTCCCGGTTCCAGGTAGGCATCGCCGAAGTCGGCGCCGAGCTGGTTCGGGTGGGCGACGATTTCCAGCAGTCCGTCGGGCGGCGGCTCGGCGTTGCGCAGATCCACCGGGGTGCACACATAGTCGGCGGTGGCGCCGGCCAGGTTGCTCAGACGGCGGTTGAGCAGGTCTTTGAACACGCGCTTGGGCAGACTGAGGTTTTGCCCCAGGTTGCGCGCCAGACGCACTGGCACCCCCTGGCGGGCGGCGAAGCGCGCGACAATCTCGCCAATCGGCCAGATGTTGTGCACGTGCTGATGGGAGTCCAGGTGGCTGGGGCGCAGGCCGTTGTCCAGGCAGCGCTGCCACTGGGCTTCGAGTTCTTCCAGTACGGCGTGGCGATCCCGGCGCCCGAGCCAGAGGCGGGTGCGGGGCAGGTTGAGGTCGAACACGCCGGCACCGTCGCAAAACGTCGGACGCTGCACAATGCTCTGGCTCAACGGCCGGCCGTAGGTCAGGTTGAAGTGCAGGCCGATACGGCCTTCGAGCAACGGATGCCGGGCCAGGACGCAGGCTGCTTCGAACGCCGGCATGTTGGCCATGGCGGTGGCGGAACTGATGAGCCCGGCCTGGAACGCGCCCAGGATCACCGCGTTTTCGCAGGCACTGAGGCCGAAGTCGTCAGCGTTGACTATCACTTGCCGAGGCATGTTCGCCCTCCTTGAGGTGTTCCGTAGGCGCAGGCGCTTTGACAGCTGGCGTCGCGACGGGCGCCGGGGTGGCGACTGCGGCCGCCGCGCGCCGGGCGCGCCATTGCTGCAATCGGGGTTTGAGGCGTAGCCAGACCCGCAAGGCCAGGCCCAGCACCAGTCCGCCTGGACGCCAGGAGTAAAAACTCCAGCGCCAGTGTTCCAGTTGCCCGGTCATGCGTTCGTGCAGTTGATGGCTGGAGTTTTCCAGGCTGACCCGTGACGCATCGATCCACTGCCAGTTGTCTTCCAGGCCCCAGCGAATCCACTCTTCGAGCAGCACCCGGCCGCTGCCCAGGTCGGCATATTGCGGCAGGAACGCCAGATTGTAGTCGTACAGTCGGCCCTGCTCCAGCAAGCCGAGTCGATAGCTGATGCAGCGCCCCTCCAGTTCCAGCAGCACCACGCGCACCAGGCCTCGGGCCGCCAGGGCGGTGAAGGCGCGATCCATCCACTGGCGATGGCGGGCATCGGAAAAGATCCCGACCCCTTCATCGCCTTTCCAGCTCACCGCTTCGACTTCACTGATTTCCTGCAACAGCGGCCCCATGGTCAGGGCATCGGGAGTAATCCGCCGCACCTGGGCACCGCACGCGGCGATGCGTTTGCGCGCGCGGCGCAGTTTGTAGCGCGGGTCGCCGGAGACTTCCTGATGGTCGGCCTCGCTGATCAGGTGCACCGGTACTCGACAACTGAGGCGTTGTTCGGCGGTCGAACTCAGCGCCTGCCACGGCGCCAGGGTCTGTGTCTGGGCCGTGGAACCGGCCAGTTCGTTGAGTTGCAGCACGGCATGGGGCAGGCGTTGCCGGATCTGCGTCAGCGCCTTGCGCATAGCGTCGCCGTCCAGCCTCGTCAGCAGTGCGAGGCGGTCGGCGAGGGGATAGCCCAAATGATGCAGGACCCGAAACGGCAAACGCGCAAAGCGCTCTATGGACGCCACCAGCGGCAGGCACAGCGCCAGTTCTTCACCCTGCCAGCCAAGCAGTACGTGCAACTGCTCGCCCGGTTTGAGTGCCAGTTCTGAGGCGTACAGCCAGGCCAGGGTGTTGAACGGCGTGTGGTCCGTTACGCGCAGGCGCAACGCTTCGTAAGCCGCTATCGGAAAGTCGTCGGTGCACAGCGAAGTGCGCCATTCGAATCGTGCAGACATAAGGTCAGCTCGCCTCGGCTGGAACAGGAGAGGGTGCCGGTTTGCGCAAGGCATTCAGGCGGGAACCGCTGTAGCGGGTTTCGCGGAAGAAGCGCCAGCCGAACAAGTGGTAGATGTTCATGATCCGTCCTTGCTCGCGATACCCCATGCGCATGTGCAGCTTGAGCGCGGGAATGTTGTGGGACTCGCAGATATCCACCACTTTGTTGCAGCCCTGATCAGCCATGGCTTTCCACAGGTTCAGCTGGAAATCGACCGACAGCGTGGTGCCCCGGTAGGCAGGAATCTGCTCGAGAGCGAACTCGAAGAACTCACCTGGCTTCACCGGGAACATGCAGCCGTAGTAATGACGGTCGAGATAATCGCGTGTGCTGCCCCAGATAAAGGCCACGGTATCGCCGTTTTCATCCAGGTACATGTGCCCGGTGTACCCTTCGGACGCCAACTCGGCCATGGTGCCCACGCGATCACCGAAGTGCCTGGCGAACGCTACGGCGTTTTGCGGCGTGATGGTTTCCAGTCGCAGCGGTGTATAGGGCCGAAGCTTGTGTGGCGGTACCGGGCTCACCAGATCGCGCTCCATCCACAACAGTTCTTCGTGGAAAAATACGTAGTGTTTCCACAACTTGCCGACGGTGGCGCGCAGGCCTTTTTGCTTGATGTGATCGCTCAGTTTTTTTAGAACACTCATGTTTTTGACTCCCTACGGTGTTGGCCGTGAGTGGAGTGACTCAATGCGCGACGAAGCGTCCACGCGGCAAAAATCAATGACGTTCATGAGGCGCTCCAGCTGAGGGCAAACAGGGTTTCTCCTGGTAAATCGAAGCTGATGCGACCCTCCAGGCATTTGAAAGATGCGTCGCGACTGCGGTTGTCGGCGCCGAAATAGCGCAATGATCCCTGGGTCAGTGGACATTGCGCGCCAGCCAGGCTCACACGCTGCAAGCGTGAGCCTTTGTTGACGCCCAGCAGGCTGCGTTGGTGCCCGGCAGACATGGCCAGCACGTCAACCTCGAAGGCATCGTTCTCCAGGCGCATGACATCGTGTAGCCAATGCTTGCGGATAAATTGCTGCGCCAGGCCTACGGGCTTGAGCTCGAATTTATCCTCGCCGAGCACGCGGAACATGCCCTTGGGATACTCAGGTTCGTCGTCGGCCTGGAACCAGCCGAGCATGTCGAGCAAGCCGTCCTGGGAAGCATTGATGATGACCGAGGCCCACCATAACGAGGCGTAGTGGGTTTCCTGATCGTAAGGGCTGAGGCTGGCCCCGCTGGACATGTTGGTCTGGTCCAGTAACAAGGCTTTGCGCGGTCGTCCCTGGGCGTCGAGCCCCACCAGCTCTGCCGCTTTGCGTACGCTATCGCGGTAGACACGGGTCGCCAGCAGGTCGCGGACCATCCATTCGTGCCACGCCAGCGCATCGATCTTGTCGCCGGACTCGGCCAGCAAGCGTCGGGCCCAGTCGATGCCGCGCTTGTCGGCGGCATTGTCGACGAACGGGCCATTGACGAACCGGGAGCTGGCCGGCATGGCGATGCGTACGCCGGCTTTGGCGTTGTCCGGGTTGCTGTGCACTTGCCAGGCCATGCTCTTGAAGATGCGCTGGTAGGTGGCGTAGTCCGGGTAGTTGAGGTTCGGTTCGTCGGCAAAGCCGATGTAGTGCGTGCCCTTGCCGCCAAGTGCGCGTGTGGCGGCGAGCCAGGCGTCGAGGCCGGCGTTGCTGGTGGTGTCGGCGCGCAGGTCGGCCTTGCGCTGACGGCCGGCCAGCAGGGTGATGTCCTGAGTGATGCCGAAGCGATCCTGATACAGCCGGCGGAACACGTCTTCGTAATGCGGCCGCGTCGCCATGATGTCGACCAGGCTGTAATAGGTTCCGGCCTGTGGTTGCAGGGCATCGAGCACGGCGAAACTGGAATCCGGCAGTCGCGCATAGGGCAAGGCGATACCCAGGTTCGGGGTCTTGCCGAGCACGTCGTTGTGCAGCGTCAGCCGAGTCTCGCCTTCGTCTTCGCGCAAGAGTTTGAGCTGTTGCGGGTTCTGGGCGAACAGGTTGGCCGTGCCGTCGAGCCAGAATGCAACCTTGCCGCTGCCGCGCAGGTGCAGGCGCCAGACTTGATCGGTGGTTGCAACGGGCAACTCGACTTTGTCGAACTGCCAATAGGCGGGGTAAGGCTTGAGAGACAGTGAAAGCTGTTGGCCGTCACTCGCGCGCTGCGCTTGCAACGCGCCGACGCCGCCGTGGAATTTACCGGCCAGCACCGCGTGTTCACCGGCCGCGACCTTGAAATACAACTCGTCACCATCCCGGGGCTCGGCGCTGAAATGCACCTTGGCCGGGGCGAACAGTGCGACGGTGTGGTCGTCGTGCTCAACCGTATAACGGCGGAAGCTGTAGCCAGGAATTTCCAGTCGATAACTGGCGGCGCCCGGCGCCAGGTCCCAGCGTTGACTACCGCTGGGCTCATTGGCGGCAATCAGTCGTTCGTTCTGGAGTTTGCCCTGGCCGTCGAGCAAGTAGAGGTGTTCTTCGTTGGCTTCAGCCTGCCACACCGGGGCCCAGAGCACGGTCAGGGTGTCGGGGCGGTCCGTTTGCAGGTACAGGCTGCCGTCGCGGATATCGGCCCAACGCATGGGCGCAGCTTCGGCGCTCAGCCCGAGGCCAAGACTCACCAGCAGTAACAGGTGTTTCATGCCGATTTCCGTTGCAGCATCAGCAGCATCGGCGCGATGTCGCCGGGCAGGACGATGAGCGTTTGCCAGACCGGCACGTGGCTTAACCGGCAATACACCACCAACAGCGCCAGGGTCACGGCCAGGTACGCGATAGAGGATGCGGCTGCTGCACCGACGATGCCGTAGGTCGGGATCAGCAGCACATTGAGCGCCAGGTTGAACAGGGCGCTGAGGCCCATCAACAACGAAATCGTGCCGGGCCGGTTTTTGCCCAGCAGGTCCAGGCGCAGAATGCTCATGTAGCACAGACCCAACAGGCCTGGCAGCAGCGCCAGCAACGCAGGATAAGCAGGCTGATAGGCCTCGCCAAACAGCGTCACGATCAACCATTCACCCACCACTGCCATGGTCAGGCAAGCGCCGAGCATCACCGTAGCGGTCAAGCGCAAGGCCAGTGGCGTGACTTTTTCGATGCCTTCTTCCTGTTGCAGCAGGCGCTTCATCAGCGGCGTGGTCACTGCTTCCGGAACGATCAGCAGCAGCTCGGCGGCCGCGCTGGCCATGGCGTAGTGACCCAGCGCCGTGGTGCCGAGCAGGGCGCCGATGAACAGGTAGTCGGAGCGCAGAATCACTTGCTGGAACAGCAGGTCTGGATGACTGCGGGCGCTGTAGCGCAGCAGTTCGTTTTGACCGGCGCGGTCCCATTGCAGGCTCAGCGGATGTTCGCGCTTGAGCCAGACCCAACCGGCCAGTACCACCAGGCTGATCCCCGTTAGCCAACTGATCAACGCCGCTTCCAGGGCCGCGCTTTTCCACATCCAGAACAGGGCAAGGAACACCAGCAGCGGTGCCAGCGACTCGATCAGGCGCAAGGCATTGAAGGCGACCACGCCGCCCGAGGCGTTGTGCAGGGTCAGCAAACCGCTTTTGAGCACGGTCAGCGGCACCGCCAGCAGCAACAGCCAGGCGAGCAGGCCCAATTGCGTGGTGATGTCCAATTCACTGCCGAACTCGCGGGTCAGCGCCACCACCAGCAAGGTCAGCAACGCCGCCAGCAGACAACCGAACAGCAGCACCTGGCTCAGCAGCAAGCCCATCGGTCGTTGCTTGGCCGCCTGATAGCCCACCGCTGAATTCAAGCCGCCGCTGGTGGCAGCGCTGATCAGGTCGGGCAGGGTGTTGAGCAAGGCAAACAAGCCACGTTCGCTGGGGCCGAGAATCCGCGCCAGCAACACATTACGCAGCAAGCGCAGGGCGATCATCGCCAGTTTGGTGCCCATGCTCAGGGCCAGGTGCCTGAGGTAGTTGTTGCGGCTCATGGACGTGCCCCACGGTAGATGCGCCAGGACAGCAACCCGGGATTGCGCGCGGTACGCTGGCTGACGCCGAAACGCGGCAGGGCCAGTGGATTTTCGGCCCCTCGATAAATGCCGGTGCCGGTACCCAGGGCAAACGGGAAGTCATGCCTGGCCACCTGTTGGCGCACCCGCGCATCGTTGTCGCCATTGGGGTAGCAGTAAACCGGCAACGGCTGGTTGCAGCCGTGGAGCAGCGCGTCGCGACTGCGGCTCAGTTCTTCATCCAGGCGTTGATCGTCGAGACCGGTGAGGATGGCGTGGCTGGCACCGTGGGGGCCGAAGCGCACCAGGCCGGACGCTTCCAGCGTGCGCACTTGCTGCCAGTCCAGCGCCTGGGGCAACGACTCTTGCGGGCAGGCGTCAGTCAAGCGATTGAGGTCCAGCGGCGACAGGGTTTTCAGGCTCTGCAAAAAGTTCAGCAACGCCAGGCTGCGGCGTTGCTGATCCGGGTCATCGCACAGTGTCGGCAACGGGCGCCCCAGGTGCTGCAAGCGTTCGATCAGGTGCAGGCGTGCCTGTTCGCCATGACTGTTCCACAGGGTTTCGCCGATGCTTTCCCACCAGAACCGTTGGCGGCTGCCGATGAAATCAGTGGATAGAAAGATGCTCGCCGGCACCTGGTATTTTTGCAGCAACGGGAAGGCATTCACCGCGTTGTCGCGCCAGCCGTCGTCGAAGGTCAGCGCCACTTTCGGCCGCTCCGAGCGCGCACCCGGTTGCAGAATGTCCATCAGCGGCACGCAATCGAAGTGTTTTTTCAACCACACCAGCAAATATTCAAACGCCTTTGGCCCGACGCACAGTTCGTTGCGATGGGGCAGTTCGGCGGCCTGGTCGCTGGCCAGCACCCGGTGCAGCATCAGGATCACCCCGGCGCCGTGCAGTTGATTGCGCCCGACCGGGGAGTTCAGGTACAGCCAGCCACTGGTGCGTTTTAACAGTTGTTTGATCGCCACGGCACGCGCCTCTCATCGATTTTGCTCGGGGTTCCATTGGGCGTAACGCTGACCGCGCAGGAACTGCCACAGGCCGATGCTCATCCCGGCAAGGGTCACCAGGAGGAACGCGGCCAGGCGAAAGGGTTTGGGCAGGCGGTGTTGCGAATCCAGCAGGCCGGCAATGGCCATCGTGTAACCGAGCAGTTGTGCGATCAGGCTCAGGCGATAAAAACCGTGGTCTTCCCACAGCCAGAAATTGCTCAGCAGCAACGGCAGCAACAGGATCGGCGCCAGCCGCCGGATCAGCTTGTGGCTGATCAAGGCAATCGCATACAGGCCGTGGGTCAGCGGATTCAGCAGCTCCCGGCGCTGGGCCAGGCTTTGCAGGCCACCCACCGTGACCCGCTGGCGGCGACGGAATTGCTTGTCGGCTTCGTCCACGCCCTGGTCGATTACCCGGGCCTGAGGCACGTAGACAATCCGCTTGAACGCGACGGGTGCGCAGGTGCTGATGAAGAAGTCGTCGTTGACCTCCGCCGGCACGTTCTGGAACAACTCGCGGCGCAGGGCGAGCAATGCGCCGTCGGCGGAGACCATGCAGCCGGTGCGATTTTCCACGTAGCGCAGCCAGCCTTCATAGTGCCGATACAGGCTGTCGCCAACGCTCAAACCCTTGCCGGTCACCGGGATCACCATGTGCCCGGCGCAGCCACCGACCTGCGGGTCGTTGAGCGGCGCGAGCAAATGGCCGAGGGTGTCGGTGGACCATTGGTTGTCGGCGTCGGTGAACACCAGGATCGCGCCGCTGCTGATCTCGACCCCGGCATTGAGCGTCGCCGCCTTGCCCTGGCGGGGCAGATCGAGCACGGTGATGCGCGGGTCCTCGACCCGGCGCGCGCAGGCCACTGTGTCATCGGTCGAGCCGTCGCTGGCGAGGATGATTTGCAGCGAGCGCGCCTGATAATCCTGGGCCAGCACGGTGCGCAGTTTTTCTTCGATATGCCGCGCTTCGTTGTGTGCGGCAATCACGATGCTCACGTCCATCGGTTGAGCCGGTCCATGGCGCGGTGCCGGGTAAAACGGTGCTAGCAACGTCAATAACAGGGGATAACCGAGGTAGGCGTAAACCGGTAGCAACAGGCACAACCAGAAAATGAATTCAGTCACGGGCGGGCCTCCTGGCATTCCAATGACAAAGGCTGAGGATGAACCCGGCGCCCGCCAGGTGCAGGCGCACCCAGTGCAGGCCCCAGAGTTGCAGGGTCAGGAGCGGGTCGCGGTGCTTGGCACTCTGACGCAGGCTCAGGGCCAGGGCGGGCAGGACGGTCAGCATCAGCATCAGCAACGAATGACGGGGGAAACCGTCGAACAGGGCGGAAATGGCCATGAAATCGATGACCCAGGCGGCAATCGACAGCAGCGGAAAGCGCAGCAAGCGCAGGCTCGGGCCATGGGTGCGCAGCAGTTGCAGATGACTGCCCTGGCGCCATAATTCCTTGCCCATCCATTCCCGCCAACTGCCTTCGTAACCCCAATGCAGCGCCACGCTTTGGTTGACCGCGAGCAGTTTCGCGCCCGCGTCGACCAGGCGCATGGTCATTTCCTTGTCCTCGCCGGTGCGCAGTTGTTCATTGAAACCACCGACCTTGTCGAACCAGCGACGGCGCATCAGCAGGTTGCAAGTGGGCAGCCATTGCGCGACATGCAGCGGCTGCGTATGGGGGCGCGAGGTGCGGCGCTGCCAGGCATCGGCGTACCACGGCGCTTCGGCCGGGGTGTGCAGGTCAAGGCCGATGACATCGGCCTGGCCGCCGGATTCGAGATCGAACAACAGCTTGAGCCAGTTCTCGGGCATCTCGACGTCGGCATCGATAAAGGCCAGCCATTCGCCGCTGGTGATCGCCGCTCCGCGATTGCGCAATGCACCGATGAGCAGGCCGGGCAGGACCAGCACCTGGGCGCCGAACTGCCGGGCAATGTCCGGGCCCTGGTCATCGGAGCCGTTGTCGACCACGATCAACTCGCATTCGACGTTGGCCGCCTCGGCGGCATGTCGTGCCGCTTGCAGGGTCCGGGCGATGTGCCGGGCCTCGTTGTACATCGGGATGATGATGCTGATGCGGTTCATGCCCTGACCTCTTTCAGCGGGGCCTCATTGGCTTTCGTGCGCAGCACGCCGGTCAACGCGAGCATGATCCACAGGTACTTATGGTTCGGTGCACTGAGGAACATCAGGAACAACGTCAACGACAGAAAGCTCATGCTCAGGTGGGTCATCAGATCGGCCTGATGCCTGTCTCCTCGCAACAGCCAGGCGCGGCGGGCGCGAATCAGGTTGTACAACCCCAGGGCCAGCATGCCGACGAACATCAGGCCGGCGGGAATCCCCAGTTCACTGAAGATTTCCAGGTAGGTGTTGTGGGCGCGGCGGTACAGGTCGTCGGTCTTGCCGCTGACGGAAAAGGTCTTGGCATAACCGGTGGTGGCGTAGTGCAACGGGAACGTGCCGGGGCCGGTGCCGAGCAAGGGGTTCTCGGCGATCATGGCGCTGCCGACCACAATGTAGGAGGCGCGACGGCCCAGGGACGCGTCCTGACTCTTGGCCCCGGAGCTGAGGATGCTCAGCGACTGGATGCGCGCCACGTAACTGGCCGGCATCGCATACAGCCCCAGCGCAATCACAATCGCCAGGCCGAGGATGGCAAAGCCCAGATGGCGTGGACGAATATGTGGCAACTGCGCGCGGTAGTGCCACGCGCCGATCAACAGGCTGAGGAGCAACACCACCAGCCCCGAACGGGATTCAGTCTTGGTCATGCCGGCCAGCAGCAAGAGGGCACAGGCCCCCCAGAACAACCGGTGCAACCGGTTCGGGCTGCGGACCACCAGCAACAGCGCCATGGGCACGGCGAAGGCGATCATCAGGGCAAATTCGTTCGGGTCATTGAGCATACCGGACGCACGGCCGTCGTCCTGGTATTTGGCTGAGAACATCGCCATGACGCAGGTCACCGCGACACTGACGGCAACCAGTTTGGCGAACATGTCGAGGTTCAACTCACGCCCGGCCAGCAGGGTGATGACAAACAGAATCAGGCCGACGCTCAATTCGCGCAGGTGGCCCAGGGAGAAGCCCATGTTGTCGGTGTTCAACAGGCTCAGCAGGTACAGCACCATGAACCCGACCAGGAAACGCCAGATATTGCTGCGCAAGCGCTCGGCCGGCAGTTGGTGAATCGCCAGTTGCAGCATCAGGATCAGCGCCAGCGAAGCCCCGAGGAACTTGGAGCCCGACAACGCGCTGTCCTTGAACAGGCCCTCGAAAGGCAGGATGGCGACAATGCCCAGCAGGCCCCAGGCAGGCTTGCGGTACAGCACCGCGACACCCACCAGGCCCAGCACCGCTCCCGGCGCCAGATACGGATAGGGGCTGGCCAGCAAACCGAGGCAGACCAGGCCGAGCAAACTGACGATCGAGAGCGGAACAATCACGCGCGTGCCTCCCGCGCAGTGCGGATGTAAAGCTGCGACCAGCGTTCGGCCAGGGCCTTGAGGTCGTAGCGATCCCGTTGCGTACGTTTTGCGTTGTCGATCAACTCGCCGGCCATGGCCGGGTCACCCAGCAGCGCGCCGATCTGGCGGGCGAGGGCGGTGCTGTCGGTAGGCGCGGCGAGCAGGCCGTTGTAGCGGTCCTGCAAGACATCGGGAATCCCGCCGACGCCGAAGGCCACCACCGGCACCCCGGCCTGCATCGCTTCGAGCAGAATCATGGGCGTGCCTTCGGTGCGCGAGCTGATCACCAACGCATCGAGTTGCCGCCACCAGGCGCGCATATCGGTCTGATAGCCCGGCAGCGTGATGCGCGCCTGCAAACCCGCTTCGTCGATTCGCATTTGCAGACTTTCCCGCTCCGGTCCGTCGCCGAGCATCACCGCATCCAGTTGCGGGTACTGCTGACACAACGGGATCAGCGCATCGAGAAACAGGTCAGGGCCTTTTTCGTGGCTCAAGCGCCCGACGTAACCGGCCAGCCAGCGTTGACGTTCGCCACTGTGCGGCAGCAGGTCGTTGGCCTCCGGCAGGCCGTTGGGGATCACCTGCAACTTGTCCGTGCGCACATTGGCCTGACGGTGCAGCGCGGCAATGCTTTCGGCGACACACACTACCCGGTTCACCGAGGCCGTGCGGCACAGTTGCAGGCTCAGCCAGGTGTAGAACTTCTGCTTGCGACTGCGCGGGGTGAAGCCGTGCTGGGTGATCACCAGTGGCAGGCGTAACAGCGTGGCGCCGAGCCAGCCGAACAACAGGCCCTTGAAGTTGTGCGTATTGATCAGTGGCCGCTGGTCGCGTCGCTGACGCAAATGCCCCAGCAATGCGCCCAGGCCTGCACAGCCGAGGCAATCGACACCGGCCTGGCGAAAACGCGCGATCAGTTCTGGCGGCGCATCGAGAAACAGCACCTGGTGCTGCCCTGGCGTCGCCAGGCAATGATCCAGCAGCATCCGCTCGGCGCCATAGAAGCCGCCGCTGCTGAGCAAATGAATGATCGGCAGGTCGTGGGTGGTGCCGAGCGGCGCGTTCAATTGCGTACCCAATGCACGAGGGCCGGTACGCTCCAGTTCTTGTGCGGGTTGTTCGGCTGGGTGCTTTGATCATTGATCACCAGCAGCACCGGCAAGCCCAGTTCATGAGTGATTTGCGCAGGGTGCTTGAAGCGGTGGTCGAAGAACTCACGCACATAGACCAGGGCAATCGCCAGCAGCAAACCGGTGAGCAGTCCGAACGGAATGATCAGCATCGGCTTGGGGAACGCCGCTTCGGTCGGTTCGAACGGCGGGCTGAGTACCCGTGCGTTGGACAGGTCGTTGTCCAGCGCGCGCGCCGTGCTGCTTTCGGCGAAGCGCTGGGCATAGGTGGCGAACGCCTTGTGCAGCGCGTTGATCTCGGTGTCCATCTGCCGCAGCTTGCTACGGGTTTCCTGTAACTGGTGGATGCGATTCTTGAACTCGGCAATGCGCGCGGTTTTCTGGTCGATGACCGAGCTGATCGTCGTCAGGTCGCTGGTGCGCTCCTGAATCCGGTTGCTGACAATCTTCAGGAATTGCCCACGGGCCCGGGTGATTTGCTCGCGGGCCATTTGCATCGGATCACTGCCGGGCTGCAAGACCGCCAGGTCGTCCATGTAGCGGCTGACCAGGGTCGTCAGTCGTTCACCCAGTTGCTTGATCTCACGGTCTTCGAAAGCGACGTTGTCGACGGTGGTGGTGAAGGTGTAGGGGAAGGTGTAGTCGTTGAATCTGGCGCTGTTGGCGGTCGCCAGGCTGGTTTTCAGGTATTCGAGCCAGCGCTGGCTTTGCAGCAGTCGGTCCTGATACAGGTTGAGCGCCTGCTCCTCGGTGTTGATCGCGTTGAGGCGGAACGTGATTTCTTCCTTGGGGTCAGACGAACCGATGCTTTCGAGCAAGGCCAGGCGATTGGCTTCCAGGCCATCGAGACGCACCTGGTACTGCAATTTCTTGGTCTCGTAGAAGCTCTGCGGCAGGTCGATCGATTGCATTTCCTGGCGGCTGACCAGGTAGTTTTGCAGCAGGGCGGCGACGAATCGGGTGCCTTGGGCCGGGTCAGGGAAGCTGTAGACGATCGAGATCACGTTGGAGCCCGGCAAGGTTTCAACCTTGAGGGCAGCGGACGCTTGCTGCGTGAGGGCATCGAGCAGGGTGTCGCGTACCGGATCGGTCTGCAGCCCGAGCAGGCTGCGAACCGGGTTGATCACGTGTTCGCGAACGGGATTGATCACAAACTGTTTGAACGGCTGCACCAGCAGTTTGTTGAAGGCGCTCACGGGTGGCGTGTACTCACCCTTTTCGCGCAACTCGCTGATGGTCTGGCGGATCAAGGCCGGCGAACGGAGGATATTGCTCTCGGTCTCCATGTCCGCCAGCGACGGCGGAATGAAGGAAGCGTTTTCCTGATTGAGGGTGCTGGTGGCATCCCCCTGGGAGATTTTCTTGGACTGCACGATCACCTGGGCGGTGATATCGAAGCTCTGCTTGAGCAAAAGCGGCAAGACCACGGCGATCACCGCAAAGACCAGGAAGACTCGCTTCACCAACTGCTTGTTGGCGAAGAAGATCCTGAAGAACTCATGCAGGTAGTTTTCCTTTGGATTCATGGGTCACCTGAGAGTTAGTTGCTGCTGTCGTCTTTGTTGTCGACGCGGTAGCTGAAGCTGAGGCCCATGCCCTGGAACAACACGACGTCCGCCAGTTGCCGCGCGAGCTCTCCGGCGCTGGCCAGTTTGGTCTTGGGCACGTACAGCATGTCGTCCGCTTGCAGGAAGGCGATCTGGGTGGCGTCGCCGGACAAGGCTTTTTCTACGTCGTAACGATGCGCGACCACCTGGTTGCCGTTGCGCCGCATGATCATCACCGAGTCCAGGCGTGCCTTGACGTTGGAACCGCGGGCCATGGTCAGGGCTTCGAGCACCGACACCGGGCGGCGGATCGGATAGGCGCCCGGCTGGCCGACTTCACCCAGTACATAGATTTCGTTGCCGGCGGTGGACTTGAGCAGCACGTCCACGGTCATGCGCCCCGGCAGGGTGGCATAGCGTTTATTCAGGTAGGCCTCCAGTTGGTTGATGGTCATGCCTTGCAGCGGTACGGCACCGATTTCCGGGAAGCTGGCGTAGCCGTCGGTGCCCACGGTGATTTCCCGGCTCATGCCGGTGGCGGGGTGGTTGAGCGCGGACTTGAGGTTCCGTTCATTGGTCAGCGGGGTCACCAGCATCACTGACAGCTGATTGCGGTTGGGCTGGAACAGCTGTTTGCGATCGTAGGCGCGCTGAATCGCGTCCCGTGCTTCATCGCGGGTCAGGCCCTCGACTTTCACCGTGGTGTGGGCCCCCGGCAGTTCGATGGTGCCATCGGGCAGCACCAACTGGTTGCCGTTGAACTGACTGGCGGCAGTGAAGTTCAGCGCGATCATGTCCCCGGACTGCACGCGATAGGCGGCCGAGCCACTGGTGCTGATGTGGAAGATCACGTCCAGCACATCCTGTGGGCGCAGGGTCTGTTCGACCTTGGGTACGTCGGTGGCCTGGGCGTTGGCCGGTGGGGCCGTGAGGATTTGCACCGGCATGCTTTGTGACTCGTCGGAGGAAGTGCTGGAGCAACCTGCAAGGGGCAGCAATAGCAGGACAAGCATCTTGGCGTTCATGGCGTCATCCTTGTCTGACTGCTCACAGGTTTTTGTACAGCCATTCGGGCATGTAGTACTTGCGTCGGTTGAACACGCTGCCGACCAGCTTCGCTCCCGCCTGGCTCAAGCGCTGGGCCGCGGCCTGGGCCACTTCCCAGCGGGTGTCTTCCGCGCGCACGACCAGGACCACGCCGTCCACCTGGGTGCTGATGACCAGGGTGTCGGAGGCCGAATACACCGCGTCGCCGTCGATCACCACGAAGCGGTACCGGACGCCGAGTTGATCGAGCAGCGGGCTCAGGCGCTCGGGTGTCAGGTGTTCGTTGCCACGGGAGTAGCGGCCGAATGGCAGAACGTGAAAGGGCAGGCTGGAGACGTCCACCACGCAGTCCTGTAACAAGGGCGGGCTCTGGGTGTTGAACAACAAGTCGCGAAACCCCCGTTCCTTGCTCAGCCCCAACTGTTGCGTGAGATTGGTCGCCGACTGGCTGGCATCCACCAGCAGCACCAGGCCGCTGCTCATCTTCGCCAATTGACTGGCCAGCGCCAGGGCGCTGGTGGTGGTGCCTGCGCCGGGGTTGGCGGCGGTCAGGAAAAGGATCCGCAGGTTCTGGTCGAGCACGGTCGATGTCAGGTTGGACTCGCTCGGGCTGGCAATGCTGAGGCTTTTAGCCGTTGAACCGTCCATTTAACTCGCTCCGTGACCGCTGAACACTTTGAAAGGGGTTTTCAACAGAATCTTCAAATCAAGCAGCAGGCTCTGTTGGGCGATGTAGGTGAGATCCAACTCAACGCGCTGGTCGAAATCGATATTGCTGCGCCCGGAGATTTGCCACAGGCCGGTCATGCCGGGGTAAATGCTCAGGCGAACGAGGTGTTTGTTCTTGTAGCGGTAGGCGTTGAACGAAGTAGGCCTGGGGCCTACCAGGCGCATGTCGCCGGTCACCACGTTGAACAGGTTCGGCAGCTCGTCGAGACTGGTGCGCCGCAGGAAGCCGCCGATACCGGTGATGCGCGGGTCCTTGTCGATCTTGAAATCGATGGCGTCGGCGCCGTGCTTGTTCAAGTGCCGCAGGGACTCTTTGAGCTCCTCGGCGTTGGCGACCATGGTGCGAAACTTGTACATGCCGAACAGGCGGCCGCGATAACCGGTGCGTTTCTGCACGAACATCACCGGCCCCGGGCTGGTGAGTTTGATGGCCAGCGCCAGCCCCAGCAGCACCGGGGAAATCAGCACCAGGATCAGCAGCGCGCCGAAGCAGGCCAGGACGCGGTTGGTGCGCGACAGGGTCCACGGCCGGCCACCTTCGCGACCGGTCATCCAGCCACGGCCCTGCATGTGGATGGCGGCATCCATGCGCCTGCGCTGCTCGGGGTCCAGGCGCTTGTCCCTATGCATATTGGTAAGTGGCACACTTTTTTCGTGTCCAGACATAAATTCTCCGCAGTGTTCAGCCGCGTGCGGCGTGGGCGACAGGCAGTCAGTAGTAAGTGCGCAACCAGGTAACGAAGCGCCCCAGTCCCTTATCGGGCACGAATAAAACCGGCCGCTCCGGTGACGAGAGTCGTCATGGACGTACGGCCTCGGGCACGATGTGGCGCAAGCCAATGCCGCTGTAGTGCAGGCCGGCGGCCGCCACCTGTTCCGGGCTGTACAGGTTGCGCCCGTCCACGATCACCCGTTGACGCAGTTTGCTCGCCAGCCTGTCGAAGTCGACCACGCGGAAGTTCTTCCACTCGGTGCAGATCACCAGGGCATCGGCGTCTTCGAGTGTGTCATCGCGGGTGGCGCACAGGTGCAGATCGTCGCGGTAACCGTAAATGCGCCGGCATTCGGACATGGCTTCCGGGTCGTAGGCTTGCACGCTCGCGCCTTCGGCCCAGAGTGCTTCCATCAGGTAGCGGCTGGGTGCTTCGCGCATGTCATCGGTGTTGGGTTTGAACGCCAGGCCCCACACGGCGATGGATTTGCCGGCCAGTCCACCGGGAAATTGCGCCTTGAGTTTGCTGAACAGAATATGCCGCTGGTGGTCGTTGACGTCGGTCACGCTACGCAGCAACTTCAGGGGCATTCCGGCGTGTTCGGCGGTGTGCAACAGGGCGCGCAGGTCCTTGGGGAAGCATGAACCGCCGAAGCCGCAACCGGGGTAGATGAAGTGGTAACCGATGCGCGGGTCCGAACCGATGCCTCTGCGCACCGCCTCGATGTCCGCGCCCAACAATTCGGTGAGGTTGGCCAGTTCGTTCATGAAGCTGATGCGCGTGGCCAGCATCGCGTTCGCCGCGTACTTGGTCAGCTCGGCGCTGCGGTTGTCCATGAACATCAATTTGTCGTGGTTGCGGCAGAACGGCGCGTAGAGCTCACTCATCTGATCACGGGCTTGATCGTCACCGGTACCGACGATGATCCGGTCCGGGCGCATGCAATCGGCCAGGGCACTGCCTTCCTTGAGAAACTCGGGGTTGGACACTACCCGTACCTTCAGCGAACCTTTGCCGCGGCGCTGCAACTCTTCAACGGCGGTGGCACTGACCTGGTCCGCCGTGCCGACCGGCACCGTGGACTTGATGATCAGGGTGCGGTCGGTCTCCATGAAACTGGCAATCTGCCGGGCCACGTTCAGCACATGGCTGAGGTCGGCCGAACCGTCTTCATCGGCGGGCGTACCGACGGCGATGAAGATCAGCTCGGCATGCTCCACCGCATCGCTGGCCTGGGTGGTGAAGAGCAGGCGACCGGCCTTGATGTTTTCTTCAAGGGTGCCGGAAAGCCCCGGCTCACTGATCGGTGGCACGGCCTGTTGCAGTTGCCGGATCTTGTTCGGATCGATGTCGACACACAGGACGCGATGTCCGACATCGGCCAATGCAGCTGCTTGTATCAGGCCAACATAGCCCGTACCAAATACGCTTACGTCCATATTAGCGTGCCTCGTAAAACGGTGGAGAGTTGCAAAACAATACTGTCAAAAGGGGTATAGACCAGCTTCGGCAATCCGTTTTAGCAAACCGGCATGTTAAATGGATAAGACACCCCCAAATGTGGGGGCTATTGCCATCAAAGTCGCACCACTATTGGGTTTCCCCCCGATTTTGGCTGTTTGGCGAAAATCTCAAGAAACCGACAGACGGTCGTAAGCCTTGAAATACAAGGGTTGTAGCTGCTTGGGTGGGTCAGGTTTGAGTCACCGAATTAATGCCGATTTTCCCCAAAGTCCGACAGTCCTTACGCACAGATGGCGCAATGCCGGTGTTAAAAAATGTCCAACAATTTATTGGTCAAGTGCCTGTCGAGTCATAGCAAATTGCGTGGTTTTTCATTGACCTTGCCGGGTTCGCCAGGCGCCCGGTGCGCACCCCAGCCAGCGCAGGCATGCACGGTTGAAACTTTGCACATCGCTGTAGCCCAGGCGGTCGGAAATCTCCACCAGTTCCAGGTCGGTCCCCTGCAAAAAGTCTTCGGCCCGGTAGCGGCGGTATTCGTCGAGCAACTCGGAAAAACTCCAGCCCAATGCCTTCAAGCGTCGGGCAGCGGTGCGCTCGAGCAAATGCTGGGTGGTACAGAATTGCTGCCAGTTGGACTCGGCGAGGTCGGCGATCAAATGGTCGCAGACTTGCTCCAGCAAGGTCGGTTCGCTGTTGCGTCGGGTCTGCTCCAGCAGCTCGACCAGCGTGTGTTCCAGTTCATGATTGCCCGGCGTCAACGGGATCACGAATAGCTGTGGATCGAGGCGGATCGAGTGCTGCGCCTGCCCCCATTGCACCGGTGCGCGAAAGGCTTGTTCATGTTCCTGCGCATTGGCCGTGCAGGCACCCGCCAGCCCGACGCCCAGAACCGGATCACGCTCCAGACCGCTGGCGAGAAATTTGCGTCGCAACATGCTGCACAGGCTGATGAGGATGTAATCGGCGGTTGCCGCGCGGGTTTTCACGCTGCCGCGGTCGAGCAGACGTAATTCGACGCTGTCGTCACTGCGCACGATCCGGGCCTGGAAGTGCCCGTTGAAAAACGGAAAGAAGCGCACGAAATACTGGCAGGCACTGTCCAGCGAGTCGGCCACGTCGAACAGGTACGTCAGGCCGTTGGTGGCGGTGGAAACGAAACGCCGACCCGCCGCCAGGCCGATCAGCGGGTCGCCGGTCTGTTCCAGGGCAAACGCCCAGAAGCGCCGCGACATGAACAGCGGAATGCGCATGAATGGCGTGCGCAACTCGAACAGGCTGCGACGAAACAGGCCTTCGATGCTTTCCCGGTCCACACCGCGGGCCAGCAACTCTTCGATGGCCGGCAACAGGGTCGGCGCGTAGAACGCATTGGGTATTGATTGATCGTGCAGCGGCTGATCGCTTTTTGTCATGTAGGGCTCACAGCTTGTTCCGGAACACTGGTTAGGCTGCCCGACGTTAAGCGATTTGCCGGAGCAAGACCATGCTTGATTTACGCCAGCTCGATTTGAACCTGTTGCTCGCCTTCGATGCGATTTACCAGCAGCGCAGCGTCACCCGTGCCGCCGAGGTGATGTGCCTGTCGCAACCGGCCATGAGCAATGCGTTGCGTCGCCTGCGCGAATTGTGCGGCGACCCGCTGTTCATCAAAAGTCGCCTGGGCGTGACGCCGACACTGGTCGCCCATCGTCTGGCCGACTACGTGCGTGCTGCGCTTGAGTCATTGCGCGAAGGCTTGCGCATGATTCCCGCCGCGCGGCAGAACAATCCGCTGCTGCGCATCAGTTGTCTGGATTGCCTGCAACCGGTGTTGCTCGATGCCTTGCTCGAATCGCCCCACGCCGATTGGCAGGTGCGGTATTTCCAGCCTCGGCGCCGTGACGCCTTGCAGGACCTGGCCAGCGGCAAGCTGGATATCCTGATCGACCTCGACCAGCCTCTGGCCGGGCTTGCCGGCCTGCACAAACAGGCATTGCCCGCCGACCATTACGTATTCGCCTATGGCGCTGCGCTCAAGGAACCGCCGCGCACCCTGCAGGACTATCTGGAGCAGCCGCAGATTCAAGTGTCCAGCCGCCGCGACGGGCTCAGCCCGGTGGACTTGCAGCTTGGCCTGAAAGGCCTGCGCCGGAATGTGGCGATGAGCACCCAAAGCACCCTGGCCGCGAAGCTGATCGCCGATCGCCAGCCGTTCGGCATCAGCCTGCCAAGCCGGGTCGCCAATGTGCTGGGCCTGCAACATGTGCCGCTACCGCTGGACGAACCGGTGGAATTGAAACTGGCGCTGTACATCGAGTCGCGCTATCGCTTCGAGCGCAGCCGCGAGGAGGCGATGCATTGCCTGCTGCGCGCCCTCGGTGAGCCCCGGGCATTGCAGGCGCTGGCGCGGCGTGCGTGACTTCAAAGCTGTGACGAACCCTGTGGGAGCGAGCTTGCTCGCGATAGCGGCAGGTCAGTAAAAAATGATGTCGACTGACACGGCCCCATCGCGAGCAAGCTCGCTCCCACAGGGGGCGGTGGTTGCTCGACTAATTCGACGCCAGCAAACGCCGGTCAACCGTCAGCACCGCATCGACCATCGCCAGCGCGGCCGGTGTCAGGGAGTGGCCGGCACGGCTGACGATGCCGTAGTGCAATTGCAGGCCGGGATCCTCCTTGGGCACATCGGCAAATTCCAGCAGCCGGATCAGGCCTTGGTCGACCAGTTCGGCCAAGGCCTCCACGGTGGCGATGCCCACCGCGTCGGAACGCATCACCACGCGGCGGATGGCGTCGAATTGCGCGCACTCGACGCTCGGGTTGAAGTCCGCCTCGCCCTGCGCGTCGGCGAGGATCTTGCGGATCATCGGCGGTATTCGCGTGCCGACCACCGCGTAGTCGAGCAGGGCGCGCAGGGACAGGTTCTGCTGTTGTGCCAAGGGATGACCGACACGGCAAAAGAACCGCCCGCGCCGGGGTCGCAGCAGTTGCACATGGTATTGCGGGTCGCCGGTGAAGTACCGCGCGTCGGCCACGAGGAATTCGATCTGCTGTTCACGAAGCCAGACCGCCAGTTGCTCCCAGTCGCCCTGGTGGAAGCTGATGCGGATCGCCGGATGAGCCTGGATGAATTCCGCCAGCGCCTCGGGCACCAGCACCTGGGCCGGGTACGGGCCGCAACCGAAATGCAACTCGCCACCGGTCAGGCCGTTGTATTGGGTCAGTTCGTTGTGCAAGGCCTGGCTGCCGGCGAGCAGGCGCCGGGCATGTTGCAGCACCAGTTCACCCTGGCCAGTCAGGCGGAATTCGCGGCTGCTGCGTTCCACCAGCGCGCAGTCGAGGTCGCGCTCCAGGGTCTGGATGCTGCGACTGAAGGCCGGTTGACTGAGATTGATCGCCTCGGCGGCACGCCCGAAGTTGCGGTAATCGGCCAGGGCGACAAGGTGGCGGAGTTGTCGTAGGTCCATCATGCGTCTCCTGCATTCTGCGGATACTTTTAATGCATTGGATCGATAACACAGAGGCTGGCATAAGTACACGCCTGTCTTCTCGCCGTAACGTGCCATGACCAGCCAACCGTTCATTTCCAGCGCCTTCACCCGCACCATTCTCAGCCATGCCCGGCAGTCCGGCCTATGTCAGGACCAACTGTTGCAACGGGCCGGCATCTGCCTGTCGTTGCTCGAAGGTCAGGACCAGCACGTGCCCGCGCACCTGGTCGAACGCCTGTGGAATGAATGCGAACGTGCGGGCGCGGGGGTGTCGTTTGGCTGCGAACTGGTCAACGGCATGGCGACCACCACATTGCGAGGCTTGAACATTCTGCTGGACTCCGCTGCGACCCTGCGCGCGAGCCTGGCGTGTTTCACTGATTTCCTGCCGCGGGTGACCAACTATGTGGTGGCGGAACTGGAGGAGGGTGACGGGCAGGCCCGCTTGCACTTGCGCAGCGCCGGTCAACAGCCGCATTTTTTCGGTCTCGATGCGGCGACCCTGACGTTGGTGCGCAACATTGCCCGACGTTTGGGGCGAGCGCCAGGCGAGGTGTTTGTCACGGTCCGCCTGACGCCGCAACAGGCTGCCGGGCAGTGGTTGCGTAGCGTTGGTATCGAGGTGCTGGAGGGTTCACATCCGTGTTTGAGCCTGCCAGCGGCTAGCCTCGATGAGCCGTTGCTGGGGGCTAATGGGTTTTTGCATCAGAGCATGTTGCGGCACTGGCAGACTGCTGCGGCGCAACATACCCGCAGTGACAGTCTGGAGTTGGCGCGGCACTGGTTGACGGCGGGTGATCAGCCGATTGAGCGGATTGCCGAGCGGTTGGGGTATCGGCAGCCGAGTAATTTTATTCGGGCGTTTCGTAAGCAGTTCGGGATTACGCCCAAGCAGTTTCGCCTGGGTTTGTAGGTCAGGGGTATTGGGCTTTGGTGATGGAGTACATATCCGTTGCTGCGGTAACGGCGGCTTATGGTTTCGCCCTTACGGCGACTCACTTTTTTTAACAAGCGCCTCAAAAAAAGTAAGCAAAAAAAGCGCTCGCCCCGAACGTACGGCCCCTCGCTAAGGCTCGGGGTTCCTTCGCTCCGGCATTCATCCGGGGGCATTGCCCTCCGGTCGGCTTCGCTTCGACCTACATGCAATGAGTTCGACTGCGTCGAACGGCGCTGCGCGCCAGTCCCCGGATGAACGCCTGCACTCAGCCTGCCGAGGGGGCGGGTGGATCAAGATCAAGAGCTGCAGGCGAGCTAACGCTCGGCCTGATGAGTGGTGAAGAGCGACGCGGTGGTGTGTGCTGCTGTGCTTTTGCTTTTCTGTGGGAGCGAGCTTGC
>NZ_JBFUBR010000022.1:0-77646 GCF_056405655.1 Pseudomonas sp. P1_F7
ATTGGCATTTACCGTCACGCTATAGGACGATTTCACCTCGAAATTGGGCGATGCGCCGACATAGCGCAGTTCGTTGCCGACTATCGCAAACGAAGCAGCATCGGCCCCACTCAGGCTGAGCGTTTCTGAACCCAGTGCATCGTCGGTAATGGCGATATCGGCAACCTTGATACCCACGCCAACCACGACGTTTTCATTGATCGCTGTTGTGGTGTTGCTGAAGCTGACTGCCGTGGGGGCTTCGTTGACGTCGTTGATATTCAAAGTCACGGCCTTGCTGTCGCTCAAATCACCGTCGTCAGTGACCACTACGTTGAAGCTATAGCTCGACTTGGTTTCATAGTCTGCCGAGGCATTTAACGTCACCTCACCCGTGCTGGAGTTGATGTGGAGTAACGATGCATCCGTGCCTGTCAGCGTCCAGGTCTTGCCGTCACCTGCATCCGGATCAGTCGCCGTTGCGGCGTACACCACAGTGCTGGCCAAGGCATTTTCCGCCACGCTTGCCGTCGCCCCAGAGGTTACCGTGGGGGCATCATTATCGCCGGTGATGGTGATGGTCACGTCCTGRGTGACGGTGTCGCCGTTCTGGTCATTGATGGTGATGGTGTGGACTTCATGCACCGTCTGGCCGGCGGCCAGCTGCTGCGCCGCCGCGTTGTCGATGGCATAGGTCCAGGTCACGACCCCGCCGAYGCCGGCGCCGGTGGTGTCGGTGGTTTCCACCACGCTGAAGGTACCCATCGCCGTGCTGTAGTCACTCGACTTSGGCGCCGCGGTCACCAGGTGATCGTCGGTCAGGTCGACATCGGTGAAGTCCACCGTGCCGCTGGCCTGCGCGGTGCCATCTTCTACCACCTCGCCGCTGTCGACCGCGCCACTGACCAGCACTTCGTCGTTGCTGCCGGTGATGGTGATGGTCACATTCTGCGTTGCCGACGATCCATGACCATCGCTGATGGTGACCAGGTAAGTTTCGGTTACTGTCTGTCCCTGGGCCAGGTACTGCGCCGCCGCGTTGTTTAGGTTGTACGTCCATTGCACCGAACCGTCGGCCGCGTTCGTTGCTTCGCTTACCTCCAAGAGCTCGAACGTACCAAGATGAGTAGCGTTGCCCTTCACCGGTGCGGACGTCGCCATGTGCGTGTCGCTCAGGTCGATGTCATTGAAGGTAATCGTGCCGCTGGTCGTCAGCGAGTCGGTCGCGCTCGCAGTGGTGTTGGCGTCTTCGGTCACCGTGCCGGCCTGCGCGCCGCTGCTGATCGCCACACCATCATTCACGCCCGAAAACTGCACCGTCGCGGTGGCCCAACTGAGCGTTCCGTTGCCGAGACGAATCGCATAGGTAAAGCTGTCCGTCAGGAACTCGCCAGTAGCAAGCGCCTGGATTTGTGCCTTTAAATCAGGCGAGAAAGAAGCGGCGTCATAGCCGACCTTACCGTCCGAGGTGATCCAGATCTTTGCACCTTTCAAACTGGTGTCAGAACTCAGCCCCTCAGCCCTCGCCGTATCCTGGGTCAGGAGGTCGGCCGGAGCATAAGCCTTGGTGGCAGTAGGATCGCTCACCGCATTGTCGAGTGACCAGAGTGTCTTCGCGCTACCGCCGAGGTCATTGGACATGACGTCCCAATACCTGACCCTCAACAGATTTTCAGTGATGGTAAAGACGTCATCCTTCGCCTGCGGCGTGTTGGAAAACGAGGTAACGGTTCCGCCGCCGGTAGTTGTAGTGCTAGCCATGTCTTTCTCCCTAAGAAGTCACCCTGAGCAAAAAACCGCTGTGGGCCGCTAACAGCCACAAGCCGATTCTTCCTCACCCCACGAACACCTCACTCCACCGGTACCAGCCGGCTGGCCAGCAGCTTCACGCCCGCCCCGATCCTGCCGCCCTGTGGCTCAATGCGCACGATTTGTCCTTGCGCCTTGAACTTCATGGGGCCGCCGGGGGTGTCGAGTTCGATCTCGAAGTCAATCAAGCTACCCACCTGCTGCTCGCTATCGGTTTCGAAATACAAACCGGAGGCGCTGATGTCACGGATGACACCACTGCCCCCGCCGATCAGTTGCAGCGACAGGGTGACTTGTTCTCGGGGCTCAATTCGGTGTGCGTCTTTCATGACTGCAGTCTAAAAACGGCCGCGGTTTTTTACATGAGTGCGCTATCCCTTTTTTTCTGGGAGTCAATCCCCCATGAAAACAGTGTTTTACGGGACAAATGTCATGGGAGGGGGTGCCTGAAGCGCCATAGAAAAAAGCTACGGGCTGCAACGATTGCTATCATGATCAGCTAACACAACCCGTCTAAAGAGGCAGCGGCCTGCATGCCAATTCAAGTCCTGTTAGTAGCACTACCGCTCGTGGCCTGGGGTCTTGAGCGTCTGGTGGAAAGCGCTCAACCGAGGTTGATGCTGGCGGGCTCGGTGTCGTCGGTGGCGCAATACCTGCTTTCACTGCACCAATACACACCAGATGTGGTGGTACTGGACCTGGACAGCGAGGACTGTATCGAGTCGCTGGCCGACTTGCACAGCCAGACCAAAGCCAAGATTCTGGTAGTGACAGGGTCAAGCGACGTGGCGCTGCATGACAGTGCGGTGCTGGCGGGCGCACGTGGCGTGGTGGATAAGCGGGAGTCGGCATCCGCATCGACATTGCTCAAAGCCATAGAAAAAGTGCATGAAGGCGAACTCTGGATTGACCGCAATGCGACCAGCCGTATCTTCCTTGAACTGGCGCGCAAGAAAGCCGAGCGCGATACAGACCCGGAGCAACACAAAATCGCCAAGCTGACGCGTCGCGAGCAGCAAACCATTGCATCACTGGCCAGCGACCCCTCAGCCCCTGGCAAGTTGGTGGCCGAGAAGCTGCATATCAGCGAGCACACGCTGCGCAACCATTTAACATCGATCTACAGCAAGCTGGGCCTGACGAACCGCGTAGATCTCTACGCCTACGCACACAAGCATGGGCTTTCCACAGTCGACTGAGGGCTCCTCTGACAGCCTGGTGAAACCAGAGAGGAATTCGTAGGCGTCCGATGAGCCGTGCCCAATAAGAGCAGATAGAGTCTGCCGCCTGCTTTCGGCTGCTATTGGTCCTTCCTGACAGGCAGCACCCGGCCAGAAACCGTCAGAGGACGAAGCAATAACCAATGAGTAGCTATGCTTGGTTTGTTGCCAGACTCTGGTAGCAACATCGTCAAAGGAGGCGTTTGAGATGCAACTCATCACGTTGAAAATCGATAAGCCGGATGTGACGAACTTCATTTTGGGTCAGACCCACTTCATCAAGTCTGTCGAGGACATCCACGAAGCGCTGGTTAATGCCGTGCCAGGTATCCAGTTTGGCGTGGCCTTTTGTGAAGCCTCTGGCAAATGCCTGGTGCGATGGTCCGGCACCGATACCTCAATGATTGAACTGGCACAGAAGAATGCGAAAGCCATCGCCGCAGGCCATAGCTTCATCATTTTCCTGGGCGACGGTTTCTATCCGCTGAATGTGTTAAACACCATCAAAATGGTTCCAGAGGTATGCCGTATTTTTTGTGCAACAGCCAATCCAACCGAAGTGATTCTCGCTGAGACGGAACAAGGGCGAGCAATCCTGGGCGTAGTGGACGGCTTCTGTGCCAATGACATTGAAGGCGATGAAGACATCCTGTGGCGCAAGAATTTTTTGCGGCAGATTGGCTACAAGCTGTGAATTGCGGAGCGAGCATTTCGTGGGAAAGGGGCTGGTTTGATTTCGTCTGGCTGAACATCTGCGAAGTGTCGATTGCAGCTGGTCTGCCAGCAAAAATGATTGATGTGCCACTGCCGTCCAAGGCCCGGCGCATTGCGAATGATTTCCACGGCGCAGATTGGCAACAAGCTGTACATCGGTGTGTTGGTCGAGGCCGCCGGCAGTGTCGGTATCCTCTACAACCTCAGTTGGGGGGGGGCTGGGACGCCAAGGCACCTGATGCGCTCAACCGCACCACCTTGCAGCTTCAGACCCTGAACGCGGCCTGGACCGGCAACGCCGACACCAACGTGGCCTTCATCCAGCCCAAGGCCATGGCCATTGTCAGCCAGCTGACCTTTACGACAGGGTCATAACGGCAAGGCTTGCCTGGCAGATTGAAGAATGCCCGTATCGTGAGATACGGGCATTCTTTATGGGGCCTGTATTTTTCGCTCTCGACGAGCAGACACGACCTTCATTCTAGAGTTTGGGCTGCGCACTCAGCACCGTGACCGCCCGGGGTTTCCTGAAGAAAATACCGTAGACAATCGACAGCACCAGCAGGAACGGCACCCCGAATACCAGGGTCATCTTGAAGGCCTCAGTGAAGTAGGTGGTGATCATCACCGCCCCCATCAGTACCAGCCCCAGCAATGTGCTGTAGGGAAACAGACGCATGCGGAACGACAGTTTGCGGTTGCCATTGCGTTCGTGAAAACGACGGAAACAGAAGTGCGTGAGGAAGATCATGAACCAGGTAAAGATCGCGCCGAACATCGAGATCGCCATCATCAGGGTGAACGAACTTTCCGGGTACAGGATGTTGAGCAGCGTCGCCAGGGCGATACCCGAACTCGAGAGCAACAGCGCGTTCAACGGGATCCCGGTCTTGCTCAATACACCCATGGATTTTGGCGCGTAGCCGGCACGGGACAGGCTGAACATCATGCGCGTGGTGATGTACAACTGGCTGTTCATCGCTGACAGCGCCGCAATCAGGATCACGAAATTCATCACACCGGTGGCGCCAGGAATGCCGATGGCTTGCATCACCGTGACGAACGGGCTCTGGGCATGACCGGCCTGGACCCAAGGCACGATTGCCAGCATCAACGCCAGGGTCAGCAGGTAGAACACCACCAATCGCACGATAGTCCCGCGAAAGGCTTTCTTCACCGCTTGCTCCGGGTCTTTTGCCTCACCGGCAGCCACCGCGATCATCTCCACGCTCAGGTAGCTGAAGATCGACACGATCACCGCGATCCACATCCCTTGCAGACCATTGGGGAAGAAACCGCCGTGAGCGGTGTAATTGTGCACGCCGTATTGCGGATTGCCCGAACCGAACACCACATACACCGCCAGGATGATGAAGCCGACAATCGCGCCGATCTTGATGGTCGAGAACCAGTACTCGAAGGTGCCGAAGGTCTTCACGCTGATGGCATTGAGCACGATCAGCACGCTGGAGAACGAGACGATCCAGATCCACTCCGGCACGTTGGCAAACCAGTACTTCATGTACATCGCCACCGCCGTCACTTCCGTGCCCACCGCCAGCACAATCGCCGCCCAATAGGCATAGCGCACCAGAAACCCGGCCAGCGGGCTGACATAAAATTCGGCGTAGGCACCGAACGAACCCGAGGTCGAATGGGCCACGGTCATTTCCGCCAGGCAGCCCATCAGCAGCAGCGTGATGATTGCGCCAATCGCATAGCTGAGTAATACGCTCGGCCCGGCATAACCGATGGCATAGGCGCTGCCCATGAACAGCCCGGTGCCAATTGCACCGCCAATGGCGATCATGCTCATCTGCCCCGACGTCAGCTGACGCCGCAAGCCGTGTTCACGGTTGGATATCGTTTCGAAACCGGAGTTATCGGTCATTTTTATGTCCTCTGGATTTTGTCTTTCTTGAAGAGCACGTCGTGGGTTTAACGGTGGGGATCAGCCACACACAGCAGGACACGGATCAGAAAATACTCAGTGGATACTCGATGATCACCCGGACTTCGTTGTTGTCCGTGGTGTCGGCACGGGCGACCTGCGCGGTGGAACGCACACTGGCCTGACGCACGCGGATTGAAAGATCCCTGGCCTTGCCCGATTGCACGACGTAGCGCGCCTCAATGTCGCGCTCCCAGCGCTTGCCGTCATCGCCATAACGTCCATAGGCGCCATTGGGTCCGCCGTCGTAATGGCTGTCATCGATGTGGTCACCACTGACGTAACGCGACATGAAGCTCAGGCCCGGCACACCGAAAGGCGCCATGTCCAGGTCATAACGCAGTTGCCAGGAACGTTCGTTGGGGGCGTTGAAGTCGAGGACCTGAATCGAGTTGGCGAGAAAAATCGAGGTGCCCGGTTGCTGATCGAATCCCAGGTAATCGAACGGCTCATCGCCATCGACCCGCTGGTACGCCAGGGTCAACCGATGGGCACCGAATTTGTACGCGGTGGACAGCGACCAGGTGGTGTTGTCGATCTTGCCGGCCAGGCTCTGGCCGCTGTCGTTGGTGCGGTAGAGATTGAAATCCAGGTTCAGCGACTGGCCTTCACCAAGGGCATAGGTGTAGTTGGTATTGGCGTAGTACTGCCGCCAGATGTCGGTGAACTGCGAACCGTAGAGGCTGACACTCAGTTGATCGCTCAGGGCGTAACTGCCGCCCAGATAATCGACGCTGCGGGTTTCCACACCGGCGTACAGCGCTTTAAGCGCGCCATCGGCATTGGTCGAATTACTGTCGTTGCCGGCGGTGAAGTGACCAATGTCCAGTTGCAAAGCCTTGAGTTCATTGCTGGTCAGCTGAAAGCCGGTGGCACTGCTGGTGAACAGTCGCGCATTGCCAGTGCCGAACACCGGGTTGAGCGGGGTCAGGTTGCCGTATTTGAGTTCGGTCTGGGAAATCCGCGCCTTCACCGCGCCGCCTGCTTCGGAGTACTCATCCTCGGGACGGCCATCGGCATCGACCGGCAGCAAACCCGTGCCCGTGCGTCCCTTGCCACTGTCGAGCTTGAGGCCTAATTGCGCATAGGCATCGACCCCGAACCCCACCGTTCCCTGGGTGTAGCCAGAGCGGTAATCAAGCATGATCCCGTGGGCCCACTCGTCCCGATAGTTCTGCCCGCCCGGGTTGTTGAGGTTATTGCGGTAGAAATAGAAGTTACGGTTAGTCAGGGTCAGGCTGCTGTCTTCGACAAATCCGTTGTCAGAAGCGGCACAGGCCATTTGGCCAAAGCAACTGGAGATGGCGAGCGGCAAGGCAGGCCAGAGGGACAGTTTCATTCTGCGTGCTCCTTATTATTGTGATTGCAGAACTGGTGATTACCGGCGACCGATACCCTGCCGCGGGGGAAATCCCGCAGCAGGACACGGACGCCGCAGGGTTCAGGTCACGCTGTGGCGAACCTGGAATTGCGCTTGCGACCAGGTGTTCTGATCGAGAATCTCGCCGAGAATCTGTACCGCATCCCAGACTTCGGTGAAGGTCGTGTACAGCGGGGTGAAACCGAAACGCATGATGCGTGGCTCGCGGTAATCACCAATCACGCCACGCTCGATCAGGGCCTGGATCACCGCATAACCTTCCGGGTGTTCGAAGCTGACGTGGCTGCCTCGCTTGGCGTGCTCACGGGGTGTGATCAACTTCAGTTCGTGAGCCGCGCAACGCTGCTCGACCAATTCGATGAACAGGTCCGTCAGGGCCAGGGATTTGCGGCGCAGGCTGGCCATGTCGGTCTGGGCGAACACGTCCAGGCCGCACTCGACCATCGCCAAAGAGGTAATTGGCTGGGTGCCGCACAGGTAGCGCGCGATGCCGCTGCTCGGCTCGTAATGCGACTCCATGGCGAACTGCCGCGAGTGGCCGAACCAGCCGGACAGTGGCTGCGGCACCAGATCGCACAACTGCGGCGAAACCCAGACAAAGGCCTGCGAGCCCGGCCCGCCGTTGAGGTACTTGTAGGTGCAGCCGATGGCGTAATCGGCACCCGCCTGGTGCAGATCGACCGGCACCGCGCCGGCGGAATGAGCCAGGTCCCAGATGGCCAGCGCGCCACACTCGTGGGTCAGCGCGGTCAGGGCCTGCATGTCGTGCATGTAGCCGGTCTTGTAATTGACGTGGGTGAGCATGACCACCGCCGTGTCCTGGTCGATCGCTTGCGGCAACGCTTCAGGACTGTCGACCAGGCGCAGGGTGTAACCCTGTTGCAGCATCTGCGCGAGGCCTTCGGCGATGTACAGGTCGGTAGGGAAATTACTCGATTCGCTGACGATCACCCGCCGCTGCGGCGACCTGGTGGCCTGTACGCGCAAGGCGGCGCTCAGCACCTTGAACAGGTTGATCGAGGTGGTATCGGTCACCACCACTTCACCCTCCCCCGCACCGATCAAGCCCGCCAGACGGTTGCCCAAACGCTCGGACAACTCGCGCCAGCCAGCGCTGTTCCAGCTGCGGATCAAGCCATTGCCCCACTCCTCTTCGACCACCGCTTGAGCCCGCGCCAAAGCAGCGACCGGCCGCGCGCCCAGGGAGTTGCCATCGAGATAGATAACGCCTTCGGGGAGCGCAAATTGCTGGCGCAGGGGTGCCAGCGCGTCCTGGGCATCAAGCGCCAGGCAACTGTTTCTTGTCGTCATCGGGTGTCCTGTTTTTTTTATGCGACGCCATCCGGGCAGGTTGCATCAGCCGGTTCAGGCGCCCTGATTCAAGGCGATTCGCTTGCCTTTCGGTGGAGAGATAATGAACGAACCTTTGAAGAATTTTCGTGCAAAGTAACCGGTCATGTAGTAGTTATTTCGCAGGATATTCGAATCAAACCACAATAAACGCGGATTTATTCAAACCATGAATCTTGACTCGACAGACCTGCGAATCCTGCATCAATTGCAACAGGATGGCCGTATCAGCAATCAGGAACTGGCGGAGAAAGTCGCCTTGTCACCGTCGGCTTGTCTGCGCCGGTTGCGCCTGCTGGAAAGCGAAGGAATCATCACCGGCTATCGCGCGGTGCTGAATGCCGAGCGGCTGGGCATTGAACTGGAAGCCATCGTTCATGTGTCGCTGCGACAGGATGTCGAGGACTGGCACGAGACTTTCATCAAGAAGGTTCAGCAGTGGCCGGAAGTGGTCACCGCGTATGTAATCACCGGGGCGAGCAACTATGTGTTGCGGGTCCAGGCCCGCAACCTCAAACACTTCTCGGATTTCATCGTCAACCACCTCAACCGCACCGCCGGCGTCACCGATATACGTTCGGAAATCGTCCTGCAAAAAATCAAGGAGCGCGAGCAATTGCTGGATCTGGTGGTACGCAAGTAATGACGCCGACCTTCAAAGCCCGTGCAGGCGCCGGGCTTCGTTGCGCTGCAAAGTCATGCTCGGGGTTTCGTCGAACAGCTTGCGGTACTCGGTGGAAAAACGCCCCAGGTGCATGAACCCCCAACCCATGGCGATCCCGGAAATATTGCGTGCCGAGCCGTGCTCAAGAATCTCCTGGCGCACGGCGTTCAAGCGGTACTTTTTCAGGTAGACCATCGGCGACATGGCGAAGTACTTCTTGAACGCATCGAACAATTTGAAGCGCGAAACGCCGGCAGCGGCCTCGATGTCCTCCAGGTGCAACGCTTCGCGGGCGTTGTCGTGAATGTACTGTCGAGCCCTGATCAGGTAGTGCGGCAACTTCACGCCCAGCACATCCCGCAGCTCCTGCGAATAGTTGTTGGGCTGGGCGAGGATCAGGCCTTTGATCAGCGAGCTTTCAATGTCCCGGGTGAAGGCCACCTGTTCGAAGAGTTCGCTGCTGCGCTCCAGCTCGTCGATGAAGTAACGCGCCATGCGCCACCACGACGCCGATGCGCCATCGATCGCATCCATTACCGGCTCGAAGCGCAGCGGCGCGTCCAGAGGCCGTTGCAACATCCCCTCCAGAGCTTCGCTCATCGCGATACGCGTAATCACCACCTGAACCTTTCGACAGTCACCGGAGATCGCCAGCAGCTGGTTTTCGTTGGGCGAAACGATGACCCCTTGATCGCGGTCGGACCTGACCACGCTGCCATCCTTGCTCAGCTCCTGTTGGCCCACCAACGGCAAGCTCAGGCTGTAGCTGCTGAAGTGCTCGGCGTCTTCGATATCGATGGTGACATCGGTTCCGTATTCGATAGTGCCCAGGGTGGTGGCCATCGATTTGAACATGTTGGCGTTGTGATGAAAACGGATGCGTTCGGGGGTCGCGCTCACCAGCCGATGGGGTCCGCAGATACCGGACATCCAGCTTCTGGCGGCCTCCAGGTCATCGCTGTCGACGCGTATGTCGCGAAACTGCGGATCCACTTTGCTGCTCATCACGGTGCACTCACAGGCAATTTTTTCGGCGCGCTCTGACGGCGCGTACCAGGCTGGAAAGGAGCAACTTCCACGCCATAAAACACCAGCGCCCACTTAATGGATAGTGATCGGCAACTAAGCGGATAAGGCATGGCTGGCGAAGCCGGAAAAACACTCGATTCGCACTCGACGTATTGCAAATACAGTATCTGATTGCCGCAAACAGGTGCAGCCGTTTATCACCTGGTGCGGGATTTGTGTCATCGCTGCCCAACCAACTGTTACCTGCCCCCCAATTTTACGGACTGCCTTCGTCAACTTATCGGATAGACCGCCACCCGCCCCGCTTCTCTAATGGGCACACCGATTAGCCCAATAAAAAAGGTGCACACCATGAGTGGCGAAAAAAACGTCGAGCAGTGGAAAGCGTTTATCCAAAGCTGCCTGGATTTCCGCCCGGCAGAAGGCGTATTCCGCATCGCCCGGGACATCTTCACCGAGCCGCAGTTGTTCGATCTGGAGATGGAACTGATCTTCGAAAAGAACTGGATCTACGCTTGCCACGAAAGTGAGCTGGCCAACAACCACGACTTCGTGACCATGCGCGCCGGCCGCCAGCCGATGATCATCACCCGCGATGGTGACGGTCAGCTCAATGCGCTGATCAATGCCTGCCAGCATCGCGGCACGACGCTGACCCGCGTCGGCAAGGGCAATCAGTCGACCTTCACTTGCCCGTTCCATGCCTGGTGCTACAAAAGCGATGGTCGCCTGGTCAAGGTCAAGGCACCCGGCGAGTACCCGGAAGGCTTCGACAAAGCCACCCGCGGCCTGAAGAAAGCGCGCATCCAGAGCTACAAGGGTTTCGTCTTCATCAGCCTGGATGTGCACGCCGACAACAGCCTGGAAGACTTCCTCGGCGACGCCAAAGTGTTCTTTGACATGATGGTTGCCCAATCACCCACCGGCGAACTGGAAGTGCTCCCCGGCAAGTCGGCCTACACCTACGACGGCAACTGGAAACTGCAGAACGAAAACGGCCTCGATGGTTATCACGTCAGCACGGTCCACTACAACTACGTGGCCACGGTGCAACATCGCCAGCAGGTCAACAGTGAGAGCGGCACTGCCGGTGGCAGCACCCTCGACTACAGCAAGCTCGGCGCCGGTGATGCCAATACCGATGACGGCTGGTTCGCCTTCAACAATGGCCACAGCGTGCTGTTCAGCGACATGCCGAACCCGTCGGTGCGCTCAGGCTACGCGACGATCATGCCGCGCCTGATCGAAGAACACGGTCAGCAAAAGGCTGAATGGATGATGCATCGCCTGCGCAACCTGAATATCTATCCGAGCCTGTTTTTCCTCGATCAGATCAGCTCGCAATTGCGCATCATCCGCCCGGTGGCATGGAACAAGACCGAAATCGTCAGCCAATGCATCGGCGTCAAGGGAGAGTCCGATGCCGACCGCGAAAACCGCATTCGCCAGTTCGAGGATTTCTTCAACGTCTCGGGCCTGGGCACACCGGATGACCTGGTGGAGTTCCGTGAAGCCCAGCGTGGCTTCCAGGCGCGCCTGGAACGCTGGAGCGATATTTCCCGCGGCAGCCACCGCTGGGCCACTGGCGCCACGCCCAACAGCGAGGCGATCGGCATTGCCCCGGCCATGACCGGCACCGAATTCACCCACGAAGGGCTTTACGTCAACCAGCACAGCAACTGGCAGAAATTCCTGCTCGATGGTCTGGACGCCAAATCCCTGAATCTCCGTGAGGTGCAATGATGAATGCGCAATTGCAGTACCAGATCGAACAGTTTTTCTATCGCAAATCCGAATTGTGCGATGCCCAGGATTGGGACGCCTACATCAAGCTGTTCGATGAGCACAGCGAGTTCCACTTGCCGCAATGGGACTCGGAACACGTCTACACCCGCGACCCCAAACGCGAAATGTCGCTGATCTATTACCCCAATCGTTCAGGCCTGGAAGACCGCGTGTTCCGCCTGCGCACAGGCAAGTCCGCATCCTCGACGCCGATGCCGCGCACCTTGCATCAGATCAACAACGTGCGGATCGGCGAGCTTGCAAACGGCGAGCTGGAGGTGCGGCTGAACTGGCACACGTTGTACTACCGCCTGGCGACATCCGAGCAGTTTTTCGGCCGCGCGACCTATCACCTCAAGCCCCACGCCGATAGCTGGCTGATCACCCGCAAGCATGTGCTGCTGCTCAACGACACCATCAACTCGGTACTCGATTTCTACCACCTCTGAATCCAAGGAGACCGGGGCATGAACCATAAGGTCGCGTTCAGCTTTGCCGACGGCAAAACGCTGTTCTTTCCCGTGCAACCCAACGAAATTCTGCTCGACGCCGCCCTGCGCAATGGCATCAACATTCCCCTGGATTGCCGCGAAGGCGTCTGCGGAACCTGCCAGGGGCGTTGCGAGTCAGGCGATTACAGCCAGGACTATGTGGACGAGGAAGCCCTCTCCAGCCAGGACCTGCAGCAACGCAAAATGCTCACCTGCCAGACACGGGTCAAATCCGACGCGGCGTTCTATTTCGACTTCGCCTCCAGCCTGTGCAATGCCGCTGGCCCCGATCAACTCACGGCAACGGTCAGCGACGTCAAACAGGTCTCGGCCAGCACCGCGATCCTGCATCTGGATCTGGGTCAGGTGGGGCAATCACTGGATTTCCTGCCGGGGCAATACGCCCGGTTGCGGATTCCGGGGACCGAGAACAAGCGTTCCTACTCGTTCGCCAATCGGCCGAGCGTCAACAATCAGCTGCAGTTTCTAATTCGTCTGCTTCCCGATGGGGTGATGAGCAACTACATCCGCGAACGCTGCCAGGTAGGCGACCAAATCGTTCTGGAGGCACCGCTGGGGGCATTTTATCTGCGACACGTCGCCAGGCCGCTGATCCTGGTGGCCGGTGGCACCGGGCTTTCTGCATTGCTGGGCATGCTCGACGAACTCGCCGAGCGCGGCTGCGAGCAGCCCGTGCACTTGTACTACGGTGTGCGTGATGCGGCCGACCTGTGCGAACAGGCGCGCATCCTGGCGTATGAACAACGCATCCCGGGGTTGCGCTACACCGAGGTGGTCAGCGAGCCGTCGCCACACTGGACCGGCAAGCGCGGCTACATTGCCGAGCATTTCGACATTGCTGAATTACGCGATGGCGAGGTCGATATGTACGTCTGCGGGCCTCCGCCGATGGTTGAGTCGATCAAAACCTGGCTGCAGGCACAAGCACTGGACAGCGTGCACCTGTACTACGAAAAATTCACCGAGAGTAATACCTGACACCGCTCACCCGACTTGAATGCCAGGCTGGTGCCCGGTTCCGGCGTGCAAGTCGGGTGAGCTGAATGGGTGACCCGCGTTGTGACGTACTCAAGGGCCGCAAAATCGCCCTGACCGAACTGGCGTCCAGATGAGCAAACCGCAACGGCAAGGCGATGGTTTCCTTGGCAACGGCCGTGAAACCCAAATCCCAGGTCGTCTGCGGAGCTTGTCGATAGGTTCGCAGCAGTACACGCTCAGGCACATTGTGCAAACGCCCTTGCAGTTGCCCGGGCTGTACCAGCTCGCCGCTGTCCAGACAATGCAAAACGCGGCAAGGCCCGATGTAGACATCCAGCGCTACATCGCCAATCGCCGCGCCGTCAGCGCTGTAATGCAGCGGCGCATCGACGTGGGCGCCGGTATGCGGCGACAGGGTGATGCGGCCGACATTCACCGGACACTCGGGACCGTAGGTCCAGACGCGCTCCTCCTGGAACGGCGTGTCACCCGGCCAGGTCGGCGTTTCGGTACTCAAGGGCGGACTGATGTCCCACAACGTTGTGTTTTTTGTCATCGCAATGCTCACCGTATTTTCCGAGTGAAATGATACGAGCGACAGCGGTGAAGATTCGTGCAAAACCTTGGGTCACCGTGCGGGCTTTCGCACAAACCGCCATGGATGAGCGCGATTGCGGCAGGAAATTTCAAAACGTGTGGCTTTCACAAAGTTCGGTACAGGGCTCTCTCAATCGCCATACCCGCCCTTCTTGTGGCGAACGACAATATGGATCAGTTCTCAGAGGAAATGCTGGAGTCCTGACTGGATTCAGCAGCCAGTTTCAATCGGTCCGCTTTACTAATGTATTTTGACTTGCTTTTCGGTGCCAATTTGGCACTGGCCTTTTTGGCGTGAGCCTTTAACAACTGCGTTATTTTTTTACGACGATTCATATTTTTCTACTCCTTTTGCAAGTTCTTGAATGATATCAGCTTAAAGTGTTGGGCCAGCTCCCTAAACTACGAACATTTGACAGACACCAGCCGTTGCAAATGTCACCTCCCTCATAATTACTGAATGAAACGCAGACGAGTCAGGACCAGTCATCGGCCTTACACGTCCGCGCGGGATAAGCGTTGTGTCATGAGCGTCCGCTCCGGGTCGATTCCACCCCTTCGCGACAGCCAGCAATCGGCCAGACGCCAGCAGCTTGCGCCAACTTGCCGATACTCATTCCCGTCGCCATCACACGCCCCTTGATTCTGTACCCAGGTACGGAGTGTAGAGTGACTCCAGGTTAGATCGCTTCAATGGAAAGGACTATGACCCCGATAAAGCCGATCCCATTGCAGGACTCTGTTACACCCAAATCCCGGTGACTGCTGTGTGTTCTGCTCGTTTGGCTCGATGAAGTGCCCGCCGATCCAGGAGCAGCGCGGATGCTGTGGCATCCGGACGAATGTTCCCCCACATGTGGAGAACCCCATTTCTGGGGGGGGAGATTTAGGGTCAGCTTTCGTCTGAAGGAAGTAGCCTGGAACGCAGCGCTAAAGGCCCAAGGCTTGCGGCCAAGCGTCTTTTACTCAAATGGCTTGATTATTGCTTTACTGCTCATACGAGCTCCCAATTTACCAGGCACCAATGTAAAAACAGCAGTTATGGGAGGTGTGTCATGTGGAATCAGCCTCTGATACTTGCGGTGATCTACCTTACTATCACCCTCAGCATCGGCTGGTTGTGGTCCTTTGCTATCCTGTATTGGCTTTGATCCAATGGGAAAAGTGGGTCAACACCTTCAAACCCAAGTGCACCCAGGTCGAGTTCATCGACGAAAACGTCGACCGGTTGAATCCACAGCCAAAAGCGGACTTTCCGGTGCCACAGTACCTGTTTGCCATTTGCTAAAACGTCAACAGCGCTAAGGCCCCATGACCAAGAGGACTCAACCTTCAAACCGGTGGCTCACTGTTTCCCTGGATCGACAGGAACGGCTCACTCAATTCTCACCTACCAACATCGCGCCTTCATGAACATTCGTCCGCCGACAGCTTGCGAAGACACCCGGGGCAGGCGGACATCCCGGGTGTCAATCGACTCGGTCTTTACTTTTCCCACTCGGCCTTGGGAATCAGCAAGCCGTGGTTACCGTTATAAGCGGCGCGCTCAGGCTGCTTCCAACCCTCCAGCAGCGAATCGTCGAGACGGTAGATTTCCACGCCCAGAGGACGGCAAACCTTCAGCGGATCCTCCGCGTCGGGGCCCCACATCGGCAATGACAGGTCACCGCCCGGACAGGTGGACAGTGCGCAGAGCAGGTCGATTTCCGCGAAGAACTCCAGGTAGTCGCCCTGCTTCGCCGGGCACGCCTTCATGAAGTACATGTCGTCGTGATTGAGGCCAGTGCACTGGAAAATGTTCAACACATCGTGCACGTCGAACTCGGTCAGGCCGTGCGGCAACACCGCGCGGGTCAGGTTGGAGTGGCAATGGTGATGGAAATCCTCGCCGGTGAGCATCTTGTTCACGTAAGGATCGCAGCGGGTGCCGAGCAGGTCGTGCAAACGGCCGCCATGTTCGTCGATGCCGTAGCCGGCCAGGCTGTCGTCGGTGATGGTGACCATCGGTCGCAGGAACGGCAGGTTCGACCACAAGCGGTCGTAGGTGGTGACGTGCGCGCCTTGCAACTGACGGGTGCGGGCCGCCCACATGCGTTCGCGGGGATCGTTGGCGCTCCACACGTTGAAGTCGCCGACCTGCGGCCCCACAGGCGTGGTCACGCGAAACACATGCCCCGCCGGCACCTTCCAGGCGCGGCCGGTGCGAATCGGCACTTCGAATTGCTCGACCAGCGTGCGGCCTTCCTTGCTTTCGCGCACGCGGTCATAGAACGCTTTGTCTACCTGCAATGCGGCGCCCTTGCTGACTTGGTAGGCCGCTGGATAATCCTTGTACATGATGGATCCTCTCTTCAGTGTTTTGGTCGGCTGCTCAGAATATCCAGCAGCACGAGTTCGGAGTCGTTGAGATAGCTGCTCATGGCTTCCTCGGCTTCCTTCTTGCGGCCATCGCCCAGCAGGTCGTGAATATGCCGGTCGCGTTCAAGCCAGGGTTTCTGGAACGTTTCCTCGCTGGGGGCGTTGGAAAACACCAGGCGCATCTGGGCCGCCACGTGGGTGAAGAATTCGTCGAACAGCGGGCTGCGCATCAGGCCGACGATGTGTTGGTGAAAACGCAGGCTGTGGGTACCGAAGGCTTGCCAGTTCTCGCGATCCTGGGCCAGTTGCGCCGCCTCGATGGCATCGAGCATCAGATCGGACTGGTACTCGCGTAACGGCTTGCTCGCGGCGATCGCCTGCAATTCGAGAGTGCGGCGGACCTTGAAGATGTCGCGCACATCGTCGATACCCATTCGGCGCACCATCACGCCTTTGTTGCGCACATAGCTGGTCAGGCCTTCGCGACCCAACTGGTGCAGCGCCTCGCGTACGGTGTTGCGCGAGGCGTTGTAGGCGTTGACCAGCTCGCTTTCCACCAGTGGCATGCCCGGTAACAGGCGCCCGCCAATGATGTCTTCGCGCAGCTCGATGGCGACCTGGTCCGGCAGCGACAGGCTTTTTTCCTTGGGTTGACTCACCGTTGCACTCCCTCCGTTCACGCCAGTTGTACGTCTTTGAGAAACCTGGTCATGCGCTCGCTTCGCTGTTCCAGCATCTCGCGCGGCGCGGCGTTCTGGATAATCTCGCCACCTTCCATAAACACCACCCGGTCGGAGAGCCTGAAGGCGAAGTTCATTTCATGGGTCACGATCACCATGGTCATGCCTTCGCGCGCCAGTTCCTCGATCACCGCCAGGACATCGCCGACCAGTTCCGGGTCGAGGGCCGAAGTCGGCTCGTCGAACAGCATCACCGAAGGTCGCATGGCCAGCGCCCGGGCAATCGCCACCCGCTGTTGCTGGCCGCCGGACAGTTGGTGCGGGTATTTGCCGGCATGCTCCAACATGCCCACTTTGCGCAACAGCGCCAGGCTCAACAAGCGCAAATCATCGCCGCCACCATGGGCGTGATAGACCGGTGCAAGCATGACGTTTTCCAGGGCCGTCTTGTGCGGGAACAGGTTGAAGCCCTGGAAGACCATCCCGACCTGCACGATGCCCTGCATATGCACCTTGTGACCCAAGGCGCCTTGCGGTTCTTTGCTGCCCCGCAGAAAGGGTTGGCCTTGCAGAGTGATTTCGCCATGGTCGAGGCTTTCCAGGCCGTTCATGGTGCGGATCAGCGTGGTCTTGCCTGAGCCGGATGGGCCGATGATCGACACCACCTCGCCCCAACGCACATTCAGCTCGACGCCCTTGAGCACCTCCAGTTCGCCATACGACTTGCGCACGCCCCGCGCCTGAAGGGCAAACTCACCAGGCTCGGCCTGGCCGACAGCACGCCGGGTCGCCACCTGCCCGAGTTCGACGGGGGCGATGCACTTCGGTTTGCGCCGGGTCACGTCCAGATGGTTTTCCAGCAGACGCAACAGGCGGCTGAACACCGTGACGATAAACACGTAGTAGAAGGCCACCGCGAACATGGTCTCCATGACCAGGAAGTTCTGGGTGTAGAGCTGCTGGCCGACCAGCAGGATTTCCGACAGCGAAATCACCGAAACCAGCGAGGTCAGCTTGACGATGGTGATGTATTCGTTGGCCAGGGTCGGCAACGCGACGCGCAGCGCCTGAGGCACCACGATCAGTCGCTGTACGCCGCGATAGCCGACGCCCAGGGCCTTGCCCGCTTCCAGTTGCCCCTTGGCCACAGCCAGCAGGCCGCCCCGGTGGATCTCTGCGATATACGCCGCTTCACTGAGTACCAAAGCGATAAGGCCTGCCGAGTAGGGATTGGAAAGCAGCGCACTGGTGGAAGGAAACGCCTGGGGCAGGTTGTAGACGAAGATCAACAGAACCAGTAACGGCAGACTGCGGAAAAACCAGATATAGAGGCTGGCCGCGTCCCGCAGAAAACGCCGTTGCGACTGTCGCGCCAGCGCCAGGAAGAAACCGAAGACGATACCCAGCAGCCAGGTTTCCAGGCTCAGCTCGACCACAGTCGCCACGGCTCGCCAGAAGTCGCCGTTCCACAATAGGCCCAAGGTGTAGTGCCAATCGAATTGCATGTACTTACTCCGCGTTGCTGTGATTTTTCCACAGACTGGAAAGAATCGATGAATCGGCTGCCGGGTGCGCTCGGCGCAATGTCTCAGTGTGTGGTGGTGCCCAGCGCCGCGTTGACCTCCTCGGCATTCGGTTCGTCCAGGTTGTAGCGGGCGAGCAATTCACCGTAGCTGCCGTTCTGTTTGATCTGGCCAAGTGCCGTGGTCAGCTCTCCCAATAACGCCTGGTTGCCTTTGCGCACGGCCAGCCCGATGACCACCGGATAGATCAGTTCGCGGGAGCTGATAACCGTTTTGCCCTGCAGTTTTTGTACGGTGATCTTGGCTACTGCGGGATCCTCCATCTGCACATCGACCGCCTTGGCCAGCAGGGCCTGAGCTGCTTCGGGCGAGGTAGGGAATTCACGAGACTCGATCGCCGGCTTGCCCGAGGCCAGGCAGTATTCGGTGGAAACCTTGTTGAGCTTGGGAACCCAGGACGCGCCCTTGATCGAGCCCACGCGCTTGCCGCAAAGGTCTTCCGGCCGCTGTGGCCTGAAGTCGCTGGCGGTGAGCACCATCAGCGAAGAGCCGGTCTTCAGGTAGCTGAGGAAATCTACCTGCCTGGAGCGTTCCGGGGTGACATACAGTGCCGAGGCGACCACGTCGAAACGCTGGGCATTGACACCCAGTATCAGGTTGGCAAAACGAGTGTCGAGGAAGCGCGGCTCCAGCCCCAGTTGTTTGCCTATCAACTGCATGAACTCGGGGTCGAAGCCGGTTGGCTGCTTTTGCTCCAGATAGGTGTAGGGCGGATAAGTCAGGTCGGAACCGACCGACAGCTCTCCCTGCTTGAGCGTGCCCTTGATCTCTGCGGCAGACAGTAGCGGCGCCACGCAAGCCAGGGCGATCGTCAACGCGAGGTTGCGCGTGGTTTTCTTGCCCATCAGACCTTTTTGCATGTTCGTATCCTCGGTAGGTGGAAGCAGTAAGGGCGGCCATGATTGTTCAACAATCACTTTAGTTCTTATATGCTCATACCGTGCCAATTACCGAATTTAAGGCCTGCTTGAAAGTTTTTTGTCTGGAGAACGCCTTTTATGGACAGGCAGGTACGCCAACACGGTGCGATTCGTTACCGAACGCTACGTTACAGAGCAAAAAACAGGTTTTACGCAGCTGAAATTCCGAGTGATTACCGAACGCGCACGATTCCCGTATAGCTCGTAAGCTGCAATGGATTGATCGTCATTGTGGAGGGGCAGCTTCACTATTTGGTGACCCTGCGCTCCGTAGTGGCTCGGTAAGTCGCGCGCTCATCTCGATGGATTCCTGTACCCAATCGAACGGCAGCCAATGACTTCAACGTTGGATTGGCAGCGCCCAGGCAGGCGTCGATTTCACGGCCCTCCGGACATTTTCAGACAGAAAGGGACCTGGTCCCCCTCATTACATCGATCTCTATTTCGAGGTAATGAGGGTCGACGTCAGCGTTTATAAGCAATGGCGCGATCGAGGTGCATTTTGAAGCCAAGCTTTTGCCTCATTAAGAGCCCCAGTGTTTGTCTGCATGGTGTGTAGCGATAGGCCGCTTCACGTCCCGAAGAAGTCAGTCAACCTAAATCAAGACTCTTGAGGATGCGACGCCCTTGGGTGCCGCAAGCAAGAATTTCAGTGCAGCCAGGCAATGTTCAAGGGCGTTAAGAGCAGAGCCTGGGATCATGACCACTCGCTCAATGAGAAATGACCGCAACCTCCACCTTTCGGTTATTCCTGTACCGCAGGCTCATGGCGTACAAACAGAAGCCGCCCTGGTGAGGCTGATGACGTCCCTGCCGGCAACCGGAATCGTCGGTAGCTGAACGGCCTTGATGTGCCGTCATCAGGAATCCATATGTAAACTTCAACGCGCCCTCGCCCTCCTGACCTTCAGATCAGCCTGCCCAACTGCCCCATCTCCTCACCCGACTGATCGGCGGGTGAAGAGCGGGTTGTCAGCCATATACCGCCATATCACTCGCCGTCAGGGTCGTCACACCGACCAGCGTCACCAGCGCGATGGCGTTGCCGTTGGCGGCGCCGTCGGCATCGTAATAGAGCGTATGGTCATCCTGATTGAACACGAGGTTCGCCCCTGCCGCCTCGTTTTGCCCGCCACTGACATTGGCCAGCGCCTCGGCGACAGTCTGGCCCTGCAGATTGAACACCCCAGTATTGAGCGCCAGCAAATCGCTGCCCTGGGTGAAGTCGGTGATCAGATCGGCACGTGCGCCAGGCAACTGGGTGAACTGGAAGGTGTCGGCACCGGCGTCGCCGTTGAACCAATCGGTTTCGAGGGTGCCGCGGATCACGTTGGCCGAGGCGTCGCCGGTCCATTCAAGGTGGTCGGCCAGTACCTGCAGCTGCACACCGTCGCCAAACTGCAGCGTTTCAAAGTCATGCAGGGTATCGGCGCCTTCATTACCATCAGCAACATTCAGATCGTTGACGCTGATCAGGCCAACCGCCTGCACAGCAAATGCAAAGTCGTGCTGATTGCCCTGATACTGCGCCGTATCGTGGCCTTCTCCACCGAACAAGGTATCGTTGCCGCCGCCTCCGACAATGCGCTCGTCGCCGTTGCCCAGCTGGACCAGGTTGTCGCCAGCATCACCCACCAGCGTCAGCGTATTGACGACCGCCTGGCCGCTGGCGTCGTATCGCTGCGTGTACACGCCGTAACCGCTGCCGTCCTGCCCGTTAGAGGCCCAGCTCATCACATAACCGCCGTCACTGAGCGCGCTGATCGTCGGGGCTTGCTGACTGTCGGAAGTGGTGCTGTTGACCCGCACTTCGCCGCCCACCGCTGCGCCGCTGGCATCGTAATGCTGCGTGTACACGCCGTGGCCGCTGCCGTCCTGACCAAGAGACGTCCAGCTCACCACATAACTGCCATCGCTGAGCGCGCCGATCACCGGACTTGTCTGATCGCTAACGGTTGTGCTGTTCACCCGCACCTCGCCCCCCACAGCGGCACCACTGGCATTGTAACGCTGTGTGTACACACCGTAGCCGCTACCATCCTGGCCATTCGACATCCAGCTCACCACATAGCCACCGTTGACCAGTGCCGCCACGCTCGGGGAGGCTTGGTCATTCGCGGTGAAGGTGTTGACGGGCACTTCGCCGCTCACGGCTGCGCCGCTGGCATTGTAGCGCTGGGAATAGATGCCCCAACCGCTGCCGTCCCCGCTAGACATCCAGGTCACCACATAACCACCGTCGCTGAGCGCAGCAATCGCCGGTTGTTCCTGGCTGCCGAAAGTATTGCTGTTGACCCGCACTTCGCCGCCCGCGGCTGCGCCGCTGGCCGTGTAGCGCTGCACATAGATACCCCAGCTGTTGCCATCCTGGCCCATGGACATCCAGCTCACTACATAGCCGCCGTTGGTCAGAGCCGCCACGCTCGAGCTTATCTGGTCATTGCCAATGAAAGTGTTGACCCGCACTTCGCCACCCTGCGCCACACCACTGGCGTCGTAACGCTGCGCATAGACACCCGAAAGGTTGCCGTCCTGACCGAACGACTCCCAAGTCACCACGTAGCCGCCTCCGGCCAAGCCCGCGACGCTGGGGTTAGTCTGATCATTCGCAAGAAAGCCATTGACCAGTACTTCCTCGCCAAGCTTGTTGCCGCTGGCGTCATAGCGCTGCGCGTAGATGTCGAGACCACCGATAATCAAATTGGCCGAATGCCAGATCGCCACATAACCGCCGCCAGCCAGCGCCGCCACACTCGGGCTAGACTGGTCACCGGCCGTGACGGTGTTGACCAGCACCTCCCCTCCCGGGGAGCCGGTGACCGTGATCGTGCCATTGGCAAAACGCAATTGCTCGACAGCATTGATCTGATCCCGCCCGGCCTCGCCACTCCCTGCGCCCGCCTCGACCGCCAGATAGCCATGCGGGTCGAAGGTAACGGTGTACTGGTTCATGCTGGCGCTGTAGACCGCACTGTCGTTGCCCGCTCCACCTTCAAGCCGATCGTTGCCAGCACCACCTTCGAGTTCGTCGTCGCCTGCGAGGCCGAGCAGCGTGTCGTTACCTCCGTGGCCGAGCAGGCGATCAGCCGCCGCTGTACCGGTCAGCAGGTCGTTGCCGGGACCGCCTTCGATCAGGTTCAACTGCACTGCCACCGGCGTGGTGGCAGCGCTTGCCACCACCTCAGTCGTACCACCGTCATCAATGTAGCGCGCCTCGACGCGAACCTGCTGGCCGACTTCAGCAGCACTCAGCGTGTAGGTGTTGCCAGTGGCGCTGGTAATAGCGCTCCAACTGTTGCCGTCACTCGAGTGTTGCCACTGATAGCCGATGATTCCCAGCCCATCGACATCGACCAGCGAATGACTCGCACTGAGTATCTGCCCTGCGGTAGCGCTGCCGCTTATTGCAACCGTGCCTGTCGGTGCGTCATTAATCGCCGTCAGACTGAAGCCCTGGTTGGTGGCGACCGAACCGCCGTTACCATCGTTCACCTCATAGTTGAGCGTGACCGCACCGTTGTAGTTGGCATCCGGCGTGAAGGTCCAGCTGCCGTCGCCGTTATCGACCAGCGTGCCGTGGTTGGTGCTCAGATTGGCGACGGACAAGGCGTCGCCATCCGGATCGCTGACGTTGGCCAGCAACTGCGCGGCGGTAATGTTATACGTCGTGTCTTCGAAACCCGAAGGTAAAGCGCCCGGGACGCTGACGACTGGCGCATCGTTGGTGTTGGCAATGGTCAGGTTGAAACTGCTGCTCGCCGTGGCATTGCTGGCATCGGTGGTTGTCACTCTCACACTCAGGCTGCCCACATCGCCATTGCCCGGTGTACCGCTGAAGCTGCGGCTGACCGGGTCGAAACTCAGCCAGCTCGGCAACGGGTCACCGCTGGCCAGGCTGGCGCTGTAGTCGAGGGTATCGCCATCGACATCGACGAAGGTATCGGCCGGGACGCTGAAGCTGAAGGAACTGTCCTGGCTGGCATTCTGATCGGTGAGCGGGTTGGCCAGGGTCGGCGCGTCGTTGACCGGTGCAAGGTTGAGGTTGGCAGAGGTCGCCACGTCGTTGCCGCCGTCGGTGACTACCACGTTGAACGTCACTGCACCATTGCGGTTGGCGACCGGTGTAAAGGTCCAGCTTCCGTCGCCATGGTCGGTGAGCGTGCCGTCGTTCGGACTGACGTTGACGCTCTTCACGCTCGGCGTGTTGACGATGTTGCTGGTATTGGCCAACAGTTGCGCGGTGGTGAAGGTATAGGCGGAGTCTTCACTGCCATCGGCCAAGGTCACCGGGCCGCTCACCAGCGGCGCGATGGTATCGAGGGTGAGCGTAGTGCCGGTGCCGCTGGCGGTGTTGCCAGCCGTGTCGCTGGCCGTTACCGACACATTGATCGGGCCATCGCTCAGGTTGGACAGGTCGGCGCTGCCGTTGACGCCGACGACGCTTTGGCTGCCATCGCTGAAGCTGACGATGGCGCTGGCGTCCGCGTCGAGGCCGGTAACCGTGTAGGCGACCGCCGTTTTCTCGGCGTTGTTGATAAGGGAATCGGCCAGCGACACCGTCAGGTCACCGCCCGTGTCGGCGGTGGTGTCCAGTGTGAGCCCGCCGGTGCTTGTGAAGGTAAGGTCATCCATCGCGAAGCTTGCGCCCCCATCGTGGATGTCCAGCCGCGCAATCGGGTCGCCCTGGGAGGTCACCGTCAGCAGGGTATTAAATGCCGCAGATGGCAAAACCGTTTGCCCTATCAGCACGCCCGAGGCGTTGTAAGCAAAAAGACCGGTAAACGGTTCACCCGAAACATAGGCCGACACCGATTGGATATTGCCGGTAATGGCCAAATTGAAAGTGAAGCTCATCAAGCCCAGTTCAGAATAAGAGAGGTTAGCTCCTGAGTGAGCATTCCATCCGGTCCCAAGAGCACCAACGACTGTGGCGCCAGAAACAGTGACGCCCGCGTACGGGGAGGGCAACGGGCCAATTTGAACATCATCGAATGTCAGAGTTTTAGTCGGGCTGCTGGGGCTGTTGCCGGCGCTGTTGCCAGCGACATCGGTGGCGACGATCGACACGTTGATCGGGCCATCGCTCAGACTCGACAGGTCGGCGCTGCCGTTAACGCCGAGCACGTGGTTATTGGTCGAGTCGCTGAAGGTGACGACGGCGCTGGCGTCTGCGTCGAGGCCCGTCACGCTGTAGGCGACTGCAGTCTTCTCGACATTGTTGATCAGTCTGTCGGTAAGCACGACCCTCAGGTCGTTACCGACATCGGCGCTGGTATCGAGGGTGTAGCTGTGGCCGGTGCCGGCTTGGCTGTTGCTGGCGGTATTGATGGTCTGGACCAGCAAGCCGGTGCCGCTGCTGATGAGGGTGACGCCGCTGGCGCTCCAGTTATGGGTGGCGTTATTGGCCACCGCATTCACCCAGGTGGTGCCACCATCGGCGGAGACCTGGATGGTCTCGCCAGAATTCAGGGTGCCGGTGTAAGTGCCGCTCACGGTCTGGCTGGCGACGTTGGTGAGGAAGTCGCCAACGCTACCGCTGTCATCGCTCAGCGCAGTCACCGTGGCCACTGCGGCGGGAGCATCATCAACCGCTGCGAGACTCAGGGTGGCCGAAGTGGCGACCGTCGCGCCAGCACTGTCGGCAATCACTAGCGCAAAATTCACCAGGCCATTGCGATCCAGCGCTGGGGTGAAGGTCCAGCTGCCGTTGGGGTTGGCTGTGATCGAGCCGTCAGCCGGGTCGACGCTGATACTCTGCACACTCAGACTGTCGCCGACATCCACGTCGCTGGCATTGGTCAGCAGCTGTGCGGCTGTAATCGTATAAGCAGTATCTTCTGTGCCACCGGGCAAAGTGACCGGGCCGCTGACCGTTGGCGCATCGTTGACCGGGGTGACATCGACACTCAAGGTATTGGCATTGATCGAGAAGGCCGTGCCGTCGCTGACCTTGAAACCGATGCTGGCATAGCCGCTACCATTACCGTTGGGGGCCGGCACGAATTGCAGCTTGCCGGCGTCGAGGTCGGCCTTGCTGATGACCTGGTCCTGAACCACTGCGACCCAGGCACTGCCATTGTTGTACTGCAGGCTGCCGAGCGTTGGCAGGCCGGTGATTTTCACCGCTGCAAGCGGGCTGTTTTCCGGGTCGCTGTAGGTGCCGAAGTCGGCACTGCCCAGGATGACCGGCGTGTCCTCAAGGGTGGTCTGGCTGTCATTGGTGGAGCTCGGCGCGACATTGACCGGGCTGGTCGCCGCGGCCTTGAGGGCGGCGGTGTTCCAGACCACGTTGTTGCCGAAACGAAGCTGGTCGATCTCGTAATCGGCGCCCAGATAAAAGTTTTTCAGGGTCAGGGTCTGTGAGGTAGCCAGCACCACCATCTGCAGGTCGTTGCCGGTGTGCACGAAGCGCACGTTGTTACTGTTGAGCCCGACCAGTTGCACGGTATCGACGTCGGCGCTGGCACCGCCACTGTTATCGATCACATCGTTGCCATAGTTGGTGCCATAGAAGTAGGTGTCGTTGCCGCGGCGGCCAATCAGAAAATCATCACCGGTACCACCATCGAGGAGGTTATTGCCGGTGTTGCCGGTCAGTCGGTTGGCCAGGGCATTGCCGGTGCCATTGAGATTACTGTTGCCGGTGAGTTCGAGATTTTCCAGGTTGGCGCCCAGAATGCAGTTCAGCGAAGCGCGGACGGTATCGTTACCACCACCTGCCAGTTCGAACAAGCTATCGCCACTCTGATCGACGATATAGATATCGTCACCGCTGCCGCCCGCCATGCTGTCGGTGCCAGCGCCACCGTCAAGCAGGTCATTGCCTGCGTCGCCGTTCAGGCTGTCATTACCAGCACCACCTTGCAAAGTGTCATTGCCATCACCGCCCTGGATCAGGTCGTTACCGGCACCGCCGTCAAGCAGGTTATTACCGGCGTTGCCGATCAGAGTGTTGGCCAGCGAGTTGCCGGTGCCATTGATGTTGGCGCCGCCGGTCAGGGTAAGGCGCTCGACATTGCTGCCCAGGTTGTAGTTGATGCTGGCCTGAACCAGATCATCGCCGGCGTTGTTCGCTTCCACCACCACATCTGCGGCGGCATCGACCACGTAGGTGTCATTGCCCACGCCGCCTTCCATACGGTCATTGCCGCTGCCCCCGTCAAGCGTGTCGTTGCCGCCATTACCCAACAATGTATCGTTGCCACCCAAGCCCAGGAGGATGTCATCACCGGGATTGCCGTTGATCACGTCAGCGCCATTGGTTGGCACGACGGGCGGGTAAAAAAGATTGGCCAGGATATCGCTGGCGCTCCAGCGGCTGCCGTCTGCGAACTGAATTCGGTCGATCGCATGGTCTGCATCGAGGAAGTGCTGGCTCACGGTGAGGGTTTCGCCAGTGGTCAGAATACTGAGCACCAGATCGTTACCGATCCGGGTCAGGCGGATCTGGTTGGCGTTGAGATTGGTCAACCGAATGGTGTCGATGTCGCTGTTGACGCCACCGGAATTGTCGATCACATCGAAGCCATAACCCTGGCCGAAACGGTAAGTATCGCTGCCGCGTCCGCCTATGAGCAGGTCATTGCCGGTACCACCATCCAAAGTGTCGTTATCACCGTTGCCCAAGAGTGTGTCATTGCCGCCCAGACCGTTGAGGGTGTCGGCCGCTGACCCGCCCGTCAGCGTATTGGCGCTTTCATTACCATTGATGATTGCCATGACCTAACCCCTTATACGTCTGAGATTTTTACGGTGTCATGACTTTAGTTCGCAGCCCCCCACTTCTCCCTCATCCGTTTGAATGATCAGACAAACCTTTCGTCTGATAATCGAACCACGCACAAGCCCCTTTCCCGACCACCGGTATTGCAGAAAGCTCGACCATGCGCCATATGAAGACGTAGCGCCCGCAGGTTCGACGGCGCTACGCCAACCGCTAGCAGGGAGGCTTGCCCTTGCCACGACTGGATGATCAGAAGGCCTACGACGAATTGGTCGTCCTTTGTTATGAGTGCGTGCTGGACAACTCCGCCTGGCGGCCACTGCTCGAACTACTGGTCGCGGCCAGCGGGCGACAGCAGGGCTTGTTGCTCTTCACCGATTACCTCAAGAGCGGCACTCACGCCTCCACCACGCTCAACCTGTGCGACCCCGCCGCGATCGACGTCTACAACCGCCACTACTGCAATCTGGATCCGGGCCTTGTCCTCATCCGCTCCCACAAAGTGGGTGACTGGTACAACGACCTCATGGATTTCGGTCCCGAACGCATTCGGCGCGACCCTTATTATCAGGAGTTCTACATCCCCTTCGGGCTGCATAACCTCTCCTGCGTCAAGCTGGAGGAACAGGCCGATTCGGGCATCTACCTGACCGTGCTCAACGAGGTCGGCGCGCCCTTGCCAACCGCCCAACAGCAGGCCTTGCTGCTGCGGGTTAGCCCGCACCTGCTCAAGGCCGCCAAACTGTCCAACAAGGTCAACCGCCTGGAACTGGAGTTGGCCACACGCGACCTGCTGCTGGACCACCATCCCGCCCCGCTCTGGCTGCTGGACGGCGACGGTCATGTACTCTATTGCAACCAGATGGCGGCGCGACACATGGGCCAGAGCACTTTCCCGCTCTATGAACACTTCAATCGCCTGCACAGCAAGAGTCAGGACACCCACCTGCTAGCGCTGATACGCCGCGCCGCCGGCAAGGACGGTAGGCGCCGCGCCGGTTGGCTGTGCCTCAACCCCATCCAGCCGCAGGAGCTGCTGGTCACGCCGGTCCCGGCCGAAATGGCCTTCAACCGCCACTTCCAACAACCCTTGGTGTTGCTGGCACTGCTGGAAAACCAGCCACAATCTCAGCTGCTGTCCGAGCTCTTCCAACTCACGCCGGCCGAACAGCGCCTGGCTGAACTACTGGCTCAGGGACTCACTCCGGAAAACTGTGCGACTCGTTTGAGCGTGTCCATCAACACCGTGCGCACGCAACTGCGCGCTCTGTTTCGCAAGACCGACACTAGCCGCCAGGCCGACCTGGTCAATCTGATCGGTCGCTTGCACGTCTAAGCACCAGGCCTTGTCCCCTCATCGGTCATGTTGCCATTTCACCCGCCACTGTTTCGTCTGGAGCAACCGAGTAGCGAAGATCGCGATTTAATACCGGGCACCCTTATGGGCTACCGGTTTGTCCTACTGACCAGGTAGCGCGCTGAGAGGCCTGCTGTTCTCCCTCTCCAGAATAATTCCATGCGTCATTAGCACAACCACTTGGTGTACTGATGACTGTGATTTGCCTACCCGCTTTGTCGATTACGTTCACTAGCCACAGGCAGCTTTGGGCCCAGAGTGTGTAAAAACGCATGCGCCGTTTTGAAGTCTGCGTTGCTACGTAAAATCTGCTGGTGCATGTGTAATCAGCAGACCAGAAATTTGCGTAGGAGCGCGATTTTTGTTCCAGCCCCGACTGTCAAACGTGTTCTAAAACGTTTTTACACAGCCTCGGCCAGGAGCAGCCTCTCATGTGAGGCTGCGAAACCACGGGGGCTCAAGCATCTGGATTGAGCGTCTCCCTGAGTTCCGCCCATTGCAATAGTGCATCCAATGCCGGACACAGCGCCTGGCCCCACTCTGTCATGCGATATTCAACTTTAGGCGGTACTTGCGGATAGGCGGTGCGATGCACGATGCCATCCGCTTCCAACTGGCGTAACTGCTGAGCGAGCATCTTCTGGGATATCTCGGGGATTAGCTTTTCCAGCTCGGAAAAGCGTTGCACCTGGCCACCGAAAAGGTGGAACAGGATCACCAGTTTCCAGCGGCCTTCGAGTTGCCGGAGCACTGCTTCCACGCTGCAGGCGGCGGTCGACGGGGTGTAAATCGCTCTCATATTTACCTGACTTACTTTTTCGTGCGTTCTTGCCATTTGGTAACCCTATAGCGAGTATTTGGGTGAAGCAACTCTCACATCAGCGAGGTAATGCACCATGAAAATCGAACTGCCTGAAGCGCTCGCCAGCTACCTTGCGGGCGAAAAGGGTACCGACATCGAGGTGTTAGCGCGCTGTTTCGCCACAGACGCCACCGTGCGCGACGAAAGCCACACCTACAAGGGACTGGAGGCTATCAAAGCCTGGAAGCAAGCCTCGCAGGCCAAGTACCAATACAGTATCGAACCTTTGAGCAGCTCGCAGGAAGGACAGACCGTCACCCTGCTCGCTCGGCTGAGCGGGAACTTTCCTGGTAGCCCCGTCGAGCTCACCTACACCTTTGTACTCGACAACGGCAAGATCGCATCCTTGGAGATCAGCTGATGTGTCGGCGCTGATTCATCACGACAGCGCGCGCGTTGATGGAGAAACTCGTCAGAGAAACTCCGAAAATTTTGTGCAAACACTGTTCTTTTTGAGATGTGACCCGTCCTGAATATCACGTTCTGCCCCTTAACCTGGAGATTTCAAGGGCTTTCGTATGGAATCTGGAGCGCGCGGCCAATGAGTTTTTTTATCATGTAAAGGAGCGCAAAATGAGCTGCCTGGCGTTCGAATGACGTGTCGCAGTCGGCTGCAGGGGCCGGAGGAGGCGTTTTGAAACCATTCCCGCTCAGACCTGGCGCCGCAACTCTGAACATGTTCCTGCAAGGGGGCTTGCCACGCCGTGATGCTGTGCCGCAAACGTTAACGGAAAAAGCGGTCATCCCAGGCATTCCCAATGCTCGCTACTGGTTGGACCACGACCTGACTCTGTTCATTCAGGATGCAACTGAGGGCAACAAACGCGAGAGCGAGGCGCTCGCCAAGGCAGGGAAACCGAACAACATCCTGCCGCTGGCAAATATGCTGGCAGTTTCGGGAGGCGGTGACGCAGGCACATTCGCAGCAGGACTCATTACGGGGTGGACCACGCATGGGACTCGCCCCATGTTCAAGGTCGTCACGGGCATTAGCGCGGGCGCCCTGGTCGCCCCGTTCGCTTACCTGGGATCCGGGTACGACGAGGTCATTCGGTATATCGCCAACGCCATCGGTCCAAAAGACGTTTTTCGTTCGCGAAACGTGTTAACCCGTCTTGCTAGCGACGGTATAGCGGACAGCAAGCCACTGTCGCGGCTCATTACAAAGTACGTCACTGCGGAGATTCTTGCGGCGATTGCGGCGGAATACGCCAAAGGACGAATCCTGCTGATCGGCACAACCGACCTTGATTCAGGGCGGCCAGTCACTTGGAACATGGGCACTATTGCCTCAAGCGAAGCACCGGGAGCGCTCGACCTCTTCCGCAACATCATGATCGCGTCGATGAGTATTCCCGGCGCAGTCTCACCCGTCATGATCGATGTGGACGTTGACGGCAAACAGTTTCAGGAAATGCACGTGGACGGAGGGGTAATCACTCAGGTGTTCCTTTACCCACCTGGCACCAAGATGGCGCTGAACAGAGCCACCGGAGCACCTTTGCGACTCGAACGTCATTTCTATGTCATTCGGAATGGGACACTGGAGCCGCAGTGGTCCGGGACGAAACGCCGTACATTGAGCATCGGCGGTCGAGCCATCAGCGCATTGATTCAAACTCAGGGGATCAGTGACCTGGAGCGAATTTACCGTATGGCGCAGCAGGATGGAGCGGATTTCAATCTTGCGTACATTGGCTCCGACTTTTACTTTCCGCACAATCATAAATTCGATGGCGAGTACATGAAGCGTTTATTCGATTACGCCTTTCAACTCAGCGCGAAGGGCTATCCGTGGCATAAATCACCGCCCTCGGAAAACACTAAGCTACGAAACACCCGCTGAAAGATTGAGCCAATCTGTTGCATCGATCGGTTGAATCCACAGTCGATTGCAGCCCTTCGTGACGGGCAGCTATCGGCTGAAGCAGTCATTCCTGACCGCTAGCAAGCAGCCTTACTATTACACTGTACGGGTTGCTGGCCTGACGCCTGTGCATGATGCCCTGCAGCCAGGCATCACTCCCCGTTCAGCGCATCGATGATAGGGCATGCGACCCCGCCGCCTGCATCGCATTGCCGCACCAGTGCGCCCAGCACCTGCTGCATTGCTGCAAGGTGGGCCATCTTTTGCTCGGTCAGGGCCAGCTTGCGCACGGCCAGAGCCCGAGTCTCGCTACAAGCGCAGGCCGCATCCAGTGTCAGCAGTGCGCCTACCTCATCCAGCGTGAATCCCAGCGCCTGTGCCCGCTTGATAAAGCGCAACCGTTTGACCTGCTCTGGTAGATAGCACCGATAACCAGCGAGCGGCTTTGGCGGCTCATCCAGCAAGCCGCGTCGCTGGTAATAGCGAATAGTCTCGATGTTCACGCCGGCAGCTTGCGCCAACTTGCCGATACTCATTCCTGTCGCCATCACATGCCTCTTGATTCTGTACCTAGGTACGGAGTGTAGAGTGACTCTAGGTTAGATCGATTCAATGGAGAAGACGATGGTTCAACAACTCGGCAAAGGTTCGCTGGTCGCGGGCGCATTGGCCGCTATTAGTGCGTCGGTGTGTTGCACCGTGCACAAGTGAGGCAACCGTGAGCGCCGTCATCCTCGAATCCGTGTTGACCTGCCCACATTGCGGTTTCGCCAAGCAGGAAACCATGCCCACGGACGCCTGCCAGTTCTTCTACGAGTGTGGCAGTTGTAAAACTCTGCTACGCCCGAACCCCGGTGACTGCTGTGTGTTCTGTTCGTTTGGAACGGTGAAATGCCCGCCGCTCCAGGAGCAGCGCGGATGCTGTGGTACGGCTTAACCTGTGTTTATTCGGTTTATTAGACGCCCCTAAAGCGCCTCAAACGGTGGTTATGGGAGGTTAGTGTCATGTGGAATCACTCTCTGATGCTCGTGGTTATCTACCTGACGATCACCCTCAGCATCGGCTGGCTGTATACCATTGCTCTCCTATATTGGCTTTGATCCAATGTCGCCCTTGATCTCACACTTTGTTACCGCATACCCCAGCCGGGTGTAAAAACCTGCTTCGGTAACAGCCTCGCAGGCTGCCTCCCCCCTGCGCTCACCTGCCTGCCAAGCCCATCCCAGAGCGCTGTACGCGCTTTCTCAAACGCCCAATCCGCGAATTGGCCGGGTGATTGCATATGCTTGTCTGTACAAGTATTTGCGTGTGCATAAGACATTTCGCCACGCAGTACACGCGCTCTTGCGGCACAAGCGCTTTCGATGGTCCTTGGGAATAAAATAATGAAAAAAGCATTTCTCACCCTTTCTGCATTGGCTTTGTGTGTGGCTGCCGGTTCTGCGCTGGCCAAGGAGTACAAGGAGTTGCGTTTTGGCGTCGACCCCTCTTATGCGCCGTTCGAATCCAAGGCCGCCGATGGCAGCCTGGTGGGCTTCGATATCGACCTGGGCAACGCGATCTGCGCTGAGCTGAAGGTCAAGTGCAAATGGGTCGAAAGTGACTTCGACGGCATGATTCCCGGCCTCAAGGCCAACAAGTTCGACGGCGTGATCTCTTCCATGACCGCCACGCCAGCGCGTGAGAAAGTCATCGATTTCTCAAACGAGCTGTTCTCTGGCCCGACCGCGCTGGTATTCAAGAAAGGTGCGGCCATCGGCACCGATCCGGCCTCCCTCAAGGGCAAGAAAGTCGGCTACGAGCAAGGCACCATCCAGGAAGCCTACGCCAAGGCCGTGCTGGACAAGGCCGGGGTAGAGACCCAAGCCTACGCCAACCAGGACCAGGTGTACGCCGACCTGATCTCCGGACGCCTCGATGCCTCAATCCAGGACCTGCTGCAAGCTGAACTGGGCTTCCTGAAATCGCCACCAGGCGCCGACTTCCAAGTCAGCGAGCCGGTCGAAAGCCCGCTACTGCCAGCCAAAACCGCCGTGGGTCTCACCAAAGGCAACGCCGAGCTCCAGGCCTTACTGAACAAAGGCATCCAGGCGCTGCACGACAATGGCACCTATGCGGCCGTCCAGCAGAAGCACTTTGGCGATCTGAATCTCTACAGCGGCAAATAATGCCCGGTGCCCATCTCGCGATGGGCGCTTTTTTCTTCCGATCAGGTTGCTGATTTATGTTCGAAAACCTATTACAAAATCTGGGGCTGTCAGGCTTCAGCCTTAAGGGCTTCGGCCCGCTGTTGCTGCAAGGCTCCTGGATGACTGTCAAATTATCCCTTCTGTGCTTGCTGGTGAGCGTTGGCCTGGGCCTGATCGGCGCCAGCGCCAAGCTTTCGAAATCAGCGCTGCTGCGCGTCCCTGCGCAGGCCTACACCACGCTGATCCGCGGAGTGCCTGACCTGGTGCTGATGCTGCTGATTTTCTACAGCCTGCAAACCTGGCTGACCAACCTGACCGAAGCACTGGGCTGGGACTATATCGAAATCAATCCCTTTAGCGCCGGGGTCATTACCCTGGGCTTCATCTACGGGGCGTATTTCACTGAAACCTTCCGCGGCGCCATCCTCGCCGTACCGCGAGGGCAGATGGAGGCGGCTACCGCCTACGGTCTGACCCGAGCTCAGCGCTTTCGCTTCGTGGTGTTCCCGCAAATGATGCGTTTTGCCCTGCCGGGCATCGGTAATAACTGGATGGTGATCCTCAAGGCCACCGCGCTGGTGTCGATCATTGGCCTGGCCGATCTGGTCAAAGTGGCCCAGGACGCGGGCAAGAGTTCCTATCAGTTGTTCTTCTTCCTGATGTTGGCCGCCTTGATCTATCTGGTGATAACCACCGTTTCGAACTACGTCTTGCGCCGGATGGAAATCTTCTACGCCGCAGGCACCCGGGAGGCCGTGCGATGATCGAGCTACTGCAGGAATACTGGAAACCTTTCCTGTTCCAGGACGGCAATCACATCACCGGGCTGGCCATGACCCTCTGGCTGCTCAGTGCCTCGATCTTCTTCGGCTTCGTGATGTCGATCCCGCTGTCGATTGCCCGGGTCTCAACCAATGTCTGGGTGCGCTGGCCGGTGCAGTTCTACACCTATCTGTTTCGGGGTACGCCTCTCTATATTCAGCTGCTGATTTGTTACACCGGCATTTACAGCCTGGCCGCCGTGCGCGCTCAGCCAGTACTGGATGCGTTCTTTCGCGATGCGATGAACTGCACCATCCTGGCCTTCGCCCTGAACACCTGCGCCTACACCACGGAGATCTTCGCCGGGGCCATTCGCAGCATGAACCACGGTGAAGTCGAAGCGGCCAAGGCCTACGGCCTGACGGGCTGGAAGCTGTACACCTACGTGATCATGCCGTCAGCCCTGCGTCGTTCGTTGCCTTACTACAGCAACGAAGTGATTCTGATGCTGCACTCGACCACCGTGGCCTTCACCGCGACCATCCCGGACATTCTGAAAGTCGCACGGGACGCCAACTCGGCGACCTTCCTGACCTTCCAGTCGTTCGGCATCGCCGCGTTGATCTACCTGGCAGTCACTTTCTCTCTGGTTGGCCTGTTCCGCCTGGCTGAACGTCGTTGGTTGTCCTTCCTCGGCCCGGCTCACTAATTCAGGATGCTTGCTCATGTACAAACTGACCGTTGAAAACCTGCACAAAAGTTACGGTAACCATGAAGTCCTCAAGGGCGTTTCGCTGAGCGCCAAGACCGGCGATGTGATCAGCCTGATTGGCGCCAGTGGTTCGGGCAAGAGCACCTTTCTGCGTTGCATCAACTTCCTGGAAACGCCCAATGACGGGGCCATGAGCCTGGACAACCAGCCAATTCGCATGGTCCATGACCGTCACGGCATGCGCGTGGCCGACGCCGACGAACTGCAACGCCTGCGTACCCGACTGGCGATGGTGTTCCAGCACTTCAACCTGTGGAGCCACATGACCGTGCTCGACAACATCACCATGGCCCCTCGCCGGGTGCTGGGCGTTAGCAAGAAGGATGCTGAGGAACGCGCCCGGCGCTACCTGGACAAGGTGGGCCTGCCGTCGCGGGTGGCCGATCAATACCCGGCGTTCCTCTCAGGTGGCCAGCAACAGCGGGTCGCCATTGCCCGTGCCTTGACCATGGAACCCGAGATCATGCTGTTCGACGAGCCGACTTCGGCACTGGACCCGGAACTGGTGGGCGAAGTACTCAAGGTGATCCAGGGCCTGGCCGAAGAAGGCCGTACCATGATCATGGTGACCCACGAAATGAGCTTTGCGCGCAAAGTGTCGAACCAGGTGCTGTTCCTGCACCAGGGGCGGGTCGAAGAACAGGGCGCGCCCGAGGACGTATTGGGCAACCCCAAAAGTGAGCGCCTGCAGCAGTTCCTCAGCGGCAACCTGAAGTAACAAGAGCCCCTTTGAGCGACCGCAGGGTCGCTCAAAGGGGCTGGCTCAACCCTCAAAACGCCCACGCTCAATCTGAGCAATTGAATCGACCTCGGTTTCGTAGGCGCTTCTGACCACGCACAGTGAGCTCCTGGGCAAGCCCGATGAGAATTCCTTCGGGGCCCCGAATGTAGCAGAGCCTATACGTGTCTTCGTACTGGACCACTTTGCCGACGAGCTCCGCACCGCGTTTGTGGAGCCTGGCGAGCGTGTCGTCGATGTCCTCCACGGTGAACATGACGCGCAGGTAACCGAGAGCGTTCACCGGGGCACTGCGGTGATCGGCGACCACAGGTGGTGCGAGGAATCGGGATATCTCGAGCCGGCTGTGACCGTCCGGCGTACGCATCATGGCAATCTCGACGCGCATGTCGCGCAATCCAGTGACGCCATCTGCCCAGTCTCCTTCGATGGGGGCGCGCCCCTCGAGCTCGAGGCCAAGTTCAGTGAAGAACTCAATGGCGGCGTCTATGTCTTCTACAACGATGCCGACGTTGTCCATACGCTTGACCGTCATGATGTCTCCTTGGCACCTAACGTCATGTAGCCGAGCCCGTATCTTGGCATTTCCAGGCTAGACGACGAAATAAATGGACCAGCGGGACCGATAGAAACAGCGAGAAGCGGTGCCAGGACGCTTGATGGGGACTTTGCTTAATGACACTGTCCACATCGCACCGCACCTATTGGCCCTGCTTGCGCAATCCCCCCCAACCTCACCAAAACCCTAGCGCTGAATGGCAGCTTTCCAAACGCCAAGACCAAGAGTAGTGTAGTTACTACTACATAATAAATATCTTACTCTACATGAATAATTGGCTAACTCTGATTCTCGGCTTACCCACGGCAAATGCCACCGAGCGCATGCGAGCCTGGCGTGCTCTCAAAGCATCAGGTGCGGCGGTTTTGCGCGATGGTGCCTATTTGTTGCCTGATACCGGCGTCTGTCGTGAAGCACTGGCGTCTGTCGAACGCGACATTCTGGCCATCAATGGCACCGCTTACATCTTGCCCGTCGTCGATCCTAACGGTGCGCGCTTTATCGAGTTGTTCGACCGTAGCGATGACTACAGCAAGCTGCATGCAGAGGTCGAAGAATGCCGTGGGCACCTGAACACTGAAAATGCGCTGGCGAAGACCAAACAGATTCGCAAGCTGCGCAAAGCTTACGATCAGCTGGCCAGCATCGATTACTTTCCAGCAAAGCCGAAGCAACAGGTTGATTCGGCTTTACTGGAGCTAGAGTCGGCGGTCAGCAAAGCCCTGTCTCCAGATGAGCCACACAGCTGCAATCAACCAATTACGACACTCCATCTTGGTGACTATCAGGGGCGTATCTGGGCAACCCGCAAGCGTCCTTGGGTTGACCGCCTGGCTTGTGCCTGGCTGATCCGCCGCTTCATTGACCCCACTGCTCGGATTCTCTGGCTGAACAGCCCGCTGGACTGTCCGGCTGATGCTCTGGGCTTCGATTTTGATGAGGCGACTTTCAGTCATGTGGGCAACCGGGTGACTTTCGAAACGTTGCAAGCCAGCTTTGAACTTCAAGAGCCCGGCCTGAACCGTATCGCGGCCTTGGTGCACTACCTGGATATTGGAGGCATTCAGCCGGTGGAGGCTGCCGGTGTCGAGCGCGTGCTGGCAGGACTGCGCGAAACCATTACCCACGACGACCATTTGCTGGCTGCTGCGAGCGCCATTTTCGACGGTCTGCTTGCCGGGTTTGTGAAAGAGGAACAACCCAATGAGTAAGGTTTTGGCGCCAATGGCTGAAGAAGAACGGTCGAGGCCGGAAGCGATCAGTTTGCGTGAGGCGTTCCGATTTTGGTTGAAGCTCGGCTTCATCAGCTTCGGCGGGCCTGCGGGACAGATTTCGATCATGCACCAAGAGTTGGTAGAGCGACGGCGCTGGATATCCGAGCGCAGATTCCTGCATGCCCTCAACTACTGCATGTTGCTTCCCGGGCCAGAGGCTCAACAGCTGGCAACCTATATCGGCTGGCTGATGCATCGAACCTGGGGCGGGGTGATTGCTGGCGTGCTGTTTGTGCTGCCCTCTTTGTTCATCCTGATCGCTCTGTCGTGGATGTACATCGCCTTCGGCGAAGTGCCTGTGGTGGCTGGGCTCTTCTATGGGATCAAGCCCGCCGTGACCGCCATCGTAGTGCAGGCGGCCCATCGAATCGGCACTCGGGCATTGAAGAACAATTGGCTATGGGCGATAGCGGCAGCTTCATTCACCGCAATCTTCGCGTTCAATATTCCGTTCCCGTTGATCGTTCTGGGTGCCGCGCTGATCGGTTATGTCGGTGGACGCCTGGCGCCCGAGAAGTTCAGAGCAGGAGGCCATAGCGCCGCCAAAAAATCCTTCGGCCCGGCTTTGATCGATGACGACACTCCGTCCCCGGAGCATGCCCGGTTCAGCTGGTTGAAATTGGCATCGCTTGCACTGATTGGCGCCGCACTATGGGCATTGCCGATGGGGATTTTGACCGCACTATTTGGCTGGGAAGGCACCTTGACCCAGATGGGCTGGTTCTTTACCAAGGCGGCGCTGTTGACCTTTGGCGGGGCCTACGCGGTGCTCCCGTATGTGTACCAAGGCGCGGTCGGTCACTATGGCTGGCTGACCCCGACACAGATGATCGATGGCCTGGCGTTGGGCGAAACCACACCTGGGCCGTTGATCATGGTCGTGGCCTTCGTCAGCTTTATCGGGGCGTATGTCGCACAAGTGTTCGGTAGCGATCACGTGTTTCTGGCTGGCGCTGTCGCGGCAGCCTTGGTGACCTGGTTCACCTTCCTGCCCTCGTTCCTGTTCATCCTCGCGGGCGGCCCGCTGGTGGAATCGACCCACAACGAACTCAAGTTCACCGCACCACTCACCGCCATTACGGCGGCAGTCGTCGGTGTGATCCTCAATCTGGCGTGCTTCTTCGGCTATCACGTGCTGTGGCCGAAGGGCTTCGGCGGCAACCTTGATTGGCCCTCTGCCCTGATCGCCATTGCAGCGGCGATTGCCTTGTTCCGCTTCAAGCGGGGCGTCATTCAGGTGCTTATGGCCTGCGCATTCATCGGCCTGGCGGTGCATCTGTTGCGCTGAAAAACACGAGCTGATTAACAGTCTATGGCGGGCACCCGGCCCGCCAGATCACCCAGCCTACTGAACCAGGCAGGAGGTGTTCCATGAGGTGGATTACCCGTGAACGACCCAAGATCGACCGCATTGCCTGCCCTTGGCTGATCGCTCGTTTTATCGATCCGCAACCCGAGTTTTTGTATGTGCCCAGCGGTGATGTACTGCGGATAGCAGCAGAGAAAGATGCTGCACCTTACGACATTCCCGGCGTTGAGCTGACCCATGAGGGCGCGCTGTGCAGCTTCGATGCCTTTCTAAAGAAATACCAGCTCAGTGAACCCGCCTTGCAGCATCTGGCCAGGATCGTGCGTGGAGCTGATACCTCCCGCCTGGATCTAACGCCGCAATCGGCTGGGTTGTACGCAATCTCACTGGGACTGTCGCAGTGCTTTGCAAATGACCATGAAATGCTGGTACACGGCCTGATCCTGTATGACGCACTCTACGCATGGTGCAAGGAATGCCAAGGTGAAACGCATAACTGGCCTCCGCAAATGTGAAGAGTCCCGGTTACACAGAAGCCCAGCCTGGTGCTGGGCTTCTGCCGTTTAGTGGGAGTGGTAGACGTTCCTTTGTGGTCGCGATGGCAACCTCTATCCAGCACTCAACACCGCGTTATGCGCTCAGGCCGATCCAGCCATGGAAGCCCACGTAGAGGCCAACACCGATGATCAACACGCTGGACAGGTATGGCGCACGACGAGCAACGGTGCCCAGCCATGGCCAACGATTGGACGCCTGTTTAGCCCCAATAGCCGCAGCAGCACCCACAGCTACCAAGGTAATCGCCAAGCCAATGCTGAAACACAGAACGAGCATGCCTCCTAGCGCTACCTCTTTAACCTGAAGACACAGCAACAAGACGGTAATGGCGGCAGGGCATGGAATCAGCCCCCCAGTAAGACCGAACATGACGATCTGGCCTGTGGTGACGTCGCGGTTGGTGAAGCGCTTACGGATGTCGTTGGCATGCGCACGTTCATGCGCATCCTGATAGCCATCAATCGACAACTCCAGACCTTCCAGCTCGGAATGCGCATGCCCGTGATCATGCTCCTGGTACTCCAGATCGTAATCGTGGGCGTGGCCCGCATGCCCAAGACTCAAGCGAGCACTGAACTCATGCGGCTCCGGGATATCGACTGCTGACTCCAGGAAGCCTTCGCGCTCGACAAAAGAGAACGATTGCGTGCTGCCGTCTGGACGAGTAGTCATCAGGCGAACATCTGAGGCAGCCCAGGCATGTCCGGTCAATGTCTTCAGGCGCCAATGCGGCGGCATGCCTTCTTCGAATATCGACAGTTCGACACGGCCATGGCCGGTATCGATTCTGTGGGTTTCATCATGATGGCCATGGTCATGTTCGCCGTGGTGGTGGTCATCACCTTGCTCGAACTTGAACATCTGCCCACCGCGCCAGGTACGCCACAGCATCCAAAGCGCAATTACGATAATCAGTGCAGAGGACGCAAGCTGGAAGTACGGCTCAGTGGTTTGAGCGTCGAGGCCTTTGCCCAGGTACATGCCGCCGATGGCGACCAACCACACCACAGCGGTGTGCGACAGCGTCGCGGCCAAGCCCAACAAAACGGCCTGTTTGACCGAGCCACGGATGGCCACGATAAAGGCCGCCATCATGGTTTTTGAATGACCTGGTTCCAGGCCATGCAAGGCACCCAGCAAAATAGCGCTCGGGAAATACAGCCAGGCGTGAGTCCCGCCTTGTTGTAACAGTTCAGCGAAGTTGGGCATGTCAGACCTAGAGGTACTTGGTGATTTGCTTGAAGGCTTCCAGTGGTGCGCGCTCGCCATTGTTCAAGGCCGAAACGGTGTCCTCCAGGCAGTGATCAATGTGATCCTGGATGAGCGTGCGCTTGGCCTGGCATATGGCTTTTTCGACAGCATGGAGTTGCTGGGCAATGTCTACGCACTCACGCCCCTCTTCGATCATGGAGATGATTCCACGTAAATGGCCGTCTGCCCGCTTGAGGCGTTTGATGATCGCCTCATGACTTTGGTGGACGTGTGGGTGCGTGTGTTCGTGTTCACTCATAATTTGAGTCATCGCGATTAATGAATTACGCGAATATTATCCCCCCCAGGGGGATACAAGCAATCCAGAATCCGCCTGCACCCGGGTATTGGTCTGGGTGGTCAATTTTTCGCTACTGCGACAGGCAGCTTCATGCCCTTCGTGACAGGCATCAATCGGCTGTGGATTCAACCGGTCGATGCAACAGGGAGAAATCGACCAGAAGCACTCATTCAATATTGGACTTTGTTTTGCCGGACCTACTGGGAGCGATTCAGGCTGGTGTGACATCGCGAACCCGGAAGATCTTTTAGTGGAAAACAGCGACGCGTCCCTCGCCCCTCAGGCCCAATGATAGAATCTCGTTTTGAAAAAGGAGTTTCATCTGTGGAGGCTGGAAAAAAGAGTTGCCCCTATTGCGCGGAAGTCATCATGGCTGAAGCCATTTTATGCAAACACTGCCAATCTGACCTCAGGCAAAAAATACGAATCCCACCTGGGTGGCCGCTACCGTCAGAAAAGAGAATTGGCCTGGTCAGCAAGATCGTCGTCGGAATCATTATCGCCATTACCTTGTACTTGGCTTTCGGCTTTTATGTCAGCAACACATCGCAAGGCAAGGAAAGAAAGCAGGCCCGAGAGGCCGCCGAACGATGCCGCGAGGAAGTAGACAGCTACTCCGGCCCGGCAGTCGGGAAAAGCGTAATCGCAGAGGTTTGTCGAAAGCTGGAGGACGAATTCCGCAAGAGCCTGGACCACGCGCTATAGGACAAGCCGATTACAAAGCCCGCCATTAAGCGGGCTTTTTTTGCCTTTGGCATCAGGCAGAAATCGGCCATCAAGCGCTAAGCACTTAGCTGCTTGATCCAATCAAGGCTCGCAACGGTGGAGCCGGAAGGACGGTATTCACACCCGATTGTCGATTTCACAGCGTCCGGTTCGACTATCTTTCAGGGAATGGTCCCAAGGGATCGCAGACTTCCCTGCCTAAACACATTCACCAGGATGAATCAGGAGAAGAACATGCGCACACTCACCGTTGCCGCGTTCGTGAGTCTGGACGGCGTCATGCAAGCGCCCGGCGGGCCTGAGGAGGACACCAGTGGAGGATTCCGCTTCGGTGGCTGGATAGTCCCCTACGCCGACAAAACCACCGGTCAGGCCGTACAGGACCTGTTCTCCCAGCCGTTCGAATTGCTGCTGGGGCGTCGTACCTACGACATCTTCGCCGCCTATTGGCCGCACATTCAGGCCGACTCCACCCACCACACCATTGCTGACCTGTTCAACGGCGTAGCCAAGCATGTGGCCACCCATCGCGCCGACTCGCTGGATTGGCAGAACAGTCATGCGCTGGAGGGCAACCTGATCGACGCGATCAGTGCGCTCAAGCGCCAGGACGGTCCTCAGCTACTGACACAAGGCAGCGGCGATCTGGTGCGCCAACTGCTTGCCGCCGGCCTGGTGGACGAGTTGCGGCTGATGATTCACCCCATCCTGCTGGGCCGCGGCAAGCGCCTGTTCGACGACAACGCACAAGCGTCGGCCTTCACCTTGCTGAACTCGATCGGCTCGCCCAGGGGGGTGCTGATCGCCCGTTACATCCGCAGTGGCGAGGTGCGCACAGGCACGTTCGAGGCCATCAGGCAGCAATAGCCTGCGCCCCTGGCAACCGGCTCAAGCCGTGCACCCGCCTCGACACCAACCCGCCCAGGTGAAATTAAGCTTGGGCTAAGATTACCTCTGTTAATCTTCGACGCTTTTGGGTCGTCGAGCATTTCGAAGATGGGTAGTGTCGATACAAACGCCAAACCACCGTTCAGCATCGTTCTGGTTAATTACAAAACCCTTGATTTGACCAGGATCTGCCTGGACCTTTTGCGCGAGCCTGCACTAAAAGCCGGAATTGCGGTCTGGGTGGTCGATAACGATTCGGCGGACGCCAGCGTCGAGTATTTGCGCTCACTCGACTGGATCAATCTGATCGAGCGCGATGCCCCCACCAAAGAGCCGGGGCACATCGCCCATGGCAAGGCGCTGGACATGGCGCTGGCCAGGGTTGATACCGACTATCTGTTCCTGATGCACACCGACACGTTCGTCTTCGATGCAAACGTCTTTGCGATGATGATGGACCACTGCACAAAAGATCGAAACGTCGCAGCGGTCGGTTGCACGGAGCAACTCAACCGCGGACTGCCAAGGACCGTGTGGCGCTTCACTTCACGCCTGCTCAAGCACCATTACCGGCGCCTGAAGCAATCGCTCGGCCTGCGCTCGAAAGACCCGAAACCCTACAAGGAAACCCACCTGAAAAGCTTTTGCACGCTATGGAATTGCAGGCTGATGAAGCAGCAGGGTCTGCATTTTCAGATCGATGATCGGGTGCCCGGTTATGAGCTGCAAGACCGGGTGATCGGGCTTGGCTACAAGGTCGTGTTTCTTTCGCCGGGCAAAATCTTCAAGTACCTGGACCACGTCCAGGCCGGCACCGTCGCTGCCGCAGGCGGATATGGCCTGGATCACCGGCGGACCAAAATGTACCAGGACATTCTCAAGCGCTTCAGTGCAGCCAACACCTAGTCTTGAACAAACCTGCGCCCCCAAAAAAGCCCACTGACCGTTGCCGGTTCAGTGGGCTTTTTCGCATCAGGCTAACGATGATTCACTGGTTCATGATGAACGTCGCCAGGCTTTTCAAGTCGTCCGAGCTCAACTGCGCGAACGGTGGCATGGGCACATCCCCCCACTTGCCGCTACCGCCGTGCTGAATGCTGGACATTACCCGGGCCAGGGCCTGCGGGTCATTGGCATATTTGGCCGCCACATCGTGATAGGCCGGGCCGACGACTTTATGGTCGACCGCGTGACAGGACAGGCAGGCGTTGTCCTTGAGCAAGGCCGAGGCGACTTTCGCTACCGACACCGTCGGTGGCTGATCCGCCGGCGGGTTCGAGGCCGCCTGAACATCGGCATCGCTCGCCTGGGCACTGCCGTAGGTCACCGCCAGGTAGGCGCCGATCACATTCACCTCCTGGTCGCTGATCGGCGCGCCGTACACGTGTTGCATCTTGCCCGCTTCGGCGGTCCACTGCGCCAGGCTCATGCCCGGAGGCTGGAAGTTGATGTAGTCGGCCGAATGGCAGATCGAACACTTCTGCTGCGCCAATGGGTAGCCAGGCAGCGTACTGGGCTTGAGCGCCGCCGTTTCGGGCGGCAACGTGATCGACAGTGGCGCTGCACCCGCCATGCTGGCCAGACCAACCTGAGCCGCACACAGCAAGGTGGTCATGAGTTTCACAAGTTTCATGCAGTCCTCCTCAGGCGACGGTCACGTGGCTGGTTTCGACGACGTGGCGGCGGTAGCCACCGGGGTTCCAGTCGGCTTGCAGCGGCTGCGTCTCGCCCGCACTGTTGCTGGCCCGCACCATCAACTGCGTGGCGCCCTTGCTGGTAAAAGTGATCGGCAGTGTCCACTCACGAAAGGAGAAACGGCCAAGGTCCTGCCCGAGTGTGGTTTCACGCCAGGTTTTTCCGCCGTCGATCGACACCTCCACCTTGTTGACCCCAACGCCGCCGTCGAACGCGATGCCCTTGAGCACCACGCTTTTGTTCAGTGGCAATACATCGCCGCGTTTAACGCTGGTGATGAAACTGCGTACCGGCAGCTTGGAAATCGGCTGGGTTTTCGCCGCCGTGGTGCCAGGGGCAATGCAGAAACAATCGTTATCCGGAACCCGATAACCCTTGGCCATGAAGAAACCGTCGTAGGTATGGTCGACGACCTCGATCTCACTCAGGTGCTTGACCCAATACGTGCCGAAGTAGCCCGGCACCACCAGGCGAATCGGGTAACCATTGAGAAATGGCAGGTCGGTGCCATTCATCGACCAGGCGATCATCGGCTCGCCGTCCATGGCATGGCTGATGTCCAGCGCCTTGATGTACTCCGGCGTACTCGGCAGCACGGGTTTGTCGAGCCCACGGAAAGTCACTTGCCGGGCCTCGGCTTTTACCCCCGCCTTTTCCAGCACAGCCTTGAGCGGTACCCCCACCCAGCGCGCATTGCCCATGGAGCCATTGCCCAACTGAGCGCCGAACACCCGCGGCATCGAGAAGCCACGGCTGTTACCCGAACACTGATTGACGGCCACCACTTCCACCGGTTCGGCGAGGGCCTTGAGCTCGGCAAGGGAAAGCGACAACGGCGTATCGACCGAGCCCTTGATCGTCAGGCGGTAGCTGTCCGGATCGATGCTGGTCGGGAAATTGGCCAGGTGGTAACGCACAAAAAAGGCGTCATTGGGCGTGATCGGCCCTTCGTTGAAGACCGGGAACGGCGTCTCCAGGTGCGGCGGTCGCGTGGTCACCAGGGTCAACGGGCGTTTTTGCGGGTATTGCACCAACGGTCGCGGGCCAGCGGCAAAGGTCACTTCTTCGGCGTTTTCGTCGGCTGCCTTGGCGAGGTTTGCCAACGGCGAGGCCGCCACAGCCAAAGTGAATGCATCGCGTAAAACCCGCCGGCGGCTCGGCTGGTTGCTGTCTAAAAAACTGAACTTCATTCTGCGCTCTCTCTGATTGTTTTATTGAGATGCAACTGACAGTCCCTCGTCAGAATAGTGGGGCAGGACTTCATGTGCCAATGCGGTTTCGCTTTACTGTTCGAGGTCGGTAAACCAACCAGTATCGTCCCGTGCAAGCGGGCTGCTTCACATTGAGCGTCAGTGACTTGGCAATTGATGACAGGGGCTGCCGAAGCGTGCGGCATAGAGAGCAATGCTGTTCAGTTAAGCGAATGTGGTCCTCTGTAGGAGCGAGCTTGCTCGCGATGGTCGTTAACGATAACGCGTATTTACTGGCTAAACGCGGCGCTCTTGAGTCCATCGCGAGCAGGCTCGCTCCTACAACTAACTTCCTTAACTGAACAGCATTGGCGGCATAGAGAGGCCTTGTTCGAAACGATGTCTTTGTTGTCGCCCACAAAAAAGCCCACTGACCGTCGCCGGTTCAGTGGGCTTTGTTTGATTGGGCCTCTAATTACAGAGCCATATCACTCGCAGCATTAGCCTTCGGCGCTTTCGCATCAGTATCGACAGTCACTGGAGTCACAGCCGGTGCAATCACCGGTGGCGGAGTCAGCTGCAGCACCCTGGCGGTGTAGGCCCACTCTTCAGCGACTTTCTCAGGGTTGTTGTTCAGCTGAGTGCCGTAGCTCGGCACGATCTGGTGCAGTTTTGCCTGCCACTCAGGGGTCGCGACCTTGTCCTTGAACACTTTCTGCAGCACGGTCAGCATGATCGGTGCGGCGGTCGATGCGCCTGGGGAGGCGCCCAGCAGGCCGGCGATGGTGCCGTCTTGCGAAGCGACGATTTCGGTGCCCAGTTTCAGCACGCCACCGGCGGCTTCATCACGCTTGATGATCTGCACGCGCTGGCCGGCTTGCCACAGGCGCCAGTCTTCAGCCTTGGCGTTCGGGAAGTATTCTTTCAGGGCGTTCATGCGGTCTTCGTCAGACAGCATCAGCTGGCCTGCCAGGTACTCGACCAGCGGGTATTCCTTGATGCCGACCTTGGTCATTGGCCACACGTTGTGCGTGGTCGTGGTGGTCAGCAGGTCCAGGTACGAACCTTCTTTCAGGAACTTGGTGCTGAAGGTCGCGAATGGGCCAAACAGGATCACGCGCTTGCCGTCCAGTACGCGGGTGTCCAGGTGCGGAACCGACATCGGCGGGGCGCCCACCGAAGCCTTGCCGTAGGCCTTGGCCAGGTGTTGCTCGGCGATGGTCGGGTTCTCGGTCACCAGGAACGAGCCGCCTACCGGGAAGCCTGCGTATTCCTTGGCTTCAGGAATGCCGGACTTCTGCAGCAGGTGCAGGGCACCGCCGCCGGCGCCGATGAACACGAACTTGGCGTCGGTTTCGGTCTTGCTGCCGTCTTTCAGGTTTTTGTAGCTGACGCGCCAGCTGCCGTCTGCGTTCTTGGTGATGTCCTGCACTTCGCTGGACAGCTTCAAGTCGAACTTCGGCGTGGTTTGCAGGTGCGTAACGAACTGACGGGTGATTTCGCCGAAGTTCATGTCGGTGCCGAGCGGGCTCCAGGTGGCGGCGATTTTCTGGTTCGGGTCACGCCCTTCCATCATCAGCGGCACCCACTGCTTGATCACAGCCGGGTCTTCGGAGTACTGCATGCCGGCGAACAGCGGGCTCGCTTGCAGGGCTTCGTAGCGTTTTTTCAGGAACTTGATGTTGTCATCGCCCCACACAAAGCTCATGTGCGGAGTGGAGTTGATGAACGAACGCGGGTTCTTCAGCACGCCTTGCTGAACCTGCCAGGCCCAGAACTGACGGGAGATCTGGAACGCTTCGTTGATTTCAACGGCCTTCGGGATCGAGACCTTGCCGTTCTCGTCTTCCGGGGTGTAGTTCAGCTCGGCCAGGGCGGAGTGACCGGTACCGGCGTTGTTCCAGCCGTTGGAGCTTTCCTCGGCGACGCCGTCGAGGCGCTCGACCATTTCCATCGACATGCCAGGTTCCAGCTCATTGAGCCACACACCCAGGRTGGCGCTCATGATGCCGCCGCCAATCAGCAGTACATCGACTTTCTTGGCCTCTTGCGCGTGGACGGATGACATCCCCATCGACAAAGCCAGCCCCAGCAGGGCCGTGTTTACTTTCTTAAACATCTGTAGCACCTATGATAAAACGCCATCCGCCCTTCCATCCTCACGCGCACAGCCCCATGTTTCACGGCAGTCACGGGTGCGGCACTCAAGGATTGCAGGGTGGGCACACAAGGCCGATGAACCGCATCGACCCCACTTTAATGTCCCTTCTGAACTGACTTTTTATCTTTATTGGCTTCAGCTACTTGAGCGACAGTGATTCCGTCGGCACGTCTTGCGGACATGCAAACTGAATAGGTCAAACCAAGTTGGCGCGCAGAATATCACGACAAGGCTTACCCGCGCGTCTGTTCCCGACCGGATAGTCCGGGCCCGGGCGCCCGGCCTTCTATACTCATCCTGTTTTTCTCCATAAGTGTGAGAGGAACAGCCACGAGCGATAGGAACAGCCACGAGCGATAGGAACAGCCATGAGCGAAAGGAGCAGTCATGAGCGACAAAGACGATCTGCGCAAGTACTCCTCTCAAGTGATCGACGGCGTGGAAGCCGCACCGGCACGTGCCATGCTGCGGGCGGTGGGCTTTACCGATGCTGACTTCCAGAAGCCGCAGGTCGGCATCGCCTCGACCTGGGCCATGGTCACGCCCTGCAACATGCACATCGACAAGCTGGCGCGCGAAGCCGAAAAAGGCGCGAACGCTGCGGGCGCCAAGGGCGTGATCTTCAACACCATCACCATTTCCGACGGCATCGCCAACGGCACCGAAGGCATGAAGTATTCGCTGGTGTCCCGCGAGGTGATCGCCGACTCCATTGAAGTGGTGGCCGGTTGCGAGGGTTTCGACGGCCTGGTGACCATCGGCGGCTGCGACAAGAACATGCCGGGTTGCCTGATCGGCATGGCGCGGCTCAATCGCCCGTCGATCTTTGTCTATGGCGGCACCATCCAGCCGGGCGCCGGCCACACCGACATCATTTCCGTGTTCGAGGCCGTGGGCCAGCACGCACGGGGCGATATCAGCGAGATCCAGGTTAAGCAGATCGAGGAAGTGGCGATTCCCGGCCCCGGTTCCTGTGGCGGCATGTACACCGCCAACACCATGGCCTCGGCCATTGAAGCATTGGGCATGAGCCTGCCCGGGTCCAGTTCCCAGGAGGCCATTGGCGGCGACAAGGCCTCGGACAGCTTCCGCGCCGGCCAGCAGGTCATGGAGCTGCTCAAGCTCGACCTCAAGCCGCGCGACATCATGACCCGCAAAGCCTTCGAGAATGCGATCCGCGTGGTGATCGCCCTCGCCGGCTCGACCAACGCCGTGCTGCATCTGCTGGCCATGGCCAACGCCGTGGATGTCGAGCTGACCCTGGATGACTTCGTCGAGTTGGGCAAGATTTCCCCGGTGGTCGCCGACCTGCGCCCAAGCGGCCAGTACATGATGAGCGAACTGGTGGCCATCGGCGGCATTCAACCGCTGATGAAGCGCATGCTCGATGCCGGCATGCTGCACGGCGATGTGCTGACCGTCACCGGCAAGACCCTGGCGGAAAACCTCGCCGACGTACCGGACTACCCCGCCGGCCAGGACGTGATCCGGCCTTTCGACCAGCCGATCAAAAAGGACTCCCACCTGGTCATTCTGCGCGGCAACCTCTCGCCCAGCGGTGCCGTGGCCAAGATCACCGGCAAGGAAGGCTTGCGCTTCGAAGGCACGGCCCGGGTCTATCACGGCGAGGAAGGTGCGCTGGCCGGCATTCTCAATGGCGAAGTGCAGCCCGGCGAAGTGATCGTGATCCGCTACGAAGGGCCCAAGGGCGGCCCGGGCATGCGCGAAATGCTGTCGCCGACATCGGCGGTCATGGGCAAGGGGCTGGGCAAGGACGTGGCGCTGATCACCGACGGGCGTTTCTCCGGCGGCTCCCACGGTTTCGTGGTCGGTCACATCACACCGGAAGCCTTTGAAGGCGGGCCGATTGCGCTGGTCGAGAATGGCGACAGAATCATCATCGATGCTGAAACCCGGCAAATCACGGTGGATGTCTCCGATGCCGTGCTGGCCGAGCGCAAGTCGCGCTGGGTGCGGCCGCCATCCAAGTACACGCGCGGGGTGTTGGCCAAGTATGCGAAGACGGTGTCCAGTGCTTCGGAGGGGGCGGTGACGGATAAGTATCTTTAGGCCGCTGGTCCAGCGTTGTCTGGGCTATTGCCATCGCGAGCAAGCTCGCTCCCACAGTGGGTTGGATGTACTCAGCATTTGTGTACACCCCCCTGTCCCTGTGGGAGCGAGCTTGCTCGCGATGGCGTCCTGTCAGACAACCTCTACCTCAAAGCCTGAACCGAACCACCGACTGCGACAGCTGCCCCGCCGAAGCCATCTGCCCGATCACCTTGCCGTCGTCACCGCTTGCTTTTGCGCCATGCCACGCAAAGACACCAGCAACAGGCTGACAAACGCACCGGCGAGCGCGATAGCCATGTCCTTTTGCGAATCCCACGGATCGTTTTGCGCGCCGACAAAGGCATTCGCCGTGTCATTGCCCAGAAAGGCCCCGCCGATCCACTCCACCAGCTCATACAGGGCGGAGGTCGACAACATGACGTTCAGGGTCACGAAAAACAGCCAGAACCCGCGCAGCGGCGTCAGGCGCCACAGGACTTCACGCACCGGATAAACCAGCAGCAGCCCGTAGCTCAGATGCACCAGTCGGTCGTAGTGATTGCGGTGAATGCCTGACGCTTGCTCGAAGCTGAACCCGAGCCACGCCGAAGACCAGTGTTCGTAAGGCACCAGGGAATAGGTGTAGTGGGCGCCCAGTTCATGGACGCAGAGAAACGCAAACACCAGCGTGATCGACGTCGCAGACAAGCGGAACCAGCGAGAAACCGCCACCAGCGTCCCCACCAACAACAGCACCAGCAGGTTTTCCAGCGCCCAGTCCACCCGGCTGCGCGGAGAAAACCCCGACACCACGACAATCGCCAGAAACACCATGAGCAACGTCAGGTCGTGCCGTAAACGCTGGTTCGGCTGCATGACTGCAATACCTCGAAGTCAGGGCATCGCCCCTTTAACTTCGAGGCAAGGCTGCCAGGCAAGTTCGCTTTTTTCCTCCAGCGCATGATACGTTGTACGATGACTGACAAATATTCGCCCAGTCGTCGCGCTACCCCTACAACAACAAGGAAACACCCATGAAAAAAGCAAAAATGCTGATCGGTTTTCTGTGCCTGTTCAGCGGCTACGTCGCCGCCACCCCGGCTGCCGCGGACAAGGACGTGGCCCAGGCGGTCGACCATCTGACCCAGGCCATGCTGCACAAAGACATTCCGGAGCTGAACGCCTTGACCGCCGAGAACCTGACCTACGGGCATTCCAGCGGCAAGATCCAGGACAAGCAGACCTTCATCGCCGATATCGAAACCGGCAAAAGCGCGTTCAAGACCCTGGAGATGCAAAACCAGACCATTACCGTCTCCGGCGATGTCGCGCTGGTCCGTCACCACTTCTCGGCGCAAGCGCTGAAAGGCACTGAAGTGGTGCCAACCGAAATCGAGAACTTCCAGATCTGGCAAAAGCAGGACGGTAAATGGTTGTTGGTGGGACGGCAGGCGTTCAAGTTCTGATGCACAGCTAAAACCATCACTGTATCTGTGGGAGCGAGCTTGCTCGCGATGACGGAGTGTCAGTCGCCATATTAGGTGTCTGACACACCGCTATCGCGAGCAAGCTCGCTCCCACAGGGTTTTCGGGTGAATCAACTACCTTTCCACTCCCTGGGACTGAGCCCGGTCTTGCGCCGAAACGCCCGGGCCAGCGCCGAGGGACTTTCGTAGCCGACCTCCTCGGCGATCAACGCAATCGGTCGACCTTCGCGCAGGCGTTTCTGCGCCAGGCTGATGCGCCAGCTCACCAGGTAATCCACCGGCGTCTGCCCGACCACCCGGCGAAAGTGCTCGGCGAAACTGGCCCGCGACATGTTGGCGGCGACCGAGAGCTCGGCCACGCTCCAGGCCTTGGCCGGGTTTTCGTGCATCAGGCTCAGGGGCCGCGCCAGGCGCGCATCGGCGAGGCCGGCCATCATGCCCGGTTGCTGGCCAGTGGTGCTCAAGATGTGCCGCAGTAACAGAATCACCAGCAGCTCGAACAGGCGATCCATCACCGCTTCGCGTCCGCACGTACCGTCAAACGCCTCGTTGAACAGCCATTCCAGGGTCCCGGCCAGGGTCGGGATTTCATCGAGCTTGAGCACCAGATAATCCGGCAGCGCCGCCGCCAGGGCATTGCCCGCTCCGCCGTCGAAATCCAGGGTCGCGCACACCAGTTGCGTGCCGGACGCTTCAGACGCGAACAGGCGATGTCGATAGGGCCGGGGGAAAAAGATCAGGCTCGGTTCGGTCAGTTGCAGGTCCGGCTGGTCGCCCATCTTGAGCAGCAACTCGCCCGCCTGAAGCAGATGCAAATGGCCGCTGGCCTGTTGGCCGTCGTAGGCCGCGGTGCCGCAGAACGTACCGCTATGGAAGGTGCCGGCATTGACGCCGAAGTGTGTGAGCAACGTAGACAAGCGATCCATGACAGGCTCCCGGAAGCAGTTCTGGACGATCTGTCGCATATCCTCGACGATTTGCACCCAATACGCCAGACCTTCTCCCTAACATGAGCTCCGTACCCAGCGCATTCCGCGCCTTACACCACGGAGTATCACCATGACCCGCATTGCCCCGATCAGCCTGGAACACGCCACCGATGCCACCCGCCCGCTGCTGGAAGGCGTGCAGAAGAAAATCGGCTTTCTGCCCAACCTGTTCAAGGTACTGGCCCACGCCCCGGCGGTGCTGGCCTCGTACTTGCAAAACTCGGCCGCACTGGGCAAGACATCCTTGAGCGCCACGGAAAAAGAAGCGGTGTTCCTTGCCACCTCGCAGGTCAACGGCTGCGACTACTGCCTGGCCGCTCACACGCTGTTCGCCAGCAAGGCCGGGCTGTCGGGCCAGGACATTCTCAGCGCACGTCAGGGTGAGCTCAACGCCTATGCCACCCTCGCCCGCCAAGTCACCGAAAGCCGTGGTCACCTGACGGTCGAACAGATCGCCACAGCCCGTGCTGCCGGCATCGATGACGGCAAGATCATCGAAGTGATCGCCCACGTGGCCTCGCAGACATTGACCAACTACCTGAACAACGCAGCGTTGACCGACATCGACTTCCCGGCCATCGACGCCTGAGCCGATCCAGCGAAAAACCTTCCTGAAACAACCTGCTGAAGCGCATCGAAACCTGTGGGAGCGAGCTTGCTCGCGATGACGGAGTGTCAGTCGACATTTTAGGTGTCTGACACACCGCTATCGCGAGCAAGCTCGCTCCCACAGTGATTGTGCTCAAGTGACAGATGTACGCACGACGTTAGGTATTGGTTTTCAGCTTCGTCCACAGCCGCGTGCTGAGGCGTGCAATAGCCGCGGGCAAGTCCTCGACGGTAAACAGCTTGTCCATCAAGGTTTTCGGCGGATAGATCGCCAGGTCCTGCTTCACCGCCGGGTCGACATAGGCATCCGCCGCACTGTTGGGGTTGGCGTAGTGGATGCTGTTGCTGATGTTGGCAATCACCTTCGGCTCCAGCAGGTAGTTCATGTAGGCGTAACCGTTCTTCTCATGCGGCGCGCTCTTGGGCATGACCACCATGTCCAGCCACAAGGTGGAACCTTCGTCCGGGATCGAGTAGGCAATATCGATCCCGTTTTTCGCCTCCTTTGCACTGGCGGCGGCCTGCACGATGTCGCCGTTGAAACCGATCACCGCGCAGACGTTGCCGTTGGCCAGGTCGCTGATGTACTTGGACGCGTGGAAATACTGGACGTAAGGCCGGATCTTCAGCAGCGCCTGCTCGGCTTTCTTGTAGTCGGCAGGCTCATGGCTGTGGGGCGGCAGGCCCAGGTAATTGAGGGTGATCGGCAGGATCTGTGTCGGGTTGTCGATGATCGCCACGCCACACTCGCTGAGTTTCTTGATGTTGTTCTCGTCGAAAAACAGGCTCCAGGAACGGGTGACATCGGTATTGCCGAAGATCGCCTTGATCTTCTCCACGTTGTAGCCGATGCCCGCCGTGCCCCACATGTAGGGGTAGCCGTACTGGTTGCCCGGATCGTTGACCTCAAGTTTCTTCATCAGCGCCGGGTCGAGGTTTTTCCAGTTGGGTAACTGGCCCCTGTCGAGTTTCTGGATGGCGCCGGCCTTGATCAGGCGCGACAGGAAATGGTTCGACGGGCTGACCACGTCATACCCGGTGTTGCCGGTCATCAGCTTCGATTCCAGCACTTCGTTGCTGTCGTGGATGTCGTAGGTCGCCTTGATCCCGGTGTCCTTGTTGAAGTTGACCAGGGTGTCGTCGGCGATGTAGCCGTTCCAGTTGGAAATGTTGACGGTTTCGTCGGCATAAGTGGCGACGGAAAAGGTCGAGATCAGGGCCACAAGGGAAAGCGTATTGACGCGCATGTTGAATCACCTTCGATGGGAAGTGCTTTTGTTCTTGTTGAGAAACGGGTGTTTTCAGATTTCGCTTCTGGCCCGGACCGTTTCCACGCGCATACGCAGCATGGCACCGATGTCGAGCAAGGGCTTGGGCGGCAGCCAGCCGGGGTGCGCCCGTTGAATGACCGAGTGCATCAGCGGCGACTCATGACCCGAGGCCAGCTCCGCCAGCAAGCGGCCCCACAGCGTGCCCCGCGCCACGCCGGAACCATTGCACCCGGCCACAGCGAAAACGCCCTCCTCGACTTTGCCGAAATACGGCTGCCCGGAACGCGAAGCGCTGAGATGGCCGGTCCAGGTGTATTCGATGTCCTGCTCGCCAAGCATCGGGAAACGCCGTTGCAACCCCAGCACATGGTGTTGGCGGCGGGTCGACAATTCGCTCAATGACAGATCCCGCGAGCGGTATTCCGCAGTATTGCGGATCATCACCCGGCGATCCGGGGTCAGGCGCACGGTGGCGCCCAACGGGCGGGTCGACAGCACGCCCCAGGGCGCCGGCGCACCGAGGGCCTTAAACTCTTGATCGCTGAGCGGCCGCGTGAGGCTGGCGCTGAGCTCCATCGCAAATGTGCCGCTGTCATCGATGCCCGAGCGAGGGATAAAGGCGTTCAGGCAGACCAATACCTGTTTGGCCTCGACACAACCGTTTTGGCCCCGGGCGCGAATTTGGCCGTTGCCCAGGCGCTCAAGCCCTGTGATATCGGTGTTCTCGTAGACCGTCACTTTCGCCGGCAGGGCATCGAGCAAGCCCCGAACGTACTTCGCCGGTTGCAGCAGCGCATTGCCGTTGCCGCACCAGATCGCGGCGCGGTAGTGCCGGCTGCCGAGTTTCTCGATCAACGACTCGCCCTGCAGAAACTGCGCGCTGGCGCCAACGGCACGCAAGGTCTGCAACTTGGCCTCGACCTGGGTCAGCTTGCGTGGATCGCTGACGGCAAAGAAATAGCCCGACTCCCTGAAATCGCATTCGATGCCATGGCGGGCAATCTGCTTGCGGACTTCGTCGGCGGCTGCGCGGCCGATAGCCGTATCCACTTGATACCCGGCGAACCCGTCGCTACCCAGTAGCTCGCCAGCGGCGGGATGCTCATGGGCCACCACGAAACCGGAGTTGCGCGCCGATGCCCCCTGCGCAGCCCGCTGGCGGTCAACGACCACGATGCGTGCCTGGGGGTGCATTTGCGCGAGAGCGTGCGCCGCACTGAGACCGGTGATGCCGGCACCGATCACCAGCCAGTCGGCTTGCTGCGTGCCTTTGAGCGGGTCGCGCAAGGGGGAACTCCCCGCTTGCGCAATCCAGCCACAGATATTTTCCATGTGTCACCTCAGATTCTTGTTCTGCGAACCGCCTCGACCCAAAGCAGCACTGCATGCAAAATTTGCATAAGCTGTTTTCGAGGACGGTGGCAATGACTAGAATCTAAAGGCTCCAAACACGGGCAACCAACGTTATTAAATCATCGAGGCATTCTGAAAACGCATGAGTAAGATTCGCCACGTGCCCTCGCTGCAGGGCTTGCAAGCCTTGATCGAGGTTGCCGGGTCGGGTAGCTTCACCCAGGCGGCGCAAAAGCTCTGCCTGACCCAAAGCGCCGTGAGCCGACAGATCCAGCAACTGGAGAGCCACTTTGGAGTGGCGCTGTTTGTCAGGAGCAGCCGCAGCCTTCAACTGACCGCCGAGGGCGAACAGGTACTGGCCAGCGCCCGCAGCATCCTCGAACAGTTGCGCAGCCTCGAAGACCGGCTTGCGCCGCAAAAGCGCCCGTTCCGCATTCGCATGCACGTGTCACTGGCGGTGCGCTGGTTGCTGCCCAGGCTGAGCGAGTTCTACCGGCATCACCCGGACGTATCCCTGGCAATCGAAACCGTGGCCACCGAAGTGGTCGAGCCGGCCAGTGACAGCGACGCCTACATTCTCTATCTGCCCGAGCCGGTCACGGCGCCCGATTGCCTGACCCTGTTCGAAGAGGCATTGGTGCCTGTATGTGCGCCAGGGCTGGGCACCCCGACCCGGCCATTGGCTTCACTGGAGGATCTGTCGGGGTTCGCCTTGCTGCACCGCTCTTCCGATCAACATGACTGGCAGGTCTGGCTGTCAGCCCATGGCGGCAAGGCGCTGCATGACTATCGGCACATTCCCTTCAACCTCGACGAACTGGCGCTCGATGCCGCCGCCCGTGGCCTGGGCGTGGCGATGACCGACATGACCCTGGCGGGAGAGTCGATTCAACGGGGAGAACTGGTGATTCCGTTCGGTGAGCCGTTGAAGACTCGGGGGATTTACTCGTTGTGTCTGCAACCTTCGGCGGTATCGCATCCGGCGTGCGCACCGGTGATGCAATGGTTCACCGCACAAGCCACTGCATGACCCTGTAGGAGCGAGCCTGCTCCAGGTGGCGCTCCGACGATTGCGGTGTGATCAGACAACAGTTTGATGTTGAAGCGGCCACCCCTTTCGCTCTCCACCCGCAAAACTGCACTTAATACAGCTGAACTTCATCTCACGCACCCGCGTTGGAAGTTACTATTTAAAAAAGCACCACTCGAATACCTACACACTTAAAATACACTCACTCTTTCCAACCGTACTTTCACCCCTACCAGACATCACCATTAAATATATTGAATCGATTAATCGAAGATTTTTATCGACCTTTTTAAATACAATCCACTCACATAAAAACCCTACAATACATACCGCAACAAAACATCAAACCCAATGAAAACTTGTGCCGCAAGGAGTGCTAGCATGCACCGAAACATTTTTCGACTTTCAACCACGCTACTTACAATATATGCTTTTCTATTTTCTGATTCATTAAAAGCCGAAAATGGCTGGATTGGTTATACTTGGAGAACCCCACCCCAACCCGATATTATATCCGCCTGCCGGGCAGTAGCAGAGATAGTATATTCACCACCTTCTTGGCCTCACCCACAGGAAGATATCAAGAAAGAAACCATCCGCATCACGAATATGCGATACCAATTTGTTAACCCTGTAATGGCTTACTGCTCAATACAGCTACGAAGCTCATTCTTTCCGTACGACTTCTATCCGCGGCAAATAACCGTATATAGGTACGGCGTGCGATGCGTTGCTGGAAAGTCATTTAATCCAGGGACAGGTGCATGCGACGCAATGACTGGAGAGATCGATAGAAAACAGCTAGGCATCCCACCATTTCAAAGTTGCGATTCAAACACTTTCACTGGAAACCCGATAAACTACGCAACAGGAAATAAATTTCAGGTCGAGCATGATTACACTGCCTCAAGCGGCTCACCATTGACCCTGGAGAGACATTACAACAGTAAAGAAGGTATTTGGAGACACTCATATTCCCAGCGCCTATTTATAACTTCTGACAAGGTAGTCATGAGGCAAGATGATGGCAGACAGATCAACTTCACTCGCTCAGGCGATGTGACGACCCCAGAATCAACAGAGCTAGGGCACCTGACTCTACTCGAAAACGGAAATTGGTTTGAGTCAACTTGGACCTATACGTCCTCCAACAATGAAAAATTAGTATTTGATTATCAGGGAAAACTAATTTCAAAAAACAACTCCCTCGGCCAGAAGGTAATGATCAGCTACTCAGGGGATGCAGTAACCTTGACAGACGAGTACGGAAAATACTTGACATTAAAAGAATACGGGCTAGGCCAGCCACTTTCTGTAGAGAACCAAGATGTGAAAATTACCTACTCCTATAATGATCATGGACAGTTAAGCTCTGTCAGCATCAAATATCAGGGCGACGAAACCACAGAACACAGGACCTACTTATATGAGGTCAGTACGAACTCAAACCTCCTCACGGGCATGGTGGATGAAAGAGGGGTACGCTTTGCAACTTGGAACTATGACGAGCAGGGTCGTGCCATATCAAGTGAACATGCCAATGGAGCCTATAAAAAAACCATTACATATAACATTGATGGATCGACTTCCGTCACCAACGAACTCGGAAGAACAACAATTTATAAATTCGAAACCACTCAAGGCGTTAAGAAAGTAACATCCATTACTGGCCAGCCATCAAGCAATTGCCCACTTAGCAATTCAACTCTTTCCTACAATGACCGCGGCCAGATTTCCGAGAAAACCGATGCATTAGGGAATATTACTGTCTTTCATTACAATAATAGAGGATTGGAGGTTAGTCGCACTGAAGCCAGTGGCACACTACTCGCCCGAACAACTATTACCGAATGGGACCCTTCACGCCATTTAAAAACAAAGGTAATCGAACCCAGTCAAACCAAGCTTTACACCTACGATGACAACGGAAGGCTCTCAAGTAAACAGGTCACCTCAAACTGAGCTTCCAAATTTTAGAAGGATCTAATCATGTCATTTCCTGCGTCTTGCCTTGGCACTCTTTCTGTGTTAGTGGCTTGCACATCGGTAACACTGCGTGCATCTACCGATAGTACGATTAATTACACTTACACGGCCTTTGGTCAAGTCGCCAGCATCGATGGGCCGCGAATCGACGTGGCCGACGTCACGCAATATACTTATGACGCTCAAGGTAAATTGAACACAATTATCAACGCGCTCGGCCAAGTCGTCGCTCTATCTAATTTTGATAGCCAGGGACGGCCGCAAACAGTTACTGATCCCAATGGGGTTGTAACTACATTTACGTACACCCGGCAAGGCTGGCTGGCCTCCAGCAGTACGGCTGACTCTACCACTCAATATGTTTACAACGCAGTCGGCGACCTCATTCGGATCACCGCTCCAGATGGCAGCTTTCTAGCTTATACCTATGACGATGCTCGTCGCCTGACAGGTGTAACCAATGCCTTGGGGGAGAGCCGGAGCTATACCCTTGATGCAATGGGCAATCGCACGGTAGAGCAAATCAGGGATGCCAGCGGTGCTCTGACACATCAACAGCAACGTACCTATGACGAACTAGGGCGTTTACTGAATCATGTCGGAGCTAGCGGCCAAACAACCCGATATGCCTACGACCTCAACAGCCAGTTGACTCAACACACCGATGCCCGCAGTAACGCCACCAGTCAGGTATTTGACGCCTTGGGTCGGGTCACTCAAGTGACGGATCCACTCGGTGGAATCAGTGAGCTGACTCACAATACGGACGACAAACTCACCCAGTTTGTGGATCCGCGCGGAGTAACGACGCAGTACGTCTATGACAATCATGGTCGGGTCATACAGGTGCAAAGCCCGGATAGTGGCACTTCATCCTTTACCTACGACAACAGCGGAAACCTCACTCAGAAAACCGACGCCCGAGGTGTAATCAGTACGTACCAATACGACGCACTGAACCGCCTAGTCGCCCAGCACTATCCGTCAAACCCAGCGCTGGACGTGCTATACACTTACGATCAAAGTGCCGCTGATAATAAAGGTATAGGGCGTCTTACCAGCATTCAGGATGCCAGTGGCACAGCCTCTTACAAATATGACGGACGCGGACTGCTCATCGCAAAGGAGAGTATCCTGAACCTGAATGAGATCAGCGTGAGGATCCCTCAGAGTTTCACCTATGACAGTATTGGACAGCTGACGAATCATAACTACTCTGACGACATCGCACTGAACTACGCTCATGATGTCGCGGGTCAAATCAGTGCGGTAAGTGTCGTTTTTATGGGTAAAACATTTTCTATCGCCAGCAATATCGGTTATGCCCCCTTCGGCCCAGTGTCGCAAATGACCTGGGGGAATGGTATGTCGTTGACCCGCACTTACGATCAGAACTACCAACTCACCACCCAAAGCGTCGGCACGTGGCAGAATCAATACAGGCATGATTCGGTGGGCAATATAATCGACAAAAAAAACAACCTCTGGGGGGCGGTGCAGTATCAATATGATGCTCTTAACCGCCTGACGCGGGAGCAGACAACCAACACCCATAAGGACTATTTCCTCGATGCTGGGGGCAATCGCACCCTGCGCACTACAACCGATCTCATAACCGGCGACATCATCGATTCTCAGTACACTACCGTGGCAGCGGACAGCAACCAACTCGAGACCGTTAACGGGTTTGCACTCTCCTATGATGCCGCTGGCAATGTGAAACAATACAGCAATGGATTGAGTTACACCTACGACGACAGCGGGCGGATGAACGCGGCTTATCAAGCGGGGACACAAAAAATGGCGTCCTATGCTTATAACGCAAAAGGCCAAAGAAGCATCCAAATCAACTATGACCCTATGAGCGGTGCAATCATTAGCGGTAGCGTCTACCTCTACGGACTGGCGGGAGAACTGATCGGACAGACGGATTACAATCCTATTGGTCAACAAACGTTGACCTACTATTGGATCTGGCTTAAGGGCATGCCTATCGCACAATTTAAGTTAACTTACAACCAAGGCTCTTATGCTGACAGCGAACTAGTCTACCTTCACCCGGATCACTTGAATACACCACGACTGGCAAGTACGGATCGAGTGGTGTGGAGTTGGGTGAGTGATGCGTACGGCGACGCGGCGCCGAATGAGGATGTAGACGGAGACGGAGTTATCACCCGCATTCCATTGCGATTCCCTGGTCAGTTTTATGACGCGCAAACACTGCTCAATTACAACTACTTCAGGGATTACGACCCGCAGACCGGGCGCTATGTGGAAAGTGATCCGATTGGGCTTAACGGCGGGCTAAATACTTACGGATATGTTTATGCAAACCCGATTAAGCTTATAGACCCATATGGATTGGCAGTAGGATTTGATGACTCTCCCGGTAGCGCAGCTTTAGAAAAAGCTTATGACGAGGTAAGAAAAACAAAACATGGGGAGGAAATTTGTAGGAAACTGGAGGAGGCCCCCAACTACTATCTGATCACATCGAAAGACTCTCATAACTCCGCTTGGTATGAAGGCAAGGTTCGGGCAATTAGAATTGACCCGAACTATAGTCCCATGACGAATACAACCCAAGGTGATCAACGTGCCAATACGACCACAATCATGGCACATGAGGTTGGACATGCGGCAACCAAGACATGGGATGATGGGGCAAACCAGATGAACAATGTGAATGCCAACGAGAACCCAGTGAGAAGAGAGCTTGGCCTTCCAGAAAGAACTACTTATGAATACAAGTCATGCGGATGCTAAACATGAACAAAATGTCTACTACATTGTTATTCTTAGCGATTGCAGCACCTCAGTTCGTGAAAGCTGAGTGCGCCGAGGCATATTGGATTCCTTTTGATGCCGAGCTATACACCCCTGAGAGCGAGTCATCAATTGAGGCGCGTGCATTTGAGAAGCGAGCCATATCTGTCTCTGCAGCAGAGTCGTTAAGCCCTCAACTATTTCCTAGCCATGAGGCACCCGACTACAAGCCTGGAAATACAAGAGCTCTTATTCGCCTTCCGGGAAAAGAAATTTACATTGATCGATTTGGCTGGATTCGCCAAGGCAACACTTATGGCAAGGCAAGTGCACCAGAAATTGAAGAAAAGTTATCGACGCCATGCGTTGATAAATAGCCCTGTAGGACGGGGCATTTACCCCGTGTAAAACAGAACGCTACGACTTAGGCTGTAGCGTTCCCACCAAATCTCGCTCTTGAGCGCATCAACGATCTCTCGCGCTGCGGCGTAGTCGCTCAGCTGTTTGATATTGGGGCCAGCCGTTTCAACTTCCCCAGCAGGGTGTTCAGATTTTTTCGGTTTTAAGTATCAGGTTAGGCCGGCACGGTGTTACGTTGAGCCAGCGCCTACAAGTGTGGGGCCAGAAAGTTTGATACCGTCTGCTGGCTAAGATTGATACCCTGGGCCGAAAAACTTTGAACACCCCGCTGTAAGCACGGAAGAGTTGCTGTGTACTATATTTAGGCCGGCCGGATTAGACAACGGGTATTAATACAATGAAAAAATCATACTGCTTTTTTTGCTAATAGCCCAAACCGGCTGCAAGCAGATTAAAATAGATACATGTTTGGACAATGGCGGCCGCTGGAACCATGAAAAAAGTCAGTGTGAGTACAAATAACATAGCCACATCTAATTTCCATATAATCTAGCGTGCCATACTTGCTCGCGGCTACCGATTTTCCCGCCCCCTCGGCACCGGCCTTGCGCCGGTGTTTTCTTGCCAACAAGATTACGGCGCCCCCCCCAAGCTGTAACGGCCATCAAAATCACTTTCTAAAACGAGAGCGTCTCCGGCAACTAGATCGCCAATACTGTTCTATTACAACTGAGGCCCCATATTAGTAAATCCGCTCACACATTAATTGCATTTGACTCACAGACATTCGATGCGCTCAATCATCCTCATGCAACTTTATGCCGCGTTTATGCAACACATGGGGCACCACCAGCACCAGCAGCGTCAGGGCGAGGAAGAACGCCGAGATCGGCTGCGTGACGAACACCGTCCAGTCGCCCTGGCTGATGGACAAGGCGTTGCGCAGTTGTTTCTCCGCCATCGGCCCCAGCAGCATGCCGACGATCACCGGGGCGACGGGGAAGTCGAAGCGGCGCATCAGCACCCCGCCCCAGCCAATGGCCAACATCAGGATCAGGTCGAAGGATGAGTGGCGCATGCCATACACGCCGATGGTGGCGAATACGAGGATGCCGGCGTTCAGGTACGGCCGGGGGATTTGCAGCAGTTTGACCCACAGCCCCACCAGCGGCAGGTTCAACACCAGCAGAATCGCGTTGCCGATGTACAGCGAGGCCACCAGCGTCCAGACCAGGTCGGCGGAGGTTTCGAACAGCATCGGCCCCGGTTGCAGGTTGTAGTTCTGGAACGCCGCCAACAGGATCGCAGCGGTCGCGGACGTCGGGATGCCCAGGGTCAGCAACGGTACCAGGGACCCAGTCGCGCTGGCGTTGTTGGCCGCTTCCGGGCCGGCGACGCCTTCGATGGCGCCCTCGCCCTTGTTGGCGGAAAACTCCTTGGGATACTTGCTGAGTTTGCGTTCGGTGGAATAGGACAGGAAAGTCGGAATCTCGGCGCCACCGGCCGGAATCGAACCAAACGGAAAACCGATCAGCGTGCCCCGAAGCCACGCGGGCACCGAGCGTTTCCAGTCAGCGCGGGTCATCCACAACGAGGTCAGGCGGTGCCGGCCCTCGTTGGCTTCTGTCTGATAGAGCAAGCTGTACAAGGCCTCGCCCACCGCGAACAAACCGACCGCCACCAGCACCACCTCGATACCGTCCACCAGTTCGGGAACGCCCAACGTGTAGCGGGCAATACCCGAGGTCGAATCCAGGCCGATCAAACCGATGGTCAGCCCAACGCCCAGCGAGGCAAAGCCGCGCAGCATCGAGGCGCCGAGCACCGCCGACACGGTGGTGAACGACAGCACCAGGATCGCGAAGTATTCGGTCGGACCGAAGTTCAGTGCCAGCCTGGCCACGATGGGCGCAAACAGCGTCAGCAAAATCGTGGCGATGGTGCCGGCGACGAAGGAGCCGATCGCCGCCGTTGCCAGCGCAGGCCCGGCCCGGCCGTTGCGCGCCATCAGGTTGCCTTCCAGCGCCGTGACCATCGACGACGACTCGCCAGGGGTGTTGAGCAGAATCGAAGTGGTGGAACCGCCGAACTGCGCGCCGTAGTAGATACCGGCGAACATGATGAGCGCGCCAGTGGGGTCGACCTTGGCGGTGATCGGCAGCAGCAGCGCCACCGTCAACGCCGGACCGATCCCCGGCAACACGCCGATGGCGGTACCAAGCAGGCAGCCGATGAACCCCCACATCAGATTGATCGGTGTCAGCGCCGCGGAAAAACCCATCGCCAGGCTTGAAAGAATGTCCACAGTGTCGATCTCCTTTCAAAGCCAGATGTTGATCAGCGACGGCAGGGAAACCCCCAGCCCGGCGTTGAACAGCCAGTAGATCGGCAGGGTCAAGGCAATGCCGATGGCCAGGTCCCGCAGCGGATGACGGCTGCCAAAACCCCGCGCCGAACAGGCAAACAGCAATCCGGCGGCCAGCACGAAACCGATGAGGTTGATCAGCACCGCCACCCCGACAAGCCCCGCGGTCACCCAGGCCGCACCGGCTTTTCCACCGGGCACCGTCGGGGTGTCGTTATCCAGTTCGCGAAAGCCGCCACTGATGGCCTGATACCCCAGCAGCAGCCCCACTGCGCCCAGAAACCCTGCCACGACAAAGGGATAAACGTACGCCGGGAGGATGACGAAGCCCATTTCGGGCGGAAACCGGTAGGCACCAATCGCCAACACGACGCTGATGGCGATCAGGCCGATGCCGACCGCCAATTGCGTCGGCACCACTGCGCGTAGTGTGGCCATTTCAAATCAGCCCGACCTTGACCAGCATGGCGTGCAACCGCACGTGTTCTTCCTCGACGAATTTGCCGAACTCATCGCCGGTCAGCACGCTGGGCGTCCAGGCGTTGGTCTGGATATTGTCCTGCCAGACCTTGCTGTTGGTGGCGGCCACGACAGCGTCGATCACTTCTTTACGCTGCTGCGGGGTGAGGCCCGCTGCACCGTAAACGCCGCGCCAGTTGCCGATCGTCACGTCATAGCCGCTCTCCTTGAGGGTCGGTGCCTCAATGCCGGGAACGCGCTCCGGCGCGCCGATGGCCAGGACCCGGAACTGACCGGTCTTGATGTATTGGCCCAGCTCGGCGTAACCGCCGGTGATCACCTTGAGCTGGCCGCCCAGCGCCTGGGCAACCACCTCGCCACCGCCACCGAAGGCTACGTAGTTGACCTTGTTGACCGGCACGTCCAGCTTGCCCGCCAGTTCGGCGATGCCGATGTGATCCACCGAGCCCTTGGAGCCACCGCCCCAGGTGATGCTCGTTGGATTGGCCTTGAAAGCCTTGATCAGGTCATCGAGGGTCTTGTATTCAGACTCCTTGCGCACGGCGATCACGTTGTACTCGGTGAACAACCGTGCAATGGGTGTCACATCCTTCAGGCTGATCTGCGGTTTGTTCTGTTCGATGCCCGAGACCATGATCGCCCCGACCACCAACAGTGCATTCGGATCGCCCTTGGTGCTGTTGGCAAATTGCGCCAGCCCCAGGGTTCCGCCCGCCCCGCCCTTGTTCTCGAAGGTCACGGCCTTGGCCGTATTGGCTTCGACCATGGCCTTGCCCAGCACCCGGGCGGTCTGGTCGTAACCACCGCCCACCGAGCCCGGGGCCATGAATTTCACGGTATCCAGCGCGAAGGCGGGGGCGACAAGCACGGCAGCGGTCAAACCAGCGGCCATGCAGCGACTGAAACGACGGATCAAAGCGGACATGGGCATCTCCTGATTGCATTGTTTTTATAGGTGCCGTTTGCCCATCGAGGTGTGCGATGAACATGGGCCTGCGAACAAGCTTAGGCCATGGATCCGTGGGTTGATTTGTTTTAAAGCGCTGCACCACCCTGTGGGAGCGAGCTTGCTCGCGATGACGGAGTGTCAGTCGACATTTTCGGTGTCTGACACACCGCTATCGCGAGCAAGCTCGCTCCCACAGGGACCTGGGTGCTCTCGCCATCCTTTCATTACAACTTTGTCATCAAGCTGTTGGTCGGCTGTCCGGATCGCCTCGTTAACCTGAACTCACTGTCAGGCCAACCACCGGCAGCCACCCTGCCCTTGTAGAGAGAGATTCGTCATGAAAATGTTGATCGCGGGCTTTGCCGCCCTGCTCGCCACCGGTTCGGCGTTTGCCGCTACCCAGTCCACCTCGCCGGTCATCCACGACAAAGACGGCTTCTATGTCCCGGTGGATGTGGCCAAAGTGCTGTCGATGACCGACCTCAACGGCAAGTGCGGCATCGTCCCGGCGCAGTTCAACTACCTCGACCACCAGGGTCGCGAACACCAGCTGGACTATCAGGTCCAGGGCGTGAGTTGCCTTGGTGAGAACTGATCCGATGCCTGCCGTCGCCGCTGATCGGGCTACACTTGCGCCACTGATGCGCCCCCGTAGCCCGACCGAAACAGGCAGGTCCCGATGAACATCCTCGTAGTCGAAGACGAACCCAAGGCCGGCAATTACCTGCTCAACGGCCTGCAGGAACTCGGATACACGGTGAGCCTGGCGCGGGACGGCGTCGATGGCTTGCACCTGGCCCTGGAACACGATTTCGACGTGATCGTGCTGGACGTCATGATGCCGAAGATGGATGGCTGGGAAGTCCTGCGCCGCTTGCGCAAGGAAGCCGATACACCGGTGCTGTTCCTCACCGCCCGGGATGACATCGCCGACCGCATCAAAGGCCTGGAACTGGGCGCCGACGATTACCTGATCAAGCCGTTTTCCTTCGCTGAACTGGTGGCACGCCTGCGCACCCTGACCCGACGCGGCCCTACCCGGGAAGAAGAACACCTGCACGTCGACGACCTGCAGATCGACGTGCTCAAGCGTCGCGTCAGCCGCGCCGGCAACCGCATCACCCTGACCAACAAGGAGTTCGCCCTGCTGCACCTGTTCGCCACGCATCAGGGCGAAGTGCTGTCACGCTCGATGATCGCCTCGCGGGTCTGGGACATGAATTTCGACAGCGACACCAATGTCGTCGATGTCGCCGTGCGCCGCCTGCGCCTGAAAATCGATGATCCGTTCCCGCTCAAGCTGATCCACAGCGTGCGCGGCATCGGCTACCGCTTCGACACTCAACCCTGAACGCCCCCGTGAATGCCATGACGCCGCTGCAATCCGCCTCTCGCCTCAGCCACTCCCTGACCCTGCGTCTGGCGCTGGTGTTTGCCCTGCTGGCGTTTGTCTCGCTGGCGCTGCTTGGCGTGGCGCTGTACCGCGACCTGGAGCGCGAGTTGATCCGTCGCGACGACATTGCCCTGATCACCCGCATCGACCAGTTGCGCACCTTCCTCAACGACAGTAATACCCTGGACCTGATCAAGGCCAAACCGGCGCTGTTCCAGAACATGATGGGCAACCGCGAGGCCCTGCTGACCATCGGCACCCCTGGCCAGCCGCCGTTGCTGGTGGTCAACCCGGGCAACCTGAAGATGCCGGTGCTGACCCCGGTGGCGATGGATCATCGGCTGACCCTGGACGACGTGCAGCATTTGCCCAACGTCAATGGCGTGCCGTTTTCCGCCCTGGCGGCGACCATCGACTCGGGTGATCTAGGCAGCCTGCAAGTGGTGACCGGGCGCCTGATGACCGAACGCACCGCCGTGCTCGCCGACTACCGGCTCAATGTGTACCTGTTCGCCAGCGTCGCGGCGATTCTGCTGGCGTTGTCCGGTTATGTGCTGGTGCATCGCGGCCTGTTGCCCGTGCGGCGCCTGGCCCGCCACACCCAGAGCATCGACGTCGGCAACCTCAATGAACGCCTCGACAGCCAGGGCGCGCCGCTGGAGCTGTTGCCCATGATCGACGCCTTCAACGCCATGCTCGACCGGCTGGACAAAGGCTTCATCCAACTGGGCCAGGTATCGACCGACATGGCCCACGAACTGCGCACGCCGATCAACAACCTGCTCGGTGAAACCCAGGTGGCCTTGCAGCAGAACCGCAGCACCGACGCCTATCAACAGCTGTTGGCCTCGAATGTCGAAGAGCTTGAACGCCTGGCGCGCATGCTCGACAACATGCTGTTTCTGGCCCGCACCGATCCGCGCAGTGCCTTGCGTCAGCGTCAGGAACTGGATGCCGCCGACGAAATGCAACGCATGGCCGACTATTTCGAAGGCCCGGCGACCGACGTTGGCATCTGCATCGATGCCCAGGGCAGCGGTTTGATCTGGGCCGAGCCCATGTTGCTGCGGCGTGCATTGGCCAATCTGTGCGCCAACGCCATCAAGTACGGCGCCCCGCATTCCGAGCTGTACATCCACGCCACCCCGACCGCCGACGGCATCCAGGTGCAAGTGCGCAACCACGGCCCGACCATCCCGGCCCAGCATCTGTCACGGCTGTTCGAACGCTTCTACCGGGTCGACGAGTCCCGCGAACGCTCGGCCCAATCCAATGGCCTGGGCCTGTCGATCGTGGCGACGATCATGCAACTGCACAACGGTGCCTGCCACGTCAGCAGTGCCGACGGCATCACCTGCTTCGAACTGTTTTTCCCGGCGCGGCAACAGCATGAGTAGCGCCCGGGCGAAAACCAGCCGGGGCACTTTCGACAAAACATCGCTCCAGGGTGCGTGTCATGACCTAACCTCATTGGCTAAGTGACTAACAACCCGTCGAGCACACCGATGTTCAATGTCTTGAAGTCAATGATTTACGTCGCCTTCGCGCTTCTGGCGGCCAGCCCGGGATGGCTGTTGGCGGCGGACATGGCCGACGCCCTTGCTCCCGCCCCCGCAGCCCCGGTCATCAGCATCCCCGACAGCGATCTACTGGGCTTGCAAAACCAGCTGAACAGCCTCAAGCAGCAGGTGTCCCAGGCCAGCAATTACACCCAACTGGAAAGCTCACAGGACCTGGTGCAAGTACTCATTCAGGATATTGATCGTCTGCATGCATCGCTGCTGCCCGGGCAGGCGCAGTTGCAAGCGCAACTCAACGTGCTGGGGCCAGTGCTGCTCGACGAGAACGCACTGGTGACCTCTGCCATTACCACCCAACGAGACACCCTCGGCGAGCAAAAAAACAAGCTCGATAGCCAACTCAAAACCCTGGCTGCGCTGAAAATAAGTGCCGCCGAGCTGATCACCCAGATTGGCAGCATTCGGCGCAGCCTGATCGAAGCGGAAGTGACCCAGCAAACCAGCAGTATCTTGAACCCGGGCTTCTGGTCGCCATTGTTCGATCTTCCGATCGATGACCGTCAACGTTTCAACGCCCTCATCCAGCAACTCGAGGCCACGCACCGGGCTGCCTGGCAACCCGGACAACGCGGGATCACGGCCGCCCTGCTGATCCTGGCCCTGGCCATCTGGACCGTGGGGCGAAAGCTCGCCGGCCGGGCTCTGGCATGGGTGTGCATCCATCGAATGCCTGAAGGCCGGTTGCGGCGCAGCTCCCTTGCGCTGGCATCGGTAGTGGCGACGGTGCTGACCGCCGGCATCGCCCTGCAACTGCTGCATTTTGCTGGGACCCGGCAACTGCCCTACACCCCGCTGCTGGCCGATCTGGCGCAGTATCTGGAAAAGCTGGCCTATACCTGCGTGCTGATCACCGGGTTGAGTCGCGCGTTGCTATCGACCAAACATCCTTCATGGCGCCTGCCCGATATTGCCGATCCGGTGGCGCTGGCGATGGAACCCTATCCAAGGTTGCTGGCAAGCCTGCTGCTGGTGCTGGTGACCCTGGTGCAGATGAGCAATGTCACCGGCATGAGCGCCGAAGTGGTGCTGTTCGGTCGGGGCATCGTGGCGTTGGTCGCGGCACTGGTAATCGGCGCGCTGCTGTTGCGCGTCAGCAAGACGCGCCGAGACTTGATAGTTGCCGGAGAGGCTCCCGAAGGCGTCACCACCTACGCCGGCCTGATTTATACGTTTACCGGCTTTGCCGTGGTGGTGTCCCTGTTCGCCCTGGTGATCGGCTACGTGACAATGGCCCGGTTCATCACCTACGAAATGGTCTGGATATTCATCATCTTCGCCGGTTTCTACCTGCTCACACAGGTTTACCAGGACACCTGCGACTACCTTTTTTCGCCCAGGCAACCCGCCGGCAAGGCCATCAAACAGCTACTGGGCATCGGCAATCCACGGCTGGAGCAGATCTGCACCGTGTTTTCCGGCGCAGGCCGCGCCATCCTGATGCTGATCGGCATCATTGCGTTGTTTGTCGGTGGGGTCGGTACGACGCTCGGGCAACTGGTCACCGGCACCGCGGCCATTCTCGGTGGTGAAGGGCTGCGCAAGCTGAACATCGTCCCGGACAACCTGGTCAATGCCATCCTCGCCCTGGTGATCGGCATCTACCTGATTCGCTCATTACGGCGCTGGCTGGATAACGAGTTCCTGCCGAAAACCGAGATGGACCCGGGCATGTGCGCCTCGTTGAGCACCCTGTTTGCCAACATCGGCTACGTGTCCGTCGTCCTGCTCACGCTGGCGTCGCTGGGGATCAAGTGGACCAACCTGGCCTGGATCGTCAGTGCCCTGTCAGTGGGCATCGGCTTCGGCCTTCAGGAAATCGTGAAGAACTTCATCTCCGGCCTGATCCTGCTGACCGAGCGCCCGGTGAAGGTCGGCGACCTGATCAGCATCAGCGGAGTCGAAGGCGATATACGACGGATCAACGTGCGGGCCACGGAAATACAACTCGCCGACCGCTCGATCATGATCGTGCCCAACTCCCACCTGATTTCGCAGAACCTGCGCAACGTCACCCTCGGCGGCAGCGCCCAGGGCGTGGTGATACTCGAACTGATGTTCCCGTTGGACATCGATCCGGAGCTGGTGCAGAACCTGCTGCTCGACACCTTCACCGAACACGAATCCATTCTGGATAAACCGGTGCCATTTTTGCGCTTCAGTCAGCTGAAACCCGAAGGCATCACGTTGACCATCACCGGTTATGTCGGCAGCCCACGCACGGTCGGCGCGATCAAAAGCGAGCTGCTGTTTGAAATTCTCAAGCGGCTGGGTGCCGCCGGGATTGAACTGGCGAAACCGCCTGCCGTGTGATGTTCGTTCACACGCCAGACTTGAACGCCTTGTGCGACGACTGCACGGTGCGCTCGACGATTTCCAGCGGTGCGCAGGTTTTTCCCTGCGTACCAGTTGTATTGGCGGTTGTGCCAAATTGATCAATTGATAAGACGATTACGCGTTTGCGCGATCGGCACCTGTACTGGCTAAATACGTGTGACCTTGTCATTACTTTTGAACAGAAGGTGCCGTGAACCCGGGTGCGGCAGCCGCACGGATAAAAGCTTCGTCCAGTGTGCTTGCGTCGTAGCGACTCATGAACTCCTTGCCTGAACTGAACGGTTTAAACTGTTGTTCGCTGATCATGTAGAAGTTATCGCAATTGCTTGCTACCTCCTCAATGTTATGGGATGACACTAGAATCGCCGCTCCTTCATTAGCAGCTCCACGCAAACACTTCCAAATATAATGTCTGAATTCAGGATCAACTCCAGCGGTGGGTTCATCCAGTATCACCAGATCTGCATCGACGGCCAGCAACGATAGAGTAAAGAACCAACGTTTTTCACCGTAACTACACACGGAAGATTTTTTTATCCAGATTTCCTTATATCGCTCAACTATTTCTGGGCTCCACACAGCGAGTTTTTTCAAAGCCTGCTCTTGCGATATTCGGTTCGAAGAGCAAAGCAAAGTTGTCATTTTAAAGATATCGAACATACGCAGCACGGGGGGAGTCATGATTGTCTGCGATAGATAAAGCCGGCTGACAAAACTATTGACAAGCTGTCCTTCACTCGGCTTTTTCAGGCCACACACAATATCGAAAAACGTTGTCTTTCCGGAACCGTTTGGACCTAGTAGACCGGTAATACAGCCTGGAACCACATTGATAGATGCATCATTGAATATTGTTTTTTCAGAAAACCCGAAGCAAAGTGATTTAGCTTTAATAATGCCCATTAATATCGACTCCACACTGGATTTACGCGCATAAATCGTAGCGACAACAAAAAGACCAAAACAAATGAAATTAGAATTCCAAATATCAGAATGGAGTGTTTTTCAAAACCTCCAGTCATAATTTCATTCGCAACATACAGTGGATTAAATACATTGACAAAATCGATTGCAGGGTGCGAGCCGTGAATACTGAGAATACCTGACGCAAGCATCCCAAATGACGTTATTGAGAAAACGGTATTGGCGTTCTGAAAATTTACAGGCAACAAGCTCAACAAAATCCCGAGCACACAAAACAGCACATAGCAGATATAAAACCGAGAAAAAATCAATAAGAGCTCAGCCATATCAAAGTCCCCAAAAGGAAAACAGGTCAACGTATAGAAAGCGGTACAGTAAATCAAAGCAATAAGTGAATAAGCAAAAAACTGTGCCAACATAAATATCAGCCTCGCTTCGGACGCATATACAAACGACCTAATAAATCCGCTTTCCCTTCTACCCACGATATAAAAGGAGAAGCCAAAAAAAGCGACACTTGAAGAAATATAAGAGTAAAACCAGGAAGTGCTTTCTAGATAGCTAATGTCCGAAGGAGAAAATCCTCCCCTGGAGTAAGCCAGCAAATAATAGGTTGCTGCTGGGGAGACAATTATCCAAAATAGCGCAACAGGTTCTTTTAGCTGCTCTTTCATAAATAACCGCGCAAGTGCGAAAGATCTTGGTATTGTAAAATTTGACATAGGTCACCTTTTCATGGGAATGGAACCATAATTTTTTTCCGCTCAGAAAGTATCTGACTCGAAAATTTTTCAGAGTATTTATTTCGGAAATTTATCCCCCTAGAGTTATTCATATGCAGAAATAAATCGGGAGAAACAAACTTGCAGAAAAAATACAAACCGCTATGCATAGCAAGAGAATTAATATAGAGATAACCATCAATCTGCTGAGACTTTAGCGTAGCCAAAAGACCAGACAAGCTAAAATCAAGCGATGACTCTGATGTGTCGAAGCCACGAGATTTGACAGAAATTATCTCTTTGTATGTTTCATAAGTATTGCAGCTTAAAAAATATTTTAAATACGAATCTTCAACTTCCTCGACATCACTCTCAGTAGCTCGAAAAAAATCAATAAATCTGTAGGTTTGCCACAATTCATGGATCGACTTTTCAAGTGCGGCGCTTTGCGTTTCTGCATACGACATACCGGCGCAGTACCTAACATGACGTTTGCTATCCTTTTGACCGTAAACAGCCAGCAAACATGAACCGGGATAATCAGGATCAGATATATCGATGATCGTAATCTCACCTGACTTACATAGTGCGCCGTATAACATACTAACGCGACTTTCGCTCAGGGCCACTTTGATATCAGACTCCGAAATTAGTCGAACGCATTCTTTTGTGAGCCAAAATCTTGCTAGAAACTGCCTTTCCAAATATTCCTTTATTGACCCAAATACTGCATCTTCAAATCGATAATGAAAACTACAACCACAGGTATCTCGCAGAGGATATATTGCATTTTCACTTTCAATTTTATGATAATTAAGAGAAATACATGCGGTAGGTATGTGACAACAAGAAAAATCCGATACGCGCAATACCTCCGTCAAATTATATGAATGTTTGGCAAGCTGTGCGGATGTCAAATTACTCTCATTAGTTTGAGAAAAAGCATAGATAAATTTGCTAGCTTCCAATCTCGTCAATGAATGATTGATATCCCCCATTACGTCAGACTTAACCTCCATATAAAAATGTCGTCTTTCAAAGTACTCACCTAGCGCCGCCTTTATAGAAGTTGAACCGTTTCCTATTCCAGACCCTCCGTTTAACCACGGATCTTCCACTTCAACGGAAAATGGAAGAGATAGTAAACAGGCCGGCTGACAAATCAGAGCCCCTGGTAACGATGAGTAGTAACTAGAGTTATATAGGATCACATTGTTCACCAATAAAGTGCACACACATAGGAAAGAAAAGCGTTGGATTAAGACCTATTGCCTTACTCAGCATCGTGTCTGTGTACGCGGACCACAACCTGCATCGCAACCCAAGCTTTTTAGCTTGCAATTCGATGAGCATATAAATTGATCCGACCTCCATTAGCGCAAGTCTGTACCCTCGATACCTGTATTTGAACAGCGTTTTAGGTATGTAGACGGCATAAACTATTGCTATACGCGGTGTACCAATATTTCCTGGAGCAGACAAAATTGCATTTTTAAGGTCATGGATATTTTGTGTATCCTGCATTACTTCAAACCCTCTCGACTGCGGTAGTAAATGCAATATTTTTTCAGGACAGGGCCAACTTTTCTCATCTTCCATGAGAGAACAAACAAACACTTCAACTGGATATAGCGCACCGCCGCTTGGGTATCCACGCTTATAACTATCCTCTCTTAATGAAAGCATAGGGGAGATTAGTTTTTCGACCTTGGAAAAATCTATATTTGCGCTAGAAAAAGCTTCACAAGATTCATTACGACAAACAATCGAATCCCTATTTAATTGAGAGCGAACTGGAAGAACCAAATTAAGATCTGGGTAAAGCCTAAGTTCATTCCCGGTCAATTTGGCAAGCTGCTCATCGCTGACATTGTGGAGACGAGTAGCATGTTTGAACGCGTCGTGAATCGTATAATTTCCCTTTGCATGAAAATCCAGAGTCTCTGCATGAACAGTTGAGCTCATAAACTTTAGATAGTAGTCATGGGGTATATATTTCATCCCTGCATCCTCAGGCAGTCGCACATATGCCAGTGAGAAACCGGGACATCTCTCACAAAACTACCATTAAAATCAATGTAAGAGTCTTGAAGTATATTATCTTGATAGCGACATTCGCCATCAAGACTCGCTAGCAACTTTATTTTATTAATAATCGCACCAACAACCAAAGATCGCTGCAGAATATTTAGCGGACTGGTAGGAACTGCTATATGCTTGCTTTTGCAAAACCGCAGGAGCTTTGACCAAGTACTCCTGCTACTGTGATACTCTTCATAGTTTATCAGTCTGTCTATGCTACAAAAATGACATGGATTTCCGACTTTCGGCAAATATGGTTGACTAATGCAGTAAGAATTACCCGTACGATAACAAACACTGATCGCGCTGTCCGGCGCCACACTTACAAGATCGAAGTATATTTTCTCTATAAAATCATAATCATAGTTCATGCAAGCGATAACTATGTAATACTTCTTACCCAAAACAACATCCTTGAGCGATTCTGAGATATTTCTTACTTCCAGCGGAGTATCAATTTCACTTCTCAACAACTCTTCAAAGTCGCTATTTTCACTCCAATCATGGGCCACGATCGTTTTTTCAAAATACACGCTACCAACGTTTTCCCTGATGGAGAGTGTTTTTTCTAAAAACTCATAAGCGGCCTCTGGATTCAAACCATGCTCCGACAAAATTTCATTGAACTCATCCTTTGAAATATTTTTATAGCTCTTTAATTTAGTCAGGGCCGCCAGCAATGGTGGCGAGCTTATCTTCGATACCCCTCTTTTTGAAACCACCAAATTACCAGCAGGAAAATTAAGAATTTCATAACTTTGTATATTGATCATTACGCAGATCCTTTGCATGGCTTTTCTGGCCAAGACCAGAAAAGCCATGTTCGATGAGTCATCAGTCGTTGTCGGAGGATACTTGGGTAGTTACAGCATTCCCGCCGCTACCACCGCTACCGCCACTTCCACCTTTACAACCTCCCCCACCCCCACATCCACCACTACCTCCACATCCACCTTGACTACCGGAGCCTCCAGCCATATGTGGACATGAGCCGTATTCAAACTCATCGCCAAAATAAAGAACGTCTCCAAAATTTTCGCTATTCATCAGTGATTACTCGCAGTTAGAGGAAGCGCCACCAGAATTAGTGACACCTCTATATTTAGTAATTTTCAGAACTTGGCGCAAGAGGTCATTTTTTTTGATGTAGGAACTTTCACTCAATATTTCAGGAAGATTCGCGCAAGATATCCGGTTCGCTTTTAGTTTACTTCAAGTTTAAAAAATCGCATCACATTCACAGATATCCATAAGCATTTAAAAACCCACATCAAAATTGACTCCAAACTGAAACAGCCCGAATAGCACCGCACTCAGACTTTTGTAGGACGGAGTAAGAAATTTCTTATTTTTTAAAGGTTCTTTTTTTGAACTGGGCTTTTGAATTCAAATAAAGACGACGGACGGTAATCTTGATAGTCGGATGGCATTCGGTGGTGAGGCTGTAGATGGCGACGAAGGTACCCACTACGTTGTTGGCGGTGATGTTTGAGGGAGTGTGCTGCTCAGTTCGTGCAACTGGGAAAAAACGCGCCCGCCCACAGAGTTTCAAACGAGGCATTGATGTAGCACTTACGGTACTCGTCAGGAGAAACACCGAAGCGGACCTTGAACGCTGTAGAGAAATAGCTGGAATCGTTGAAGCCCCAGGCATGACCCTGTGCACACAGTTTACCCTCGCCCTGATCGATCTCATGTTGAGTGCGGAACAACTGAGCCTGGGCCACGTCGACAAAACTCATATTCAGTTCACCGCTGCGGTACTCATCGATAGAGCCCGCAAACCTGCGCTCAAGAACAAGAACGGATGCCACGCCATGCTCAAGTCCCCCTTGCTTCGTCTCTCGGACGATAGACTCGTTGACGGCAAATAAGTAACGTAACCGGCGCTGTTTTCGAACCTGGAAAATCGAAAAGGGAGTTTGCATCGTGACCGAAGATACAAAAACGAAAGGACCGGCTTCGTACTTCCCGTCAATTGAAAAAAAGTATGGGCAACCGATCACCCATTGGCTGGATCTGCTCAAAACCGTCAGCAACAAGAAACACATGGAAATGGTGACCTGGCTCAAAACCGAGCACGGTATGGGTCATGGCCACGCTAACGCGTTGGTTGCCTATCATTTGGCAAGCACCAAAGGCGACTAGCCACGCGTCCATCCTTCGCTGCGCTGTCGGTGGAACCGGCCAGAACCGGTTCCACCTTCAAATCGTCTGTACTGGCAATGGCTGATTGGCGCCCTTGCCCTATCCTTTGATCCAAACCATAGCGCCGGACAACGACATGCCCGCCCCCGAATCCATCCTCCTCGACAGTTGGCACCACAACGCCCAGGCCTGGATCGAAGCCATCCGCACGGGCACCATCGAAAGCCGCCTCAAGGTCACCGACCAGGCCATCCTGCTGGCGGTGCTCGGCCGCCAGCCCGAGCGTGTGCTCGACCTGGGTTGCGGTGAAGGCTGGTTGTTGCGTGCGCTGGCAGACCGGGGTATCGAGGCGGTCGGTGTCGATGGCGATGCGACGCTGGTGGAGGCGGCGCGGGTGGCGGGTTCATCGCCGGTGCATGTGGCGAGTTATGAAGCCTTGGCAGAGGCGCAAGTCGACATCGGCCGCGACTACAACCTGATCTGCGCCAACTTCGCCCTGCTGCATCAGGACATCATCCCCCTGCTCGCCGCCATGAACAGCCTTCTCGCCCCGGGAGGCGCGCTGGTGATCCAGACGCTGCATCCGTGGACGACTGCGGTGGGCGATTATCAGGATGGCTGGCGGGAAGAAACCTTCTCCACGTTCAAGGGGCAGTGGCAGCCGATGCCGTGGTATTTTCGCACGTTGTCCAGTTGGCTGAACGCGCTGGACATGGCGGGCTTTGTGCTGACCAGCTTGCAAGAGCCGCAGCACCCGCAAAGCCCTGTGCCACAGTCGTTGTTATTGGTGGTCGAGCCACGGCGCTGAGTGTTGCAAATCCTTTGGAAGTGGTCTGGCAGTCGCTGCATCGCTGGCTGTCATGCCGTCATCGCGAGCAAGCTCGCTCCCACAGGTACAGCGGCTGTACGCAAAATCTGCGAACTACCCAAATCACTGTGGGAGCGAGCTTGCTCGCGATGAGGCCGGCACATTCAGCATCGGTGTCGCCTGACACTCCGTCATCGCGAGCAAGCTCGCTCCCACAGGTTCAGCGGTTTGAACACAAAATCTGCGAACCACCCAAATTAC